>CP095846.1:4302151-4609448 GCA_023100825.1 Nocardioidaceae bacterium SCSIO 66511 | reverse complement strand
TAAGCGCACGTACCAGCCGAACACTCGTCGTCGGAGCAGGAAGCACGGCTTCCGTCTGCGGATGCGCACGCGCGCCGGCCGCGCGATCGTCGCGGCGCGCCGTCGCAAGGGTCGCCAGAAGCTCTCTGCCTGAGACGACCTCCGTGCTGTCGACCGCGCATCGCCTTCGCGACGCGGAGGACTTCCGGGCAGCCACGAGACGAGGTACGAGGGCATCCTCACGCACGCTCGTGGCGCACTTGGTTGTGCCCGAAGCCCCGAGCGATGGTGAGCCGGGCGTCGGCTTTGTTGTGGGCCGCAGGGTCGGTTCGGCCGTTGTACGTAACCGAGTGAAGCGTCGGCTCAGGCATCTGGTGCGTGAGCGGTTGCGGGTACTACCGGCCGGCTCCGCGCTCGTGATCCGGGCCAAACCAGACTCAGCGATCGCTTCGAGCGCAGGACTCGGGGCGGATCTGGATTACGCGCTGAACCGCTTGTTGGATCAGCGGTGAAGTACCTTCTGATCGGCTTCATCAAGCTGTGGCGGTTTGCGATCAGCCCGCTGTACGGCGACGTGTGTCGCTTCTATCCGTCCTGCTCTGCCTACGGCCTGGAGGCCGTACAGACGCATGGTGCGATCCGGGGGTCGTGGTTGATTGTCCGTCGGATTTCCCGCTGTCACCCGTGGAACCCGGGTGGCTACGACCCTGTGCCGGGTACGCCGGCCGCCGAACGCGAACGCCGCTTGGAACTGCGGCAAGGAGCTTAGATGGGCGACTTCTTCAACACGATCCTGTCCCCGCTGTATTACCTGGTATCGGGGATCATGCTCGGGTGGCACTGGGTCTTCGAGCACCTCGGGATGCCGGAGCATTCGGGGTGGACCTGGTTGCTCTCGATCGTCGGCCTGACGGTGACGATCCGGGCGATGCTCATCCCGTTGTTCGTCAAGCAGATCAAGAGCAGCCGGAACATGCAACTGCTGCAGCCACAGGTGAAGGAGCTGCAGAAGAAGTACGGTCACGATCGCGAGCGGCTCGCCCAGGAACAGATGAAGCTGTTCAAGGAGACCGGTACGAACCCGCTCTCCTCGTGCATGCCGCTGCTGCTTCAGATGCCGATCTTCTTCGCATTGTTTCGAGTCATCGACCATGCGGCGAAGGGTGACCCACGCGGCTTCTTGACCGATGCCCAGGCGGAGTCGATCAGTCACGCGACGTTCTGGGGTGTGTCCCTGGCGGATCGCTTCATCGATGGTGATTCGACCGTCAAGCTGATCACCGGCGCGATGGTCGTGATCATGTGCGCTACGACGTTCACGACGCAGCGGCAGCTGATGAGCAAGAACATGCCTCCGTCGGCGATGACAGGTCAGTATGCGCAGACGCAGAAGCTGATGTTGTATGTGCTGCCATTTGTCTTTGCGATCGGCGGTATTGCGTTCCCGATCGGTGTCCTCATGTACTGGGTCACCTCCAACGCTTGGACCATGGGTCAGCAGTTCTGGGTCATTCGCAACAACCCGGCACCCGGGACCGAAGCGGCCAAGGCGAAGGAGCGCCGCGATGCGGCGAAGGGGAAGGCGACCGCCGTGACCGACGGGGGTAGCGCGACGGAAACGAAGACCGAAGCCAAGGCTCCACCGCAGCGGCAACAGCCGAAGAAGCAGTCTCGTAAGAATCGGAAGAACCCAGGTGGGGGTAAGGCCAAATGACGCTGAACGAGGAGGCCGTGGTGTCTGACGACGCGCCGGTGACTGAGGAGAAGACCGGTATGAGTCGGCGGGAGCGACTCGAGGGCGAAGGCGATATCGCCGCCGACTTCCTGGAAGAGCTCCTGGATATTGCCGATCTGGACGGTGACATCGATATGGATGTCGACGGGAATCGTGCGGCGGTGTCGATCGTGGGTGCTGAGCTAACTCAGTTGGTGGGTCGTGACGGTGAGGTACTGGAGGCACTTCAGGAGCTGACCCGGTTGGCCGTCCTCCGTGAGACGAGCGAGCGCTCCCGCTTGATGCTCGATGTAGGTGGCTTCCGGGCCGCTCGTCGTGAGGAGCTCGAGTCACTCGCGCAGTCGGCGATCGAGCGTGTTCGGGAGAGTGGTGAGTCGGAGCGTTTGGATCCGATGACCCCCTTCGAGCGCAAGGTCGTTCATGACGCTGTTGCGGCCGCTGGTCTGACGAGTGAGTCTGAGGGCGAGGAGCCGGGTCGGCGCGTTGTGGTGCAACCACTCTCGTGACCGCCGGAGATGTTTCACGTGAAACACCTCCACCGCCCGATGTGGCGGTGGAGGTGTTTTCAGCTGAACTTCCATTGGCTACCCGCTACGCCGAACTGCTCTGTGGCATCGGCATCGACCGTGGGGTGATCGGACCGCGTGAGGCTCCAAAGGTCTGGGAACGCCACCTCCTGAACTGTGCGATCGCGTCTGATGCCGTCGAGGAGCACGCGACGGTGGCGGACGTGGGCTCGGGCGCCGGGCTCCCGGGATTGGCGTGGTCGATTCGCCGGCCGGACCTGCAGGTGGTTCTGATCGACTCCCTGCTCCGTCGAACCACATTCCTGTCGGAGTGTGTACGCGAACTCGGGCTCGAAGCGCGGGCCTCGGTCACCCGGGGTCGCGTTGAGGAGTGGGCGGGTGGCTCCTTCGATGTCGTCACGTCGCGTGCCGTCGCCCCACTCGAGCGGCTCGTCCGATGGTGCGCTCCGCTGTGCCGGCCGGGTGGTCGCGTCGTCGCGCTCAAGGGAACGGCTGCCGAGGATGAAGTCGCCGCCTCGGCTAAGACAATCGCCCGTGTCTCCGATAGTCCGCCGAGACTCAAGACGTACGGTAGTGACGTACTGGAGGAGCCGACCACCGTTGTGGAGATCGGCGTCGATCGACCGCTGGGCGCGGCACACTGATCGGTGAGTGAGAGAGAGGTGTCTATGCCCGACACAACGGTTCCAGGAATCGGTTGGCCGCATCCGCCGCATGAGCACGAGGTCAGTGATCATCTCGGCTGGGTCGGTCGCGAGTCCGGTGATGTTTCACGTGAAACGACGCCAGAGTCCAACCCTCAGGTCAACGAGTCATTCGGCCCAACGCCCGGTCCAGGTACGCAGACATACGCCCGCGCTGGCGATATCGTCGACCTCGGCCCCGGTGGGGACCCATCGACTCCATTGGCTGCGGCTGTCGCCGAGCAAGTGAGTCGGATGTCGCTTGATATGCGACCGTTTGAGAAGCCGCGTGAGACCCGGGTGTTCGTCGTGGCCAACCAGAAGGGCGGCGTCGGAAAGACGACGTCCACCGTGAACATCGCGGCAGCGATGGCGCAGCACGGCCAACGGGTACTGGTGGTCGACCTGGATCCGCAGGGCAACGCTTCGACAGCCCTTCAGATCGAGCACCGTCAGGGAACACCGGGCGTGTACGAGGCCATCGTCGACGGCCAGCCGATGTCGGCGGTCATCCAGGAGTGCCCGGATATCAAGGGCCTCTACGTGGTCCCCGCCTCGATCGATCTTGCCGGAGCAGAGATCGAGTTAGTGTCTCTCGTCGCACGCGAGTCCCGCCTCCGCAAATCACTCGACGCACATCTGAGCGAGCAGGAGGAAGCGGGGGCGCGCATCGACTACGTGTTCATCGACTGTCCGCCATCGCTCGGGCTACTCACCGTGAACGCACTAGTCGCGGGCCGCGAGATGCTGATCCCGATCCAATGCGAGTACTACGCACTCGAGGGCCTCGGTCAACTCATGCACAATGTCGAGTTGATCAAGTCGCATCTCAACCCGTCGTTGTCCGTAACGACGATCCTGTTGACGATGCATGACGCGCGTACGCGACTGTCGGCGGGCGTGGCCGACGAGGTCCGGCAGTACTTCGGTGACCTCGTGCTGCGGACTGCGGTGCCGCGATCGGTAAGGATCTCCGAGGCGCCGAGCTATCAGCAGAGCGTCATGACCTACGACCCGACCTCACCCGGGGCAATGTCGTACCTGGAAGCATCGCGCGAGATCGCACACTCGAAGGAGGCTCGATGAGCACGCGTAGGGGACTCGGTCGCGGCTTGGGCGCATTGATCCCGTCGGCACCGGAGGATCAGCCAACCGAAGGAACTGACCCGGCAGCATCGATCGCGACCGAGTCGCCGGTAGCGACCATGGAGCAAACGGATCCAGTTGCGGCCGAGGACCTGGCACAGGTCGATGGCGCACGGTTCGCCGAGCTACCGGTCGAACGCATTGCACCCAACGCGAGGCAGCCGCGAGAGGTCTTCGACGAAGAGGAGATGGCCGAGCTCGTCCACTCCATCAAGGAGATCGGGCTGCTTCAGCCCGTTGTCGTACGCTCCGTTCGTGAGGGTGACAGTTACGAGCTCATCATGGGGGAGCGGCGTTGGCGCGCGACCCAACAGGCCGGTCTCGCCACGATTCCGGCGATCGTCCGCGATACGTCCGATGAGGACATGCTGCGCGATGCGTTGCTCGAAAACCTGCACCGCTCCCAGCTGAACCCACTGGAGGAGGCGGCGGCGTACCAACAGTTGCTCGACGACTTCGGCTGCACCCAAGAGGAGCTCGCCAAACGGATCGGACGGTCCAGGCCCCAGATCAGCAACACCCTGCGTCTGCTGCGGCTGACGCCAGCGGTGCAGCGCCGGGTCGCGGCGGGCGTGATCTCCGCCGGTCATGCTCGTGCCCTTGTCACGGTCGAGAACACCGAAATCCAGGACCGCCTGGCGCAGCGGGTCGTATCAGAGGGCATGTCCGTACGTGGACTCGAGGAGACCGTCGCTGTCGGCGACGGGTCGGAGGACAAGCCACGGGCACGTAAGGCAAAGGCGACCGCACCACGGCTGGCCGACGTGTCCGCGCGACTGTCCGAGCGATTCGACACTCGGGTCAAGGTCGACCTCGGTCGGTCAAAGGGGAAGATCACCGTGGAGTTCGCCTCCATCGACGACCTCGAGCGCATCGTCGCGATGATGGATCCCCAAAGCAACTAGACGACTTACCCCTATAGGTATTTGTCGACAAATACCTATAGGGGTGTAATGGCCCAGGCGTCGGGCATCACTAGAGTTCCTCTGGCCGAGTATTGAAAGAAAGCTTTCGATAGTGGATAGTATCGAAACATGTCTTTCGATACTCGACGCCTCACGACGGCGGGCGAACTCAAAGCACTGGCTCATCCGCTTCGCCTCGCCATCGCCGAACGGCTCTCCATCGCCGGACCGATGACCGCAACCGAGCTCGCGGATGATCTGGACGAAAGCCCTGCGAACTGCTCCTGGCACCTACGCAAACTCGCCGAGCACGGGCTGGTTGAGGAAACCCATGACGGTCAAGGCAGACGACGGCCGTGGCGGGTCAAGCAGGTCGGTATGCGCTGGGACGAGGGAACCGACGATCCCGGACTGAACGCAGCAGGCAGAGCGCTGACCGAGCGAATCATCGCGCGAGAGGTCGAGCGGTTCCAGCGAAACCGCGCCGCGCACGGATCCGACAAATGGGCACTCGGCGCGGTACAGAACGCCACTTGGATGACGCACCAGGAGGCGGCGCAGTGGCACGCGGACCTGGTCGACCTGACAATGCGATTTCGGGAACGCCTGGAAAATCCCGACGAACGGCCCGACGACGCCCGCCTCGTCTACACACTGGCGCTGTCCAGTGTCGAGCCCGCGGACGACCAATGAGGGCGGCACTGCGGACGCCCGAGTTCCGGAGGCTGTTCGGGGGCTTCTCTCCGATCCTGATCGGAGAGTCGATTCTGCTGCTGATGCTGTCGATCTGGGTCAAAGACCTGACCGGATCCAGTGCCGCGGCCGGGCTGACGTTCTTCTGGCTGCTTCTGCCATCGCTGTTCGCACCGCTGCTGGGATGGGTCGTCGACAGATTTCCGCGGCGTACGTTCCTCGTGCTCGGGAACTTGATCTCGGCGGCGGCACTCTTGCCACTGCTCTTCGTCAATGACGAGGGTCAAGTCTGGATCGTGTACGCGGTAGCGTGCGCGTACGGTGCGTCGTACGTGATGATCGCTGCGGCGCTCAACGGCATGCTCAAACTGGTGCTGACGGGGGAGCGGCTCGTCGAGGGCAACGCGGCCTTGGGAACCACCAAGGAGGCGCTACGCATCGCCGGCCCGATCACCGGAGCCGGTCTGTACACGGCCGTCGGCCCGCACCTCGTCGTCACCATCACGATCGCGGCGTTCGTCAGCGGCGCCGCCATCATCGCCACAATGCGAGTCCGCAACGATGCGGTACAACCAGACGACTCCTCCACGCGAGACTCGCTGCTGGTCGGGGTACGTCACATCCGACGTGACCCACTGCTGATCCACCCGCTGGTCGGCGTCGGTCTCGCGCTGGTCGTGTTCGGCTTCAGCGAGTCGGTGACGTTCGCGGTTGTCGACGCGTTCGAGCGGCCGGCGGCATACGTCGGCGTCATCGTGATGGTTCAAGGCATCGGAGCCGTTGCCGGTGGGCTCGTCGCCGCCCCGTTGATCAAGCGGATCAGCGAGCCCGCCGCAATCGTCATGAGCCTGCTTCTGTTCGCAATCAGCACCACAACGATCGCCCTCGCTCCGGCGGTGTGGGTCGTCTTGATCGCCGTCGTGCCCACCGGCATCGGATTGCCGATGACGATCATCGCGCTCAACACCCTGCTCCAACGCCGGACTCCCGCACCGATCATCGGGCGGGTTTCGGCGGCGTTCGATGCCGTGCTCGGCGGACCACAGACCCTATCCGTAGCGCTGGGAGCAGTCCTCGTGCTAGTCCTGAGCTACCACGCGATCTACGCGGTGATGGCGATCACCTGCCTTGTCGCGGCGGGGTACGTACACGCGATGGCAATAAGAAAACCGGGCCGATCCCAGCAGGGGACCGACCCGGCAAACGAAACGACTGTCAGCTCACGAAATCGCTGAGGTCCTTGAGCAACGCGGCCTTGGGCTTGGCGCCGACGATCGACTTGACGACCTCTCCGCCCTTGTAGACATTCATCGTCGGAATGCCGGTCACGCGGTACTGCGCGGGGGTCTGAGGGTTCTCGTCGACGTTCAGCTTCACCAGCGTGATCTCGTCCGGGTGCTCGGCCGCGATCTCCTCGAGGATCGGGCTCACCTGGCGGCACGGACCGCACCACTCGGCCCAGAAGTCGACCAGCACAGGCTTATCCGAAGCGAGTACGGTCGTTGCGAAGTCGGCGTCGGTGACGGCCTGGATGTCAGCCACTGGTAGCTCCTAACACGAGCGATGAGTTCTATCGAATACAACATTGCCAGCCCCCTGCGACATTCCCGGTAGGCCGGCGGGCGGGTCACACCGTGGAGACCTCGGCAGCAGTCAACTGATCCAGATCGCTGAGAAAGCGCTCGGCGTCGAGTGCCGCCTCGCAACCGGTGCCGGCCGCCGTGATGGCCTGTCGGTAGGTGTGGTCTACCAGATCGCCGCTGGCGAATACGCCGGGCAGGTTGGTCTGTGTCGATCCTTGCTGCACCAACACGTAGCCTTCGTCGTCGAGCTCGACCTGTCCCTTCACCAGCTCCGAACGCGGGTCGTGGCCGACCGCAATGAACAGGCCGGTCGCGTCGAGCGTACGGGTCTCACCCGTGACCGTGTCGGTGAGCGTGAGGCTCTCCAGGGCATCGTCGCCATTGATGCTGGAGACCGTGGAGTTCCAGGCGAAGTCGATCTTGTCGTTGGCGAACGCGCGTTCCTGCATGATCTTGCTCGCGCGCAACTCGTCACGGCGGTGGATCAGCGTCACCTTGCTACCGAAGCGGGTCAGGAAGGTCGCCTCCTCGATCGCGGAGTCGCCGCCGCCGACCACGGCGATGTGCTGATCCCGGAAGAAGAAGCCATCGCAGGTGGCACACCAGCTGACGCCGTGACCGGAGAGCCGGTCCTCGTCGGGCAGGCCGAGTTTGCGGTACGCCGAGCCCATGGCGAGGATGACCGCCCGAGCGCGGTGCTCGGTGCCGTCGGCGGTACGTACGACCTTCACGTCACCGCTCAGGTCGGCATCCACGACGTCGTCGGGTACGAGGTCCGCGCCGAACCGCTCGGCCTGGCCGCGCAGATTGTCCATCAGCACCGGTCCCATGATCCCCTCGGGGAACCCTGGGAAGTTCTCGACATCGGTGGTGTTCATCAGGGCGCCACCCGCGGTGACCGATCCCTCGAACACCAGCGGTGCGAGATTGGCGCGCGCGGTATAGATCGCAGCGGTGTAGCCCGCCGGGCCCGAACCGATGATGATGACGTTGCGCACGTCGGCGCTCGAACTGGTCGACACCGTGATCCTCGTCTCGTTGGTTGGTGGGGCCAATCGGCTCCACGTACTGCAACGAATCGTAGGCGCTCGGGATTCCCAGGTCAGCGTACGGTGGCGCGCGCCGCCACCCGCGCGCTGCCGGAATCACAGACGACCGCCTTGACCTGTGAGCGCCCGTCGCGGGCGGGGGCGACCAAGATCACGGCCGGGTCGCCGTCGAGGCGAGCGGTGAGCCCGGCTGAGGAGGCCGGCGCGCCGTCGGCGCATCGGACATCCGAGGCCGCACCACCCGTCGCCCGAGCAGACTCCAACTGGTGCGAGTCGACGTACGCGCGTACGTCGGAGGCGAAGGAGTCACGATGGAGCTGCAACGTCGGTGCGGCGCTGTCTCCGCCGTCTTCCTTTTGAGCCCCGCTGATCGACGGCTCAGCAGAGTCGCCGGCCGCCTGCGATTCGGACGACTGGTCGGCTGCCGACCCGGCATCGTCGCTCGACGAGCCGGACATCTGGTTCACCACCGGGACGCCGATGGCGACGACCGCGACGACACCGGCGGCCGCGAGTAGCGGCGTCCTCCAGCGCCCCGGCCTACGAATCGGAGTGACGGTGGCCGGCGCCGACTCGGCAGGGGGTGCGGTCGCGTCGACGCGTACCTGCGACTCGCGCTCGAGCGCCGCGTGTACGCGCGCCGCAACGTCTTCCGGCATCTTCGGAGCGGGGTCCTCGGCGAGCCAGGCGCGTACGTCGTCGTCATGCCGGTCAGCCACGAGGGTCACCTCCTGTCGTCGCGTCGGGTGGCGGCTGCGCCGTGTCTGCGCTGGTCGTTTGTGCTGAGACGGATGGGTCGGACCGGTGGTTCCGCCAGGCGGCCAACAGCGGTGCGAGGCGGTCACGCCCGCGAGCGCATCTACTCTTCACGGTGCCCGGCGCACAGTCGAGTATCTCGGCGACCTCGGCGACGGAGTAGCCCTCCATGTCGACGAGTACGACCGCGGCGCGCTGCTCCTCCGGCAGCTGCTGTAATGCCGCGAGTACGTCGAGCCGCTGCTCACGTTCGACGGCGGGGTCGCCGGTCGGACGGTCGGCGAGTGCGCCGACATGATCATCGTCTTCGAGTGGTACCGATGGTCGCGCCTTCTTGCGACGCAGCAGGTCGAGACAGGAGTTGACGACGATGCGGTGTAGCCAGGTCGTGACGGCGGCGTCGCCGCGGAATCTGTCGGCCGAGCGGAATGCCTTGACCATCGCTTCCTGCACCGCGTCGGCCGCCTCCTCCGGATTTCCGGTCGTACGAAGGGCAACGGCCCACATCCGGTCCTGATGGCGACGAACCAACGTGGAGAATGCGCTTGGATCGCCTGCGACATGTCGACGCAGCAACTCGGCGTCATCGGCGTCGGTGAGTCCGGCGTCGGTCACGAAGTGCCACGCACCTTGATCTCGGCGATGCGGCCGCGGTACGTGCCGTCGGTGTCCTGTGGAAGGCGAGTCAGCCACACGAGAACCCACCGGGTATCGATCGGCTGGTTGAAGTCGAGCAGCTGCGAGGTGCCGCCCCGAACCTTGGGGAAGCTCGAGCTGCCGTAGAACTCGCTGCCGTTCTCGTTCGGAGAGGACGTCGGTGCCTGGTCGAGGCCGGGATCAGCGCCGTAGATGGTGATCCCGGTCGGCCCGCCCTGCATGGTGACATCGACCGAGTCGACGGTCCGTACTTTGCCGAGGTCGACGAGTAGACCCACGCCCGACTTGAGCCCGCCGAGGTCGGGGCGACTCTCGTAGTACAGCGTTTCCCATACGGTGTTGGGCTTGTTGTCGATCGCGTATTCGGTCTGTTCTGGGTTCTCTTCCTGCGAGTCGCTCTCGGGATCGAAGTCGGAGACGCCGCTGATCAGCAACGGCTGGGAGGGCGTCCCCTTGTTCGAGCCTGTTGACGTCGAATCGTCAGATGAAGCGCTCGGCGGGCCGTCGGACTGTCGCCCGACGACGATGCCCATCGCAACCGCGACGAGCAGCAGCATTGCGATGCCGACGGCGATCCACTTTCGATCGCCCTTGGTCGCCTGCACGGCGGCCGCGCGTGAGCGCTCCAAGGTCGTCGGCGGCGCAGGCTGGAGTACGGCGGGCTTCGGCTTGGGCGGGTTGATCGCCGGTGGCGGGCTGCCCGCGAACAAGTCGATGTCGGAGCTGAACAGATCCGGTGACGATCCGATCAGGCTGGGCTGGTCGTCGGTGACGAGTGCCTCGTCGTCGCCGGCGAGCCGGAGCTCGTGCGCGATGTCGCGGGCCGCCCGCAGCGGCTGCTCACCATGTCGAGGCGGCGTGCCGAGAATGCGATCGCATACGGTGTCGACGTCCCGCGACACACCGGCGCGTACCTGCCGCGGGCGAAGCAGCCGACCGTGCTCGGTGGGCGCCGCCTTCAACCCCTTGTAGCGCGCACCCGGCCAGCGGCCGGCCAGGCAGGCGTATAGGATCTTGCCGATTGCCTCGACATCGACCTGCTCCTCGTACCCGACCGGGCGATCGATGCTCCCGCTGTCGTTCAACGCCTCGTCGACGGCCAGGCCGGTGATGCGTACGGCCCCGCTGTCCTTGATCAGGATCGCGCTCGGGCCGAGGTGGAGGTGGTAGACGCCGGCCTCATGCGCGTTGGCAACCGCCTCCGCGATCTCGGAGACGACGGTCGCCGAGCGACGGTTGGGCAACGTCGACTGCCGCAACAGTCGGTCGAGGGACACGGCGCGTGCCCACTCACGGACGAGGTACGCCTGGCCGCGCTCATCCTCGACGATGTCGAGGATGCGCAGAAACCGTGGGTCAGTGACCGCCGTAGAGCGTCGCGCCGCTTCGAGGAACGCGTCGACCCTGGTGTCCGACGCGGCTATCGCCTGTACACATACCGAGCGGTTGAGTGCCTGGTCGGCAGCACGCCAAATGAATGCGTCGTTGCCCTCTGAGATCAGGTCTTCGAGGCGGTACCGCCCCGCCAGGACGTCACCGGATGCCAGCGCACGGGTATCCACAGCTGTTCGACTTCGCCTTTCGTTCATCGGTGGCTACGTTCAGCCACCGTGACCATGGTAAAGGCCGACCGAAGCGCGGGGCGGGAGGTCGCACCAGCCGATATGCGAACGGCACCACCGTGGTCGGTCGCGGAGACTAGCGCCGGCCGCGGATGGCCCGCAGCAGACCGGTGACTTCGCGCAGTCGGACCAGCCGCGACGCGATGACATACACGGCGGCACCGACCAGACCAGAGACCCCAAGCAGTACGAAGGCCGCCCGTGCCGAGTCGCCGGAGACCCCGAGCTCGTCCCCGAGTCGAATGCACGCGACGATCGCGACGCCCGCGACCGCCGAGGCGATCGCGAGTCTCGCGAAGAAGCCGAGCATCGACGCGTTCACGATCGACCCGATGCGCCCAGACAGCCTGGTGGACGCGATCAGGAAGCCGACGAGGTAGCCGAGTCCGTACGCGATGGCGAGAAACATCGCGACCTGGTCGGTACGCGCGAACGACGTGAGCACGATGGCCGCAACGATGTTCGTCAGCGCGAGCCAGATCTGCACGGTGAAGGGAGTACGCGTGTCTTCGTCGGCGTAGAAGCCGCGAAGGGTCATGTAATGCATGCTGAACAGGATCATCGCCGGTGTGAAGGCGATGATCGTCTTGCCGATGACGTCGGTGCTTCCGGTCAGACCGCCGTACGACGTCATGGCGGTCGCGATCAACTGGCCGGTGCACGCGACCGTCACCGCGATCGGCACGATCGCGACGAGCACCATGCGCATCGCGCCGACGAGCTCTCGGCGCATACGCGGATAGTCGTGGTCGGCGGCGATCGACGACAGCAGCGGAATCGTGGCCGTGAACACCGACACGGTGATGATCCCGTGCGGAACCTGCGAGATGAGGAATGCGATCTGGTAGACGGTCGCACCGGCCGCTTGCGTACCCTCCGACGATGCATCGGTCGATGATGCGGTCGCCAGCCGGTTGACGACGATGTACGTGATCTGGTTGACGATCACGAACAGCAGCGTCCACCCGCCGAGTCGGATCGTGTGACCGAGCCCGACACCGCGGAAGTCGAACCGCATCCGGTATCGGAACCCCGCACGCCGCAGGTACGGAATCAGCACGGCCGCCTGCAAGGCGATGCCGAGCGTCGAGCCGACGCCGAGCAGGATCTCGGCAGCGTCGGAGAAGCCGCCCGATGCGTCGGCGTCCGATGACCCGTACACCGCGATGTAGGACAGCATCACCAGTGCCGACACCAGGTTGTTGACGATCGGTGCCCACATCATCGGGCCGAAGCGGCCGCGTGCGTTGAGGATCTGACCACAGAGTACGAATGCGCCGTAGAAGAACACCTGAGGCATGCAGTAGCGCATCAGGGCATACGCGGAGTCGCGTTCGGCGGCGAAACCGGCAGTGAACAGGCTCGGATCGAACAACAGCCGCGCGAGGTACGGCGTGACCAGAACCAGCAGCACCGTCGCACCGAGGAGCACCAGGAGCCCGAGCGTGACAACGCGATTGGCGTACGCGTCACCGCCGTCGCTGTCGTTCTTCATCGCGCGTACGAGCTGGGGAACGAGCACGACGTTGAAGACGCCGCCGGCGACCAGGATGTACATCGTGTTGGGCACGGTGTTGGCGACGGTGAACACGTCGGCGTTGATCGAGACACCCAACGCGACGGCGACAAGAGCCGTCTTCACGAACCCGGTGAGTCTCGAGACGATGGTGCCGAGGGCCATCACCAGGCTGGCGTTGAGCAGAGGGTTACCGGGTCGCTCGGCCCGGTGCTTGTTCACGTCGCCGTTTCGTCCGCGGGCGAGGACGCTCGTCGTCTACGGATCCGGCGTACGAGTGCGATGATCACCAGCACGCCCGCAATGCCCATGCCGATCCAGATCGCCGTACCGACAACGCTGGACCGTACGTTGAACTCCGCCGGCTCGCCGAAGCGACGACCGTTCGGCGTCACCAGTCGCGCGGTGAACGCGGTGTTGGTGACCTCGCCGATGTCGGCGTCGATCGTGAACGACGGACTCTGCCCCGCGGCGACCTCCTTGGGCTCCATATCGGGGATCTCGATGCGTTCGCCCTTTGCCCGGATGGCGACGCCGACCTTGATGGGTACGTCGAGCCCGTTGTGGATCGTGATCGGCAGCCGGCCGCTGTTACCCGAGAACGACACGAAGCCCGGGCCGTCGATGGTGACCTTCTCGAGTTGGGATTCGGGTACATCGACGGCATCGGCCGCGTACTCCTCGGCGTCGAGTTCCGACCGCCAGTTCTGGGACACGACCATGCCGGCCGAGCCGCCGTAGTAGTCGCGCAGCGGTTGACTCGCGCTCACCAGCGACGCGAGGTCATCTGCATCCCGCACGATCTTGGTCGCCGAATCCACGAGCGTGTCTGCGACCGGCTTGTCCGCCTCGTCGGTTGGCACACCGACGGTTCCCTGCCAGTTCGTGGCGTTCGAGTCCAATTGGCGTTCGGGAGAGACGCCCTTGACCCAGGTCGCCTCGAGCGCATCGAAGATGTCGGTCTTACCGGGGCGTGGCCCGGGGTCCCACTCGGGGTCCACGACGACGGCGATGTTCTGTGACGCGTCGGGATCGGAGGTGCGTTCGATTGCGCGGACCGTGGCGGTGCTCGCGAGGCGCTGTCGGATCTGCAGTGAGCTGTCGGTACGCCCGGGCGCCGGGCCGCCGGTCATCACCGTGCCGTCATCGACGACCGTCGGGATCGTCGACTTGCCCGCGTCGAGGGAGACTAGCGGGGAGCCCGAGTAGTCCCAGTCGTCGAGCATGTTCGGCGAGAGGATCGAAACGGGTCCGGGCGCGGAAGGATCGCTCGTGTCGGTGTTCGACTGCGCCCACTGAAGCGAGTCGAGCTCGGAGATCCCGTCCGGAGGTATGTATGCGACGCGTCCCTTGAGACCGAACTGGTTCAGGAGGTTGCGAGAGGCGCTCTCGGTCGCCTGATAGACCGCCGCGGCCTGTCTGGGTCGCGGGTGCCGTTCCAGAGCGTCCAGATCGGGCTGGGCGTACGGGGTGAACCACACGTCCTGCGCCCGGGCGAGGTCTCGTAGGTCGGAAAGGAACGTCTTCGCGGTCTGTTGTGGTGTCAGATCTCCGGTGGGCAGTTCGTCTGGTTCCACGGTTGCGGACTTCGAGTCGGCCTCGGGCGGACCGTACGACCCCTGCGCGATCGCCGACAGAGCCTCGATCAACGCAGGGTCGAGTAGCACGGTGATCGTACGAGCGGGTGCGGCGCGTGCAGCCGTGAGCATCCGGCCGAGGTGTCCGCGTTCGGACACGTCGTCGATCAGGTCGTCGGCATCGGGGTACGACCCGTCGGATGCGCGCCTGATCGTGGTGGTGAACGGCCACACCATCGAGACCTCGATCGGCTCGGCCGCGGCCGTACGGTCGTTCAGATACGGCATCAACGTGCGAGCTCGGCCGATCGCATGTGTTTCGTCGCGGTTGCCTTCGTCGTCTGTGCCGAGGAGGTGGACGCCGACCTGGTACGCGCCCTCCGTTGGCCGAGAGCCCAGCCCGAGATGCTTGAACGGCACTCGTACCTTGAAGCGCTTCGACTCACCGACGCCGAGCTTGCCGACGTTCGTGATGAGGCGGAACGGCCGGTAAATACGACTGCCCGCGGGGGCATCGACCGCGCTGCCGGCAGCGTCGGCCACTGCGTCATCGTCTGTGAGCGGGTTCGTGTCGATGACGAGGTACGCCTTGATGTTGGTCCACTCGTGGTCGGACTTGTTCGTCGCCTTGGCGTTGATGACGACGGGTTTGCGCTTCTCGAGGTAGGTGCTGTTGGTGCGCTTGATCGTGACCGCGATGTCGTCCTGGGCTCGGGCGCTCTTCGCGAGGGTCGTCGTCCGGCCTGCGACCTCGGCGCCCGAGGTACGCGCTTGGGAGACGTTCGGCACGGCGGATGCCATGACAGCGACACAGAGCAGCGCCGCCACGGCGGCGACGATGCGCCTGAAATCCGTACGGCCATTGGTCACTGCGCCATGTTAGATGGGGCGCCATGACGTAGCGCGGATTCCCCCGGGCGCGCTCACCCATCCAGCGAACTGGTCTCCCAGCGACCTGACCGACGGCGCGCGCCCACCGGCGGAGCACGTACGATGGTCGGCCGTGTCCAGTCCTCACGATCCTCCCGCCTCGGTCGACCTGTCTACCGCCCAGCGCAACGCGATCCGCGCACTGCTGAGAGTGGCGCCGGTCGTCGATGAGCTCGGTCGGCTGGTCGAGGAGCAGGGCGGTGAGCTCGCGCTCGTCGGCGGGTCGGTACGCGATGCGCTGCTGGATCGACTCGGCACCGACCTCGACTTCACCACTTCGCTGCGGCCGGACGCCGTCGAGACGATCGTTCGGGGTTGGGCCGACACTGTCTGGACGATCGGACGCGCCTTCGGCACGATCGGATGCCGTAAGGGCGATGCGCAGATCGAGATCACCACGTACCGCAGTGACGCGTACGACGGTGCGAGTCGCAAACCGTCGGTCGAGTTCGGTGACTCGTTGGAGGGCGACCTCGCGCGACGTGATTTCACCGTGAATGCGATGGCCGTCACCGTCCCGGAGCACCGGTTCGTCGACCCGTTCGGTGGCGTCGAAGATCTCGCGGCCGGCGTCCTTCGTACGCCCATCGAGCCCGAGATCTCCTTCGGCGACGATCCGCTGCGGATGATGCGCGCTGCCCGGTTCGCGTCCCAGCTCGGTTTCGCTCCTGCCGATGCGGTGGTCACGGCCATGCGTGAGATGGCCGATCGGATCGAGATCGTGTCGGCCGAGCGAGTCCGCGACGAGCTGGTCAAATTGCTTCTCGGCCGCCATCCGCGTATCGGGCTGACCCTCCTCGTCGACACCGGAATCGCCGGTCACGTACTCCCCGAACTGCCGGCGTTACGTCTCGAGCGAGACGAACATCACCGGCACAAGGACGTTTATCAACACTCATTGACCGTCCTGGAGCAGGCGATCGACCTCGAGCACCGCCTCGACGAGGTGCCCGATCTGACGATTCGACTCGCTGCCTTGCTGCACGACATCGGTAAGCCGCGTACTCGTCGGTTCCAGGCCGACGGCACAGTGACGTTCCACCATCACGACGTGGTCGGCGCAAAGATGACCCGCAAACGGATGCGTGCGCTCCGGTTCGCGGGCGACATCACCGACGACGTTGCGAAGCTGGTCGAGCTGCACCTTCGATTCCACGGCTACGGCACCGGTGAATGGACCGACTCCGCCGTACGTCGGTACGTACGCGACGCGGGCGACCAACTCGAACGCCTGCACGTACTCACCCGGGCCGACAGCACGACCCGGAACCGCCGCAAGGCCGAGCGACTCCAACGGGTGTACGACGATCTCGAGGAGCGCATCGGTCGGCTCGCCGAGGAAGAGGAGCTCGCGTCGATCCGACCGGACCTCGACGGAAACCAGATCATGGGCATCCTGGGTATCGGGCCCGGACGCGAGGTCGGGGAGGCGTACCGCTATCTGCTCGAGGTGCGCATGGACCGCGGGCCGCTCGGCGAAGAAGCCGCCCGCGAGGCGCTGCTCGCCTGGTGGGCCGAACGCGGTTCCGACGCCCCCTGAGTCAGTCTCGTGACCCGGCGGTCGAGTCGGTGGGCACCAGTACGTCGAGCACCTCGGGTTGGACGACGAACTCCTGCGGCGTTGACCCGACCAGCTCTCCGTCGAGATTGACCGATTGTTCCGGCTCCGCGTGCAGGCGTACGCGTCGGGTGGTGACGTGCACGACGTGGCGGTAGTCGACGAACGTACCGTCGCGAACTCTGCGTATCACCCCGAGTCGCTCGCGGAGCGTGCCGCGAGGAATCGCGTAGACATCGAGCAGGTGGTCGCCGATGCCCGCGTCGGGCGCTACGACGTTGCCACCGCCGTAGTACCGGCCGTTCCCGACGGCAACAGCGAGAGTGTGGTCGACACGGAGCGGTCCGTGGTCTCCGTCGGGAAACTCGAGGTGAGCCCGAAACGACTGGTGCCTCCGGTACGCGCGTACCGCTGCCACCGGGTACGCGAGTGGGCCGAGCCAACGCTTGAGGGTGTTGGACAGTGCATGAGTGACACCGACCGCGAGTCCGATCGAGGCGACATTGCAGAAGTTCCGCTCGCCCATTGCTCCGATGTCGATCGCGACGACCTTTCCGTTCGCGATCGTTGCGCATGCGGCTTCGAGATCAGCCGGGATCTGCAAGGTGCGTGCCAGATCGTTCGCGGTGCCGAGCGGCAGGATGCCCAATGTGACGTCGTCGTCTGACAACTGGTCGATCGCGGCGCTGAGCGTACCGTCGCCGCCGCCGACGATGACCAGGTCGCAACCGTCGTCGACGACCGACGTCAGTACGGCGGCCAGTCGTTCCGGGTCGCGGATCGGGTATGCGACGTCGGGTTCGACGCCCAACTCGCACAGGCGTCGGTACGCCGTGTCGTACGCCTGTGCGCCGGCGCGCGAGGCGGCGTTGACGACGAGCGCGACCTTGCTGAACTGCTCCGCCATGAGTAGAAGATAGTCACATTCGATCAGCGGTAGCCGATCGCTCCGACCAATGCCCCGACGACGAACGTGACGTTGAACGTGACGTCGTACAACGTGAAGATGCGGCCGAGGTACGACTCTTGCACTTCGCGTTGGACGATGGTGTCGGTCTGGATCTTCAGGGTCTGCCCGGCGATCCCGAACGCGAAGCCCTGCAATCCCCACATAGTCGCGGGGTTCGCCAGTGCGGAGGCCAGCGCGAGCACGACCATCGCCACCGAGAGCGTGCGTACCCATCGGTCCAGCGTCCAGCGACGTGCCGCAAGCGGTGTGAGTACGGCCGCAGCGCCTATCCCGGCCGCCGTCGCGACGGCGGAGACCGCGGCATCGGCGTCGGAGTGACTCGCAGCGGTTTCGGCGAATACCCACACGGCCCACCAGCCGAATGCGAAGCGGAACAACCCGAGCCGGGCGAGTGCCCACCACGCCCGGGTGCGAGCACTGAGGTGCCGGTACGCAGCGAGCAGGTCCACGACGGCATCAGCGAGTCGAGGCGTACGTGCGCCTGCGTCCGGGCCGAGTGCCGCCGGTGCGAATCGTCGGGCGAGCAGCGCGGCGACACCGAAAACCAGCATCGACGCGAGTAGTGCTTGCGCCGACGTGGCACTGGTCGCGATGATCCCGGCTCCGATCGCGAGGCCGGCACCGGTGGACACGGTCCCTGCGGTGGGCCCGATCGCGTTGGCATCGACGAGGCGAGCGCGCTGTACGACGTAGGGAACCGACGCTGACAGTGCCGCGAGCAGCAATCGGTTGATGCCGAGGGCGACGAGCACGAGTACGTACGCGAGTGCGGTTCCACGCTGACCGCCGACACCGGCAAGCACGGCGACGGTGCCGACGGCCACAACCCGCAGTAACTGCCCGAAGAACAAGATCTGTCGGCGTCGCCAACGGTCGAGGACGACTCCTGCAAACGGGCCGACGACGCTGAACGGGAGTAGCAGCAACGCGAGGACACCGACGAAAGCGGCCGGCGTACGTTGCGCGTCGGGGGAGAGCAGTACGAGCCAGGCGATCCCGGCCTGGAAGACGCCGTCGCCGCATTGTGACGTGAGTCGGGTCAGGAGGAGGCGTCGGAAGCCGGAAGTCCACAGGCCGTCGCGAACGTAGGCGGCCTCAGACACGCCCGCCATCGTACGAGTCGGCCATTTGCTGTGTCGCGATGGCAAGGCGTGCGCTCGACCGCGGCACCCGGGCGTCGTGCGTCGGGAATAGACCTGCCCGCGGCGACGTTCCCGTAATAGTGGAAGATTCAACTATACTTGCGGGTGATAGTCATCCGAGTGAGATAACGGAAGGTGAGTGTCGTGGTCGTCTACAACGAGTTGATTGCCGTCACCGCGGGCGCCGGCTTGTTGGGTGTCGCGTTGTTCCTCAAGCAACTCATGGGCAGCAAGCGCATCGAGAGCGAGGGCTGGGCGGCGTTCTTCGGAATCACGGGACTCATACTCCTGGTCTTGGGAGTACACACGACCGTGACCTGGCCCTTCGGGGCTGGCGGGTTCGAGTACGCGAACATCGCCTTCGGCCAGCCGGCGGTCGGTTTCGGGGCACTGCTGATCTTCGCCGCGGTCTATCTCTGGCGCAATCGAGCACAGTTCGGCGGTGACATCGAGCAGGCAACCGCAGCCGCGGTGGCGGCACTGAAGCCCGTGAGCATCTTCGTTGGCGCACTGGGTCTCGGCATGGCCGTGCTGGCCATCACCTTCGTACGATTCCAGCTGGGTGCGGCTCCGCCGGAGGAGCCGATCAGCGGCCGGTTCGGACACCTGCCGATCCTCGAGGCGCTGTTCCTCGGCGGCTTGTGGGGCATCGTGGCCATCGGCGCTCTGTTGTTCGCGTTCGCCCTCTGGACGGACCGTCTCCAGTTGATGCGGTGGGTCGTCTGGGCGTGGCTGATCGGAGGCACCGTTTTCCTGCTGTTCGGTGCGATGAACTTCTACACCCATATCGGGATGTACTACAACATCGAGCACGGCACCAACCACAAGTGGTGACGTTCGGTTGATCGGTTGTCATCGGGGTGCTCACCGATGACAACCGATCAGTGCTTGTAGGACACGAGTCGACTCAAGCGGCTGTCGCCAGGTCATCATCAGTGCGTGACAGTTGGGCGCGCGGTTTGCCCGGTAGGCGTATTGCGATCAGGACGACGACGCCCGCACCCAGTGCCGGCAGTGTCATGGGCAGCGTTCCGGCAGCCGGACCCCAGTCCGAGGCTCCGTCGCCGGCCGCGCTGATCAGGATCGTCATCACGGCGATCCCGAGCGCCCCGCCGAGCTGGTTCAGGATGAACAACACCGTCGATCCCGTCGGAACCAGGCTCGGCTCGAGCACCCGGTAGAGCGATGAGACGGTTGGACCGCCGACGAAGCCGACACCTACTCCGGTGATCACCGACGCGACGACGTACAGCAAGATCGGGGCGTCGGGACCGGCGACGACGTACGTGAGTGTGCCGATTGCGGCGACGAATGCGCCTGTGATGACGAGGGCGCGGGTGCTGCGGCCGTCGCTGAGCCGACCTCCGAAGGTCATGCCGGCCAACGCCCCTGCTCCGTACGGCATCAGCAACACTCCGGCACCCAGCGCACCGTAGTCGCGTACGCCCTGGAAGAACTGCGGCAGACCGTAGAACAGTGGGTAAATGGTCGCGCCGAGCAGCAACATCACCGATGCGGCTGGCACGAACCCACGTACCCGGAACGGCTCCAACGACACGATTGCTGCGGTGCCACGTCGAGCTGCCCACCGGACGTACGCGACCAACAGCGTGACTCCGACCACGATGGCGAGCCATCCACCCGCCGCGATCCCGCTGGGGCTCGACGCTTGCGACAGGCCGAACAGGACTCCGAGGCTGCCGGCACCGATCAGCGCGAGGCCGATCCTGTCGAGTGGCTGCGGCGTACCGACAGAAGTGGGCAGGATCCGAGCCGAAAGCCCCAGTGCGATGAGCCCGAGCGGGACGAACGCTGCGAACATCGCGCGCCAGTCGAGAACGTCCACGGTCGCGCCACCGAGAACCGGGCCGATGAGTGGCCCGAGCCCGATCGCGCCGGCAACGATGCCCATCGCTCGCCCCATCCGCGCTGGGCCCGCGGCCTGCGCGATGGCGGTCAGCATGATTGGCTCGAGCATGCCGCCGCCGACGCCCTGCACGATGCGGCTCGCGACCAGGAGTTCGAGACTCGGCGCCGCGGCCGAAAGCGCCGACCCTGCGACGAACACGCCGAGTGCGGCGAGCCAGGTGCGGCGCAGCCCGTAGCGGACGCTCGCCCAGCCGCTCAGCGGTATCGCGAAAGCGACAGCGAGTATGTAGGCCGTCCCGACCCACGACAACGCGTCGATGCCGGCTCCGAACTCGGCACCGATCCGGGGCAGGGCTACACCGACGATCGTGGTGTTGATCAGGGCCAGCACGGCGCCCAAGACGAGTACGGCAACGAGCGTTGCAAAGGACCGGTCGGTCCGGTCCGTCGAAGTAGCCATGATGAGTATCCCCTCGTACGAAAATCTGAACTAGCTGGTTCAGTATGAACTTATCGGTTCAGATTTCGCAACTGGGGTATCCTGTCGCCATGGTCACGGTGAAGGAACCCCGCACGACTGGCCGGGTACAGAAGCGCACAGCGATACTCGACGCGGCACTGGTGGTCTTCGCCCGAGACGGGTACGCCGATGCCGGCATGGACTCGATCGCCCGGGAGGCGTCGGTCGCCAAGCCGACTCTGTACAACCACTTCGCCGACAAGGAGGCGCTGTTCACCGCCGTGCTGGAGCGCTACTCGGCAAGCTCGCACGAGAAGGTGATGAACGTCATCGAGGAACTCGATGCCGGGTCTATCGACGTGCGCACCGAGCTGGAACGCGTTGCGTACGCACTTGTCGACTGCGTCCGCAAGGACGACGGGCTCGCAGTGATGCGCCTTCAGCTATCCGAGGAGGCGCGATTCCCGGAGCTCATCGGGCGTCAGCGCGACGGCAACCGCAAGCGCACGATCGACGCGCTCGCGGGCAAGTTGGCACAGTTGGCTCTCGCCGGTCAGCTCGAGCTCAGCGATGCGGGTCGGTCCGCCCGCCATCTGCTCGCGCTGATCAGCGACGAACCACTCCAGGTGAGCGGGCACGGCAACCGGGCGGTCGACGACGACCTGGTCGACAAGGCGGTTCGCGAGGGCGTCGACACGTTCCTCGCCGCGTTCGCGCCACGCTGACGGCCCGCGCGTACAAAAGCAGATCGGCTCTTGCTACGCGTAGCAAGAGCCGATCTGCTCAGCTGATCTCAGGATTCTGGCGTCGCGTCACTCGCCTCGGATGAACGCCTCCACGCCTGCGTGACCCTCGTCATCGGGGCGCTGGACCGGCGGCGACTTCATGAAGTACGTCGACGGTGCATGCACCGGGCCGCCGACGCCGCGGTCCTTGGCGATCTTCGCCGCACGGATGGCGTCGATGATGATGCCGGCGGAGTTGGGGGAGTCCCACACCTCCAGCTTGTACTCGAGGTTCAGCGGCACATCTCCGAACGCCCGGCCCTCGAGGCGTACGTACGCCCATTTGCGGTCGTCGAGCCACTGCACGTAGTCGCTCGGGCCGATGTGCACGTTCTTCGCGCCGAGGTCGTGCTCGAGGTTGGACGTGACTGCCTGTGTCTTCGACACCTTTTTGCTCTCGAGCCGGTCGCGCTCCAGCATGTTCTTGAAGTCCATGTTGCCGCCGACGTTCAGTTGGTACGTGCGGTCGAGTACGACGCCGCGGTCTTCGAACAGCTTGGCCATCACGCGGTGCGTGATCGTCGCGCCGACCTGGCTCTTGATGTCGTCACCGACGATCGGCACGCCAGCGGCCTCGAACTTCGCGGCCCACTCGGGGTCGGAGGCGATGAAGACCGGCAGCGCGTTGACGAAGCCGACGCCGGCGTCGATCGCGCACTGTGCGTAGAACTTATCGGCCTGCTCCGAGCCGACCGGCAGGTACGAGACGAGCACATCGGCGCCCGACTCCTTGAGTACGCGTACGACGTCGGCCGGCTCACCGTCGGCCTCCTCGATCGTCTCGCGGTAGTACTTGCCGAGCCCGTCGAGGGTGTTGCCGCGCTGCACGGTGACACCGGTCGGCGGTACATCGCAGATCCGGATGGTGTTGTTCTCGCTCGCGCGGGTCGCTTCGGCGAGATCGAAGCCGACCTTCTTGGCATCGACGTCGAACGCTGCGACGAACTCGATGTCGCGCACGTGGTAGTCGCCGAACTGGACGTGCATGAGGCCCGGAACGCTCTGCGCGGCGTCGGCATCCTTGTAGTACTCGACGCCTTGGATGAGGGACGTCGCGCAGTTGCCGACGCCCACGATTGCTACTCGTACCGAACCCATGGGTTCTCCTTTATCGATCGCTGATGTTGTGGCGAGTGCTGGCGCGGTCCGGCGATGGGTCTTCATCGTCGGTGCGCGGCGGAGCGCCCGATCGTTCCGCGTTGATCAGTCCGGTCAGCCACTTGACTTCGTGCTCGGCGGCTTCGAGGCCGTGTCGCTGGAGCTCCAACGTGTACGCGTCGACCCGCTCGCGGCTCCGGGCCAGCGAGGCGCGTACGTTCTCGACCCGCTCCTCGAGACGGCTACGCCGCCCCTCGAGGATGCGTACGCGGGTCTTCGAATCGGTGCGCGAGAAGAACGCGAACCGAACCCCGAAGGTTTCGTCGTCCCATGACGAGGGGCCGGAATGGGCGAGCAGATCCGCCAGATGCTCCTTGCCGGCCGGCGTGAGCTTGTAGACGATCCGCGCCCGCCGAGCCGAGCGCCCGGTCGCCGGGGCGTCGTCCGCCTCGATGTGACCGGACTTCAGTAGCGCCTTGAGGCAGGGATACAGCGTGCCGTACGAAAGCACCCGCCCCCAGCCGAGTACGGCATTGAGCCGCTTGCGTAGCTCGTACCCGTGCATCGGAGCGTCCTGGAGCAGCCCGAGGACGGCGAGCTCCAGCGCTGCGCCGCGTCGTGCCATGGGCCACCTCCGATCGACTCCCCAGCCTGACTGACCGGACAAACGTAGCGTTGTGATGTATCGCTACGATACATCGAAACGATGCGAGTTCCACCACACGGGTATTCTCGGTTTCGGTTCTGGTGGGTTCACGGTGCACACTGTTTAGTTGGGGCGTCGTCGCACCCCCGATTTCAGATGCCCATTACCCGCAGGGAGACCGCCGGTGAGCCAGTCCGACGACAGCTCGACGCCCGTTGACGCCACCCCTGACGACGATTCCCAACCACGTAAGCGCAAGAAGCAACGCAAACACCCGAAGTTGTTCGCGTTCTTCAAGTGGTCCGCGATCGCGTTCACGGTGTTCTTCGTTGCCCTCGTCGTCGGCGGCTACATCTTCTACCGCAGCGTCGACATCCCGAGCGCGAACGCCGAGTTCCAGACCGAGACGACGTACGTCTACTACTCCGACGGCAAGACCGTGCTCGGCAAGTTCGAGACCCAGAACCGCGAGTCGGTCGAGCTCGACCGCATCCCGCAGGTGACGCAGGCCGCCGCGATCGCAGCGGAGGACCGTACGTTCTTCGAGAACCGCGGTGTCGACTTCCAGGGCATCCTGCGCGCCGCGATGAACAACGCGACATCCGACTCGACCCAGGGCGCGTCGACCATCACCCAGCAGTACGTCAAGATCCTCTATCTCACCCAGGACCAGACGTACACCCGAAAGCTGAAGGAGGCCGTCCTCTCGCTGAAGATCCACAACCAGCTGAGCAAGGACGAGATCCTCGAGGGCTACCTCAACACCATCTACTTCGGTCGCGGTGCGTACGGCATCCAGACCGCCGCGCGCGCATTCTTCGACGTCGACGTCGAAGACCTCAGCCTGCGGCAGAGCGCTGTGCTGACGTCGGTTCTGAACAACCCGAGCGGCTACGACCCGGCCAACGGCAAGGAGGCGAGGCAGCAGCTCAAGGAGCGCTACGACTACGTCCTCGATGGTATGGCCGAGATGGGCGCGATCGACGAGGCCAAGGCCGAGCACGCGAAGAAGCGGCTGCCGAAGTTCCCGGAGATCAAGACCACCGACCGCTTCAGCGGGCCGAAGGGCTACCTGCTGCGGATGGTGGAGCAGGAGCTGCAGAAGGAAGGCTTCAGCGACACCCAGATCAACGGTGGCGGGCTCAAGGTCGTCACCACCTTCGACACAGACGACCAGATCGCGGCGCGCAAGTCTGTACGCGAGCAGCAGCAGGCGACGGGTCTGAAGGAGGCGGCCGGCAAGGACGGCATGCAGGGCCTCCACATCGGGCTTGCCTCGGTCGAGACCAAATCCGGTGCGCTGCGAGCGATGTACGGCGGACCGAACTACCTGAAGAGTCAGTACAACTGGGCCGAACACGGCGCTCAACCCGGCTCGACGTTCAAGCCGTTCGCGCTCGCGGCCGGCTTGGAGAACGGCTTCAGCCTGCAGTCCAGCGTCGACGGCAGCTCGCCGTACTACCTGCCCGATGGCACCGACATCGAGAACCAAGGCGACAGCGGCGGCCAGTCGTACGGCACGATCTCACTCGAAAACGCAACCGAGCACTCGGTCAACACGGCGTTCATCGACCTCATCCTGCAAATGGAGGACGGCGGTCAGAAGACGATCGATGCGGCGAGACGAGCCGGTGTTCCGGTTCGCAAGGTGTTCACGCGCGACCAACGCGTCAATGCGTACCCGACGACTCCACTTGGGTACGCGCCGGTCTCGGTGATCGACATGGCCAACTCGTATGCGACGTTCGGTAATGAAGGTCAGCACAACGACTGGTACGTCATCGAGTCCGTCGACGACCCGAACGGCGGATCGTTCCAGCACGAGGAGAAGTCCGATCGCGCGTTCAGCGCGGACGTCGCCGCCGATGTCACCTACGCGCTCCAGCAGGTCGTCAACGTGCCGGGCGCGACCGGAAACTCCGCAGCGACCGTCTGCCCGACCGCCGGCAAGACCGGAACAGCAACAGCAAGTGAGCCGGATCGAGTCTCTTCATCGTGGTTCGCAGGCATGTCGCCCAGGCTCTCCACAGCGGTGATGTACGTACGCGGCCCCAACGGCAACGGCGACATCGCGTACCGAAACGACGGGTCCCTGTACATGCCGACGTTCTACGGCGGCGACTTCCCGGCGTCGACGTTCCAGACGTACATGAACAAGGTGCTCGAGGGCGAGGACTGCGGCGAGTTCCCGGAGCCGGCGTACATCACTGCCGACGAGGGCGAGATCTACACGCCGCCGGAGACGACCGACGACGATCCGAACACCGAGCTTGATCCGACCACCGACGGCGGCCCGGACACCGACGGCCCCAACACCGACGACCCGGAGACCGACGGTGGCAACACTGATGGTCCCGACACCGATAATCCGGAAACCGACGACGACGGCGTTCTCGATCCGGAGACCGACGGCCCGACCGACGACGGCGGTACGGGTGACGGCCCGCCCGAGACCGACGGTGGCGATGGTGGCAACAACGGCAATACCGGTGATGGCGGTCAGTCGGATGGTGGTCAGGGCACGCAAGACCCACCGCAGTCCAGCGGCACGCAGGGCCCGCCGAGAGGCTAGCCGACCCGCGACTCCTGCGGGGCGGCTGGACTGACCGATCGGCCCGCGCCGTGTGGCATCGTGTGCGCATGAAGGGCGTACGCGGGTGAGCGGGATCGCTGACCTCGGTGCGCATGGGCGACCGCATCCGTGGTGGACGCCGCTGCGCGTCGTCCTCGCGATCGGTGCGGTGACGTTCACGCTTTCGCTGGTGGTGAAGGCACCGTGTGCCGCCGGCGCCTGGTGGGACTCGCCGAACGACTACGCGAAGGCCTGCCACACACCGCTCGTCAACGACTATGCGTTCTCCGGACTCGCCGAGCGGGTGGCGCCTTGGGATGCCTCGGCCGACCAACACGTCGTACGTCCGGAACAGACCGTTCCCGACGCCGCGATGTCGTACGCCGCCGCGGTCGTTGCTCAGGGCGTCACCGGCGACGCAGACATCGACGAACGCCGCAGCGCGCCGGTCGTCGACATCGCGAAGGACGCCGAGGTACGCCACGAGAGTGTCGTGTACATCGGTGTCGTCGCGGTCGTTCAGCTACTCGCATTCCTCATCGGCCTGCGATGTCTTGTCCTCGCCCGGCCGCGGCGGCCCTACGCGATGGTGGCGATGGCGAGCGCTCCGGTGCTGCTGTTCACCACGGTTCTCGGCTGGGATCTGATCCCGATAGCACTCGTCTGCGGTGCCTGGCTGGCCTGGTCCCGGCGGCGGGCAACGGTGGCCGGCGTGCTCCTCGGGCTTGCCGGGGCGATGGCGTTCTGGCCGCTACTCATCCTGCCGGCGCTGGCATTGGCAGGCGTACGCGGAGACAGCCTCGACGTGGCCGGCCGAGCCATCGGGGGCGCAGTCGTCGCGTGGGTGTGCGCGGTGATCCCGCTCGTCGTCGTTTCCGGAGGCGCGTACTTCGACCCGATCTCGGCGTATGTGGACCTCGACCTCGGCGCGGGCTCGATCTGGGACATCGCCGCCGACCTGGGCGTCACGCCGTCCAGTGATGCGCTCAACGTGGCGCTGCTGATCGGCATGCTCATCGTCGTCGGAGGCGTTGCCACCTTCGCCCTGAAGGCATACCGGTCTCCCGATGCGCCGACCCTTGCGCTGCTGCTCGTACTCGGCTGGTTCGTACTCACCAAGACCTACGAACCGCAGTACGCGCTGGTGCTCCTGCCGCTGGCGGCGTACGCCTGGCCGCGGTGGCGTGACCTGCTGTGGTGGCAGGGCGCCGAGATCCTGTTCGTGCTCGGCACGTGGTGGCATGAGGCGGGGTTCACCATGGACAGCGGTGACGTCGACCGCGTGTATCCCGCGCTGATCCTGATCAGGGTCGCAGCGCAGTTGTGGCTCGCGGCACGCATCATGCTCGATCACCGCTTCGCGAGCGACGATCCGTCAGTCGAGCTCGATCCGGTCGAACGTCGTGATCGTGAACCGAACGTCGACAGAGACGTCGTCACCGACCTGCGGCGGAGTGACCGATGACGGCAACAACAGCATGCTCGCCTGCATATGCGGCGGCTCGGCGAACCACCGCTGCTTACCCGCGACGGTGAACGGCGACAGGGCGAGGCCCGCTGCCTCGAGGCCGCCCTTCGCGAACGACGTCGCCCGCTGACGCACCGACACCGCAGACGTCGGCGCCTCCAGGCCGATCCCGTGCGCCGTGCCTCCGGACACCACCACCAGCGAACCGTCGCGCGGCATCGCACGCTGGCGGTATCCGACGCGCTCGCCGCGACTCACCTCGTGGACGTCGAGGACGCTCGAGCGTACGCGTAGGGCGCGGCGGTCGCCGAGCCACAGATCGGTGCCGATGCGCGGTCGGACGGAGATGTTCGGACGGCGCTCTCGAAGAGTGGCGAGCTCGCTGTCCTTGAGATGCGATACGAACACCGTGCCGGTATCGAGCTGCGACGCCTGCACAGCCGCGATCCACTGCTCGGCCTCGGCGAGGTTGTCGCCGGCCATCGGGAGATGCAGGGAGAAGCCGTCGAGTTGCAGCCGGCCCAATGCCTTCGCGGCCTCGCTGAGCGAATGCCGGTCGAGTCCGTGCCGCTCCATCGAGGTCATGCCCTCGACCACGACCCGCGCCCCCGGCTGGCTGCTCGCCAGCGCTTCGATGTCTTCGACCCGCCCGACCGTGTGGATGATGCGCGGGTTGTACGCCGAGCCGTCGCGTACCTCCGGAAGGAACGGACGCCACGGGCTCATCACCAAGATGTCACCGTCGTAGCGCGAAGCAACCGACGGCACCTCGGTGTACGTGCCGACCGCGATCGTGTCCGAACCGAGCCACTGGGTACGCCGGGCAAGTGCCGGCCGACCGAAACCGTAACCGTTGCCTTTGGCAACAGGCACTAGCCCGGGTTGTGCGTCGGCGACCGCGCGCAGGTGACTGCGCCACCGCTCCCCGTCGATCCGCAGGGTGAGTGCCACGTCAGCTCCTCCGTCGCTTAGCGCTGTGTCGTCGGTACATTCAGTCTGGCCGTCGCTTCATGCTGTGCCCTCGGTACATTCAGCTCCTCCGTCGCATGTACTGGTCGAATGCCGTGTAGAGCACCTTCGAGATCGGGAGGTCCCATTCGCCCGCGTACGCGACGGCCTCTCCGCCGGTGCCGACCTTGAACTGGATCAGCCCGACGTGTGAGTCGTCCGGGTCGAGGGTGTCGGTGATGCCGCGCAGGTCGTACACCTTCGCGCCCGACTCCATGGCGTCACGCATCATCTGCCACTGGATCGCGTTCGACCCGCGTACCTCCCGCTTCGCGGTCGTCGATGCTCCGTACGAATACCAAGCATGCTCGCCAACCTGCACGAGCGTCGTCGACGCGACCAGGTCGCCTTCATGTGTCGCGAGATACAACCGCATCCGTAGCGGATCCTCGTCGGTCAGCGAATCCCACATCTGCTCGAAATAGCCGAGCGGGCGCGGCGTGAAGTGGTCACGCTCTGCCGTCTCGGCGTAGATGCGGTGGAACTCCGCGAGGTCGTCGCGTCCGCCGAGTCGGACCTCGACACCTGCCTTCGCGGCCTTCTTGATGTTCCGGCGCCACAGTTGGTTCATGCCGCGCAGTACGTCGTCCTCGGTGCCGTCGATCGCGAGCTGGAAGTTGTACTTCGGCTGTCCGGCGGAGAAGCCGCCTTCGGTGGCCTGCTCGCGCCAGCCCAGCGACTCCAGAGCTTCGACGACCGAGAGCCCGGCCGGGTCATTGGTATCGGCGGGCACGTCGTCCAATGTGTGCAGCGCGTCGTCGGCAATGGCCTTCTTGATCGTCGCTGCTTCCCATCGACGGGTGACGACCGGCGGTCCCATCCGTACGCCGAACGCGCCCTTGCCACGTAGGTGTTTGACCATCGGGTCGAGCCAACGCGACAGGTCGGCGCCGTCCCAATCGATCACCGGGCCCTCAGGCAAGTACGCGAGGTAGCGCTTCACCTTCGGCAGTTGGCGATACAGCACCAGACCAACGCCGGCGATCGCGCCGTTGTCGGTGAACCATCCGATGGACTCACTGCGCCATTCCGACTTGACCGCAGCCCACGACGGCATCTGTAGGAAGCTCGCACTCGGCCGACCGGCGATGAACGCCCGGTGCTGATCGGCACTGATCGTCGATACGGTCAATGAAGCAGTCACCCACGCGAGGCTACCGGAGTCGCTACGCACAACACGCACCCGTCAGGACGCGATCCCGGTCACCAAAGTGGTGGTGACCGGGATCGCGGATTACTGGGGCCGCGTCAGCAGCCGAACATCTGGCGCCAGCCCTGGTACTGCGGATGGCGTTCGAGGATCCGCACCTCCTCGGGGACCGACTCGGCGTAGTCGCCGTCGGCGGTCATCGCCTGCAGGACGGGCCAGTCCTCGGCCTTCCGTAGGACGTCGAGCGCCGCGTCGTCACCGCCGACGTACTCCTCCGCCCATCCGCAGAGCACCGGTCGGACGAAGGCCGCCCGGGCTTGGTACGGATCCTGTGGAAGGTTCAGGTCTTCGGGCGTGACGGTGACTCCCGCAGGCATGGGCACGTCGCGACTCGCCTCCTCGAGGAACGCCTCCGCCTCGGCGGGCTGCACGACAGCACCGTCGAGAGAGTCGAGCCAGGCACGCCGATCGACTCGTCGCAGGGTGCTCATCAGCTCGTCGTACTCGGCCCGATCGGCCACGGTCGCATCGAACTCGAGGAACCGATCGCCAACGGTCGGCAGGATGGTCATGACGCGCAGACTGGTCTCCGGTTCGCCGTGGCTACGCCCGCGTTTTGGATCGACCTTCTTCCCGGGCCGTGGCGCCATGCAGCAACTCAGCTCCCCCTTGGTCGAGGCATCGTCGATACGCTCGCTGAATGCCCAGCCCTGCTGGCCGAGCAACGACACCCGCTCCTTGTCGTCGTAGTCGGTTTTGCGATCACGAAGGTACGCGTCGTAGTCGGACGCGTCGTACCACGACATCTCCAGCGTGCCCTTGCCCGATCCGTCCTGCCACGAGATCGAACCTCCGGCGCCGACGTCGTTGAGACCGTCGACCTGCCAGCCGTCCTGCCCGACCACGACCTGACGGAGGTTGTCGCTCGTCGGCGGGGCAGTATCCGCACCGGCTGACGGTGCGCCCGCGTTCTGCGCGCGCTGACCGTGGTCGTCGGACTGGGGGCCGATGACCGCAACTGCGCCCGCCACGACTGCGGCGACGGCTGCCGCCGCAATGACGGGAGCCACCCAGCGCGGTCGACGCTGCACAGCGGGGTCCTTGGGGATCGGGGCTCTTGTCGGTGTCGACATGACTTCCTCCATCAACTCCTGGCTCGCCGCCTGAAGAGCGAGGTCGTCGACCGAACGTTGTGGGTACGGGTCGCCGGCCGCGACCAGTTCGTCCACCTTGTCGTTGTTCATCGCCCCTCCCTCGGTGCGAGTCGAGATTGCCGCGGCAGCGCCGCTGGCCGGTCGTGGAGTACATGTCCGGGTTCGCGTGGATCGTCTCCGTCGAGTTCTTTTCGCAGCCGCTCCCGGGCCCGGGAAAGGCGCGTACGGGCGGACCGGGCCGAGATGTCGAGCACCACGGCGATCTCGCGGGGTTCGAGGTGCTCCCACGACGACAGCTGCAGTAGCTCGCGGTCCGCTGGCCGAAGTTTCGCCAGCGCCTCGCGTACCGTCACCGCGAGCGCCACGTCACCCGCCGGATCGGGGATCGTCTGTTCCCCGATCGTGGCGCGAAGGCGCGCTCCCAGGCGCGTACGTCGGGTGCTGGCGCGGTTGCTGTTCGCGAGTACCCGGCGGCACACCCCGTAAAGCCACAGCCGCGCATCGTCACCGTCCGGCACTCGGTCGATTCGCCGCCAGGCGACCAGAAAGGTCTCGGCGACGGCGTCGGCGGCATCCTCGGCGGCAATCACCCGACGCAGGGCATAGCCGAGCAGCGGGGTGAAGTTCGCTTCGTACACGCGTTGAAACCGATCCGCCTCGCTCATGTCACCCCCATGTCCGGATCAGGTCCGATCGTTACACCCGTACGTCTACCGGGCGACTACCCGCCACTCCAGTCCTCATCGCCGTCGGCGTTCACCTTTTCTTCGGCACGACTACCCGTCTGCCCGGCTCGGCTTCGCTGTCGGCTTTCCGCTTCGTCGGTACGACTACTCGCCGCTTCGGTTCTCGTCGCTGTCGGCTTTCCTCACTACTCCGGCTGGGCAAAGACGCGGCGACGCGGGGGCCGCAGCTACATGGCTCGGCTTGCTTGCCGGCTAACCCGATTCGGTTGGCTTTGCGGGGTCGGTGGTGGTTTACCAAGTGAACTTGGTGAAACTCCGCTTTGCACGGCAGCTACACCGTGCAAAGTGACAGGTTGCTGTGCCCGCTGGTACGCCAGTGGCCACCGTGACCGGAGGCCACCCGAGCGTGCCGCCGCTCGCGCGAGCGGCGGCACGCTCGGGCCACGCCGAAAATGCGTTGCCGGCGCCGTCGGCGATCCGTACGGTCTGGCGCATGATGATGTTTGTGATGGTGCGTCGTGTCCGCGAACGGGCACAGGCGTTCGTCGAGCGCCAGATCCACCCGGCGGTCCTGGGGATGGCATCCACTTCAGCCTGAATGGGCCGAGCGCGTCGTCGACAACGCTGAGCTCGACGGCCGCCTCGTCGTCGACGTAGGCGCCGGCAACGGAGCGCTCACCGAACCGTTGGTACGCCGAGGGGCGCGAGTGATCGCCGTAGAGCTCAATGCAGAGCGCGCAACTGCTCTGCGCCGACGATTCGGCGACGTCGATGTCACGGTCGTACGCGCGGATCTCGCCGATCTGCGCTGGCCGCGCAAGCCGTTCCGTGTCGTGGCGAGCCCGCCGTACAACCACACCAGTCAGCTCGTACGCCGACTTCTGTCGCTGCCGCAGCTACACGCGGCAGACCTCGTACTGCAGAAGGCGGCCGCGGCGCGACTTGTTCAGGGGCCGCGGGGCAGGCACGCGCATGCGTACTCGCTGACTTTAGGGATGCCCGTGCCTCGGAAGGCGTTCAACCCGCCGCCGAAGGTCGACTCGGTGGTGCTGCAGATTCGACGTAGGTAGTCGATGTGTCGACTTTCGGCGGATGGCGACCGCCAGATTCTCGACGCTACCTTTAACGCACTGAACCCGGGGAGGAACCAATGACCGAATCCAACGAGCGGCGCGTTGCTGCTCGAGCGAACGAACTCACCAAGACCTACGGCACTGGCGAGGCGCAGGTACACGCGCTCGACGGCGTCACGGTCGAGCTGTACGAGGGCGAGTTCACCTCGATCATGGGGCCCTCGGGTTCTGGCAAGTCGACCTTGATGCACCTGCTGGCCGCACTCGACATCGCATCCGCGGGCACGATCACGATCGGCGACACGGATCTCGGATCGCTGAGTGACAACGCGCTGACCAAACTGCGGCGCGAGGAGATCGGGTTCGTCTTCCAGGCCTTCAACCTCGTACCCACCCTGACGGCCGAAGAGAACATTCTGCTGCCGTTGTCGATCGCCGGGCGCAAGCCCGACCGGGAATGGTTCGACCTGATCGTCGAGACCGTGGGCCTGCGCGATCGCCTCGACCACCGTCCGAACGCGCTATCGGGCGGTCAGCAGCAGCGCGTCGCGTGTGCGCGGGCGTTGGTCTCACGTCCGTCGATCGTGTTCGCCGACGAGCCGACCGGCAACCTCGACAGCACATCGGGGGCGGAGGTCTTGGGCTTCCTGCAGCGCAGCGTTCGCGAGTTCGGCCAGACCATCGTGATGGTGACGCACGATCCCGTCGCGGCGTCTTACTCCGATCGGGTGATCTTCCTCGCCGACGGAGTGATCGTCGACGAGCTACGCGACCCGAACGCCGACCGCGTACTCGAGCACATGGCCGCCATCCAGACCCGCGCGCTCAGCGCATAGCCCGCCGATGCTTCGCGTTACATTCCGCAACCTGTTCGCGCGCAAGGTGCGGCTGGCACTGAGCGCCTTCGCAATCGTGCTCGGAGTCGCATTCGTCGCCGGTTCGCTGATCTTCACCGACACGATGCGGGCGAGCTTCGACGGCATCGTCGAGGGCTCCTCGCCCGACGTCACCGTACGCCCGACCGATCAGTCGAGCGGCAACTTCGCTTCGATCGACACGCGTACGCTCCCGGCGTCGCTGGTGACCAAGATCGCCGACGCACCCGGCGTCGAACGCGCGGACGGCTCCGTGCAGGGGCAAGACCTCTTCCTACTCGACTCCGACGACAAGATCGTCGGCGGACAAGGCGCTCCGACGCTGTCCTTCAACTACGACGACGCGCCGGCGATGACCGGTGAGCCGGCGGTCACGATCGCCGAGGGCAAGGCGCCGAGCGGCCCGAACGAAGTAGCCGTCGACGAGAGCACCGCCGACGCCGCCGGATACGAGCTCGGCGACACGATCGAGATGACCAGCGCAGGCGACAAGTCCCGGCTCTCGGCCGAGCTCGTCGGTCTTGCGAAGTTCGGCGGCGGCGGTCTCGCCGGAGCCAGCCTGGTCTTCTTCGACACCAAGACCGCTCAGGAGCTCTTCGTGGACGGGAGCGACGCGTTCAACACCGTCTCCGTCACAGCGGCACCGGGAGTCAGCCAGACCGAGCTGCGAGACAACGTCGCACAGGTCATCCCCGACCAACTCGAGGCGGTCACCGGTGACAAGGTGAGCGACGAGACCCAGGACGAGATCGGGCCGTTCCTCGACATCTTCGGGTCGATCCTGCTCGTGTTCGCCGCGATCGCCGTCGTCGTCGGCACCTTCCTGATCGTCAACACATTCTCGATCCTGGTTGCCCAACGCAGCCGCGAGCTCGCGCTGCTCCGCGCCGTGGGGGCGTCCCGCCGGCAGGTCACCGGGTCGGTGCTTCTCGAAGCGGTCATCGTCGGGTTCATCGGCTCGACGGTCGGTCTACTCGCAGGATGGGGTCTTGCTTCGCTGCTCCGGTCGCTGTTCGCGCTGATCGGGCTCGACCTGTCACAGACACCGCTCGTCTTCGACGCGCGTACCGTCATCGTCTCGTATCTCGTCGGCATGATCGTCACCATCGTCGCCGCGTATCTGCCGGCGAGGCGGGCCTCACGAATCCCGCCGGTGGCGGCGCTACGTGACGACGTCGCACTGCCGGAGTCGGCGATTCACGTGCGGATGATCGTCGGCGGCGTGCTCGCGCTGGCCGGTGTCGCCCTGTTGGTGTTCGGACTGCTCGGCGAAGGTACTGGCGGCCTGATCGCCGTCGGCGCCGGTGTCTTCGCGCTGCTGATGGCCACGGCGATGTTGAGCCCGGTGCTCGGCGTACCCGTTCTGCGAGCGCTCGGGGTCTTGTACCGGCCGGTGTTCCGGATGGTCGGCCGCCTCGCAACGCAGAACTCCCTGCGCAATCCACGCCGGACGGCGGCGACCTCGTCCGCGCTGATGATCGGGCTCGCACTCGTCACCACGATCTCGATCCTCGGGGCGTCTCTGAACGCGTCGATCGAGGACGCGGTGAAGAAGGAGTTCCAGGCGGACTTCCTGCTGTCCAACCCGACGTTCACCGGGTTCAGCCCGAAGATCACCGAAGACGTACGAAAGCTCGACGAAGCGGGCGCCGTCGCTGCCACCCAGGTCGCGTTCGGCGACCTGAACGACAAGTCGGCGACCATGACCGGCGGCGATGCGGCCGAGCTGAACGAGATCTACGACTTCCCGATGGTGTCCGGCTCGATCGACGTACGCCAGGGTGAGATCGCCGTGAGCGAGTCCACCGCCGACGATCGCGACCTGAGCATCGGTGACTCGGTGACACTGGCGTTCCCGTCCGGTGAGCAGCAGGCCGAGGTCACCGGCATCTACGAGGACTCCAACGTTGTGTCAGGGGTGCTCGTCCCGTACAGCACTCTGCAGCGCGCCGATCTGCCGCGCCGCGACTTCACCACGAGCGTCAACGCCGCGAGTGGTGTCTCGGGTGCAGAGCTGCAGTCGGCACTCGACGACCTGGTCGAGGACGAGCCACTGGTGACGGTGCAGGATCAGCAGGACTTCATCGACACCCAGCGGGCGCAGGTCGACCAGCTGGTGTTGCTGGTGTACGCGTTGCTCGCGCTGGCGATCGTCATCGCCGTGCTCGGCATCATCAACACGCTGGCGCTGAGTGTGATCGAGCGTACGCGTGAGATCGGGTTGCTCCGCGCGGTCGGTATGACCCGGCGACAGCTTCGTCGGATGGTCCGGTTGGAGTCGGTTGCGATCGCCGTGCTGGGTGCCGTGCTCGGCATTGCGATGGGCGTCGTCTTCGGGATCGTGCTGCGGCACGCGATGATCGATGAGGGATTCACGGCCTTGGCTGTGCCCGTCGTCCAGCTGATCGTGTTCGTCCTGATCGCGGCGATCGTCGGCGTTCTCGCGGCGGTCCTACCGGCGCGCAGAGCTGCGCGACTCGACGTGCTCACTGCGATCGCGGACGAGTAGCGAAGGCGGACAGCGGCGAGGCGGCTGCCGGCCAACGCTCGATTGGCCTCGGCCGTCCTCGCCCGGCTACACTGCATCGATTGCTCGTACGCCCATGCGTTGCGAGCTGATGCAAAGCCCTCCTGTCACGGAGAGACCGTGACCGCAGAGTCCGTAGGAGGTGGAACGCCTTGCGTCGTTATGAGCTGATGGTGATCCTCGATCCAGATCTCGAGGAGCGCACCGTCGCCCCGAACCTCGATCAGTACCTCAATGTCGTGCGCCAAGACGGCGGCGATGTCGAGAGCGTCGACGTCTGGGGACGTCGCCGTCTCGCGTACGAGATCGACAAGAAGTCCGAAGGCATCTATGCCGTCGTCGAGTTCAGCGCCAAGCCCGACACGGTCAAGGAGCTGAGCCGGCAGCTGTCGCTGTCGGAGTCGGTCATCCGGACCAAGGTCGTACGCCCGGACGCTCGATAATCCACAGCCGCCGACCGTACGTCGTGGACAACAGTTCCCAATGTCGGCGGACGGCGGTTTACTGCTAGGCAGCAGTCCCTCAACCTTTCGGAGATCTCATGGCAGGCGACACCGTCATCACCGTGGTCGGCAACCTCGTCGACCATCCCGAGCTGCGCTTCACACCGTCCGGAGCAGCGGTTGCCAACTTCCGCATCGCCTCGACGCCGCGTCAGTTCGACCGTCAGTCGGGTGAGTGGAAGGACGGTGACACGCTGTTCCTGTCCTGTGCCGTTTGGCGTCAGGCGGCCGAGAATGTCGCGGAGTCCCTCGAGAAGGGCATGCGCGTCATTGTTCAGGGCCGACTGAAGATCCGTCAGTTCGAGCGCCAGGACGGCTCGCGCGGCCAGAGCACCGAGATCGATGTCGACGAGGTCGGTCCCAGCCTGCGCAGCGCCACCGCCAAGGTGACTCGGGCCAGCCGCTCCGGCGGCGGTCAGGGCGGCTACTCCGGCGGCGGAGGCGGCGGGCAGCAGTCCGCTCCGGCCAACGATCCGTGGGCGGCTCCGGCCGGCGGCGGCAACGCCGGTGGCGGGCAGAGCGACCCGTGGGCCTCCGGCAACGCGCCGGCGGGTTCGTCGGATGAGCCTCCGTTCTAGGGCAGCGACCTAGTCAGACCAGATTTTCAGACCATTCCGGCCACCGAGGCCGGGCTCAGTAACGAGGAGCACCACAATGGCGAAGCCCGTTGTACGCAAGCCCAAGAAGAAGCAGAATCCTCTGCTCGTGGCTGGCGTGAGCTACATCGACTACAAAGACACCGCGCTGCTGCGCAAGTTCATTTCCGACCGCGGCAAGATCCGTGCGCGTCGGGTGACCGGTGTCTCCGTTCAGGAGCAGCGCAAGATCGCGACCGCGATCAAGAACGCCCGCGAGATGGCGTTGCTGCCGTACACCTCGACCACCCGCTGAGTGCAGAGGAGCACATGATGAAGCTGATCCTCACTCACGAGGTCGCAAACCTCGGCGCACCTGGCGATGTCGTCGAGGTCAAGGACGGCTACGGCCGCAACTTCCTGATGCCCCGCGGCTACGCGATTCGTTGGAGTCGCGGCGCCGAGAAGCAGATCGACTCGATCAAGAAGGCGCGTACGGTCCGCGAGGTCCGCGATGTCGCACACGCCGAAGACATCCGCAACCAGATCGAGGGCGTGACCGTCAAGATCCGCGAGCGCGTCGGCGAGGGCGGGCGTCTGTTCGGCGCCGTCACCGTCTCCGAGATCGCGGCGGCGCTGAAGGACCAGGCCGGTATCGACGTCGACAAGCGTCGCATCGAGGTCGGCAACCCGATCAAGTCGGTCGGCGGGCACTCCGTCACGGTCTCGATCCACCCCGAGGTGTCGGCGAAGCTGGCCCTCGATGTCGCGGCCGCCAGCTGACGCACCACGCTGACGAGGCACTTCTCGCGCACTGACGAGTACCACCCTTGCGGGTGACTCGGCGCCGCGCGAGGAGTGCCTCGCTCTTTTTCAGCTCTCCGGGTACGGCGCGGGCTTCGTCGACGGGTCGTCGTCGGTGGCCGCGGCAAGCCGTGGCACTGCGACCTCCAGTACGTACGGCAGGCTCAGCGGACTGTTGAACCCGAGCGCGCCGGCGAAGTCGTCGGAGAACTCACCCACGTCGACCATCCGGTTCTGCTTGACTACGTCGAGACTCTGGAACAACTCGGACTCAGCCACGTCCTCTTCGACACCCTCCGCGATCAGCACGTCGGCGTCGAAGGTTCCGAGCTCCTCCTCGCTCACTTCTCCGCCTGTCTTCGGCACGGTGAATCCGAGATCGGTCAACCAGCCGGATCGGTAGTCGTCCGTGCCCAGTGCGTACGCGCCGCCCAGCGCAAACGCCGCGCTCTTTCCCTCGAACTCGGGATGCTCGTCGCGGGCGTCGGCGAACGCCTGCTTCGTCTGCTGTACGAGATCCTTCGCCTCGGCTTCCACGCCGAGCGCCTTGCCGGTGAGCAGCGTCTGCTCCTCCCAGTCCGGCGCACCGGCGTCGGTCTCGGCAACAGTCGGTGCGAACTCGGCGAGAAGTTCGTACGTCGCCTTGTCGATGTAGCCGTTCAGCCCGAGGATGAGATCGGGGTCGAGCGACGCGACCTTCTCGACATTGAGCTCCTCGGCGCCGACCGTCGGGATCTCCTTGCCCTGCACGCTCTTTGGTGCCCAAGGCCGATTCGGCGCGTCATAACCCAGAAACTCGCGGACGCCGACCGGCTCGACACCGAGAGCGAGTGCGAAGTCCTGATCGCTGAAGCCGATCGTCACCACGCGCTCCGGGGGCTCCTCGATCTCGACTGCGCCGAACGACGTATCGATGGTGACCGGGTACGCCGATGCGTCGCCGACCGGTTCGCTATCGGACTCGGAGGAGTCGGATGAGTCTGATCCACAACCGACGGTCGTGAAGAGTGCGACCGAAGCGATCAGGGTCGCGGTGCGGCGTAGCGTGAAGGTCATTAGGTGAGGCTAACCTGCTTGTTGAACCCGGTGACCGCCCGGGTACGACCGGTCCGGTCGTCGGTGCGCATCTCTAGTGTCCTGCGTTTGAAGTGGCTTTACGGTAGGCGTCGTCCAGGTGGATGCATCCGCAAGGACGAGGAGGACAGTCATAGTGGGCCCTATTTCCGACGACGAGGACGCCGCGGGGCGCCGCCTGGGCGGCGAAGAACGTCAAGGTACTTCGAACGCAGGACACTAGAGTGGGATCATGAGCAACGTCGCGGAGAAGATCGGTGCCCACGTCGACCAGACCGACCCGATCGCGGAGGCCGAGGCGCGGTCCGCATCGGTCGTGCAGATCTTCCTTGGTGACCCCCAGGGTTACAAGGGGCCGGAGTGGGCGTACGACGGGGGGCCGGAGGCGCTCAAGGCAGACGCCGAAGCCGCTGGCATCGACCTGTACGTCCACGCGCCGTACCTGATCAACGTCGCGACGACCAACAACCGCATCCGCATCCCGAGCCGCAAGCTGCTGCAGCAACACGTCGACGCGGCCGCCTCGATCGGGGCCAAGGGCCTGATCGTGCACGGCGGTCACGTCAACAAGACAGACGACCCGGAGAAGGGTTTCGACAACTGGCGCAAGGCCATCGAGGCCACCGACCTCAAGCTGCCGGTGCTGATCGAGAACACCGCCGGCGGAGACAACGCCATGACCCGCTACCTCGACCGCATCGCGCGGGTGTGGGATGCGATCTCGAAGGCCGAGGGGTTCGACAACGTCGGGTTCTGCCTCGACACCTGCCACGCCCATGCGGGCGGCAACGCGTTGGAGACGATCGTCGATGACGTACGCGCGATCACCGGTCGCATCGACCTGGTGCATTGCAATGACAGCCGTGACGAGTTCGACTCCGGAGCCGACCGCCATGCCAACCTCGGCGCCGGCAACATCGATCCCGACCTCATCGTCGGAGTCGTACGAAGTGCGGGCGTACCCGTGGTCTGCGAAACTCCAGGTGGTGCCACCGAGCACACAGCCGATATCGAGTGGCTTCGAGAGCGCGTCACGCAAGCCTGACGGAGGCGATCATGACCGATCAGTCCGACCGTGGTGAGGGACGACCGTTACGGATCAGTCCGAAGCTCGTTGTCGGTCTGGTGATCGCCGTCGTCGCGCTCGTGTTCATCTTTCAGAACACCAGCAAGGGCAGGATCGACTTCCTGTTCTGGACGATCTCGATGCCTGCCTGGATCTGGCTGTTGGTCATCTTCGTGGCGGGTCTCGTCGTCGGGTCGCTGTTCCCGTGGATGCGCGGTCGACGCAAGGAGCGTTGACGTCCGATCACCGCCAGCGGCTGGCTCCTCGCCGTGCTGTGATCGGTGCATGTCACCTGATCAGCGCGAGCGTGCATCTGACTTCGCCCGGCTCCACACCACGACTGAGCCCCTCATACTCCCCAATGCCTGGGACGTCTCGTCGGCGCGAGCTGTCGAACGCGCCGGCGCTACGGCCATTGCCACCACGAGCGCCGCACACGCGTGGGGGCTCGGACTCGACGACGGAGGTGACCTCGACCTCGAGTTGGTGATCGCTTCCCTCGCTCGCATCGTCGCGTCGGTCGACCTACCCGTCTCGGCGGACATCGAGGCCGGGTACGCCGATGGCCACGATGAGCTCGCCCGCAACATCGCGGCGATCCTGGACACCGGCATCGTGGGAGTCAATCTCGAGGACACGGACGCGCGCGCCCTTCGTACCCGCGCTGACCAAGCGGCGCGGATCGAGACCGTACGCCGAGCAGCCGACGAGCAGGGCGTTGAGCTGTTCATCAATGCCCGGATCGACACCTACTTCACCGACGGGATCGCGGAGACGCAGCGGCCGGCCGAGACCTTGGAGCGAGCGAAGTCGTACGTCGATGCCGGCGCCAGTGGGGTCTTCGTGCCGGGACTGCTCGACCCACCCATACTGTCCGAGCTGGCCAGCGCGCTCCAGGTGCCCGTCAACGCGATGCTGATGCCCGGAGCGCCCAGCATCGAAGAGCTTTCGGAGGCAGGCGTTAGTCGGATCAGCGTCGGTCCGGCACTGCATGGGGTCGCGAGCAAGGCGATCGAGGCCGCAGCGGTCGGACTGTTGTCCGGCGGTACCTATCCGGCCTAGGCCGTCAGCGCACGCGTTCGCTCTTCGGGTCGTACGGCGCCCGCAAGGAGACCTCGACGGGGTACGTCGTGCCGGCCACGTTCACGGAGTACGTTCCTGCGCGTACCCAGTCGGCGTTCGCGACCTCTCCATCTGTCGCGGTGACGTACGCGAGCCCGACGCAGGCTCGCGTCGTCGCTCCCCACGCGGCCGACGTGACGATGCCGGCCGCAACCCCGTCGCGGAGCACCAGCTCGCCGCCCCAGAGCATCGGCTCAGGATCCGATACGACGAACGAAACGAGCCGCTTCCGTGGACCGGCCGCCTTGGCCTGCTCGACTGCCGAACGGCCGATGAAGTCGATATCGGTCTTCAGCTTGCAGGCGAAGGTCAGCCCCGCCTCGACGGGTCCGTAGTCGGGGGTCAGCTCGCGGCCGAATGCGCGGTAGCCCTTCTCCAGGCGCATTGACTCGATCGCGTAGTAGCCGGCGTCGACGATTCCGAGGTCGGCGCCGGCGGCCATGAGATCGTCGTACACGCCGACGGCGAAGTCCGTTGGTACATAGAGCTCCCAGCCGAGCTCACCGACGTAGGTGATCCGGGTCGCGCGTACGGTCGCCGCGCCGATCGTCAGCTCGCGACTCTCGCCGAACTGGAAGGCGTCCGAGCCGAGGTCGGCGTCGGTCAACCGCGACAACAGGTCGCGCGAGCGTGGTCCCATGACCCCGAGCACCGCGTACGCCGAGGTGACATCGACGATCTGTGTCGTGGTCCCGGCGGGCAGGTTGCGCCGGATCCAGTCCTGGTCCCGCTCAGTTGACGCCGAGCTACTGACGAGGAGGTACGTCTGGGGTCCGGTGCGAGTGACGGTGAGGTCCGACTCGTACGTCCCGCCGTCGTTCAACAGCCCGGTGTAGACGGCTCGGCCGATGGGCACGTCGACGTCGTTGGTGCAGATCCATTGCAGTGCCGCGACGGCGTCGCCGCCGGTGACGAGGTATTTCGAGAACGAGGTCTGGTCGAACACCGCCACCGCGTTGCGGGTCGCGAGCTGCTCGGCCGACGACCAGGGCAGCCAGTTCTGTTTGCCCCATGCGTACTCGATGTCTGGCTTCTCGCCACTCGGTGCGAAGTAGTTCGGGCGTTCCCAGCCCATCTTGCTGCCGAAGTAGGCGTTGCGGTCCGCGAGCCGGTCGTGCACGGGTGAGCGCCGGAACGGCCGGGCGGTCGAGAGCTCGCGGTTCGGCCAGGGGATCGCGTAGTGCAGGCCGAGGATCTCCGAAACCCGCGAGCGCAACCAGGCGTTGTTGCCATGGAACGGCGCGAACCTCCTGATGTCGACCGCGAGCAGGTCGGCCGTCGCCCGGCCCTCGACGATCCACTCCGCGAGCGCGCGACCTGCGCCGCCCGCCGACGCAATGCCGACGGAGTTGAACCCCGCGCCCACAAAGTAGTTACGCAGTGTCGGCGCCTCGCCGAGGATGAACTGGTTATCGGGCGTGAAACTCTCAGGTCCGTTGTAGAACTTGCGGATTCCCGTCTCGCCGAGCGCCGGAATGCGTTCGAGTGCGCTGTCCATCAGCACCGAGAAGTGCTCCCAGTCCTCGTCGAGCAGCTGGAACTCGAACGGGTACGGCAGATCATGCGGCGAGCGCCAGGGCTTCGCATCGGGTTCGAACCCGCCGACGATCAGGCCGCCGACCTCCTCCTTGAAGTACGTATAGCCGTCCGGATCACGCAGGATCGGCAGGTCGGGATGTACGCCGCCGAGTTGATCGGTGACGACATAGAAGTGCTCGGCGGAGTGCAGTGGGATCGTAACGCCGACCTGGTCGCCGAGGTGCTTCGCCCACTGGCCGGCGCAGTTGACGACGATCTCGGCCTCGATGTCGCCGACATCGGTGTGCACCGAGGCGACGGCGCCGTCTCGTACGCCGAAGCCGGTCACCCGGACCCGCTCGTGGATGGACGCGCCACCCTGCCGGGCCCCCTTGGCGAGTGCCATCGTCAGATCCGTCGGGTTCGCCTTGCCGTCTCCGGGCAGCCAGATGCCGCCGACGAGATCGTCGACGCGCATGACGGGATACCGCTCCTGCGCCTGCTCCGCGGTGAGCAGCTCACACTCGAGTCCGTACGCCTCCGCAGTGGAGGCAGTGCGTCGCAACTGAGTCATGCGTTCGGGAGTACGCGCAACGGTGACGCCTCCGCAGCGCTTGTAGCCCGCGCTCAGTCCGACTTCGGCCTCGAGAGCCGCGTACAGCTCGGTCGAGTACTGCACCAGACGAGTGCCGCTCTCGGATGCGCGCAACTGACCGACGAGCCCGGCGGCATGCCAAGTCGTGCCGCACGACAACTCGCCCTGCTCGAGTAGTACGACGTCGGTCCGGCCGAGCTTCGTCAGGTGGTACGCGACGCTGGCCCCGATCACGCCGCCGCCGACTATCACGACCTGTGCCCGCGACGGGAGCTCAGTCATCGCGCTGGACCTCCTCGAGAAGCGTGTCGAAGCTTGTGGAAGTGAAGGCGGCCGCGGCACGCTCGTAGCGCTCCATGCTCCAGGCATGGAAGTCGAAGTCGAGCGGGCTGGTCGCGTCTTGGATCACACCCCAGAGCGACCACCCGTACTGCGAGGCGATCGCCTGCAGCCGGGTGCGGGCGATCTTGTTGCGTAGTGGTCGTTCGAAGTACGCCGTCACGAGCTCTTCGAGCTGCTCGGCAGTCAGATCACATTCGGTGCTGATGTTGCCGAGCTCGAAGCAAGCGTCGTTGTTACCGGAGTACTCGTAGTCGATCAGCCAGAGCTTATCGCCGTCGTCGATGAAGTTGCCCGCCAGCAGATCGTTGTTGCACGGTACGAGCGGCTCCGCGCGTACGGTGAGCGCCGTACGCATGCGAGCGAAGTCGTCGGTGAACGTTTCGTACCGGGGTGGTAGGGCGAAACCGCGTTCGCGCACGATCCGCAGGTAGCGCTGCTGTCGGGCGAACATGTCGAACTCGTTGACGAAAGCGGGCCCGGTGTGAAGCTGCCGGCAGGCTCTCGCCGCGCGTTCGACGACGCCGTCGACCTGGAAGTTGTGGTTGTCGTACGTGATGCCGTCGATGTAGCCGATGACGAGCATGCTGAGCTCAGGGCGGTACTCGAGAACGGGCGCACCGACGCCGGCGGCCTCGGCAGCACGGGAGTTCGCATGCTCGGCGTCACGGTCGATGCCGAGCAGCTCCGTGTCGCTGCGACTGCAGCGCACGACATGGGTACCGGTCGCCGACGTCACCTTGAGGTTGCGGTTGGTCAACCCGCCGGAGAGCTCCTCGACGGTACGCGGGCGATCGCCGAGTACCGCCAACGCGTCGAGCGCCTCGAGCGCCGGGTCTCCTGTCTCGACCATTCCCGAAGGTTAACGAAGCGTCACCTAAAGGTCTAGACGCCAAGCACGGTTACCGACGCGAAAATGCTGGTCGGAATGTCCACGAGGGCGCACTCGAGTGGGTCGGCGTCCCCGTTGTCGATGAAACTTGAGCCCCCGCTGGCTCGACGCGCCGACCTACCTGACCTTCTGGGTCAGGTTCCGTCGACGATGCGCCGGAGTTGGTCGAGGGAGTTCAATTGCGACTCCACATGGCTGCGGGCCGGAATCGGGCCGTTCGCCATCGCGATCACCGAGTGGGCGCCGAGGTGACTGACACCGAGCGCGTGCGCGATCGCCGTGACCGAATCACCCTGTGTGGCCATCGCCCCCTGCACTGCGCTCCAGTTGTCGATCGCCACCAGACGCGCACGGTGGAACTCGATCATGTTTGCCAACGTAGGTTTAGACACTTCTCACATCTATCCGTCGATATGAACGTGTGGACTCATGCGGACGGTGCGGGACCCGTCACTGGGCTCTCCGGGACTGGACCGAGAACGTCGTTAGACAACAGCCCCACCCTGACCGACGCAGTTGCCCGCTCCGAGGTTGCCTACTCCGGCCGAATATCCACCCGAAATGGTTCGGCAGTTTCGGACCCCTCGATGCTGGTGCGCAGGGCGATCCTGGTGCGGTCAGCGCGATAGCGATCATACGCGAACTCGACGGGCATCCCGGTGGCTGTATATGCGGTTCGGGTGACCAGCATCAGCGGCGCCGAAGGCTCTGTGTCGAGCAGCCGAGCGTGCTCGGCCGAAGCAACGACCGGCTCCAGCCATTCGCGAGCCGCATGCGGTGCGCGGTCGTACGTGCGGCGCATGAGCGAGTAGAGCGATCCGGTCAGTCGGCGATCGAGTAGTCCGGGAAACATGTCTGCCGACAGGTAGGTCTCCTCCAGGGCAAGTGGCTCACGGTCGGCAAGACGTACGCGCACGATCTCGTACACCTGCGCTCCCGCGGGGACCTCGAGGGCCTTGGCGACCTCCGGAGGTGCCGCCCTACTCTGTGCGGTGACCATCCGAGCGCCCGCGCGTACGTGTGCCCGACTCATCTGCTCGGTGAATCCGGGGAGTCCGGTGAGGTCGCATTCGATCCGCGGCCGGGCGACGAACGTACCTCCGCCGCGTCCCCTCCTGCGCTGAAGCAATTCGCGTTGCTCCAATGCAGAAAGGGACTGGCGAAGGGTCATCCGGCTCACGCCAACGGCGGCGGCCAGCTCGCCCTCCGGCGGCAGCTTGTCACCGGTCGAGAGCGAACCATCGGCGATCAGGCCCGCCAGCCATTGTTCGATGCGCGCGTGGGACGGCCCGCCCCCGGCCGTACGAAGGTCGGGCATGCCGGTGAATGCGTTGTCGTTGACGGTGAGCGTCCGCACGCGTTGAGCCTACGCCGCAGTGGCCGACCGCGCGTACGACCGCTCAGTCATCGAAGGCGTCCACGACCGCCTCGTCGATCGTGTGCTTCGGTCCGGTGAACCAGTTCCGGGCGGATGCGTACCACCAGATCGTCAGCAGGATCAAGGTACCGATGGTGAGCACCGGTGCGTAGTTGACGTTCTCCCAGGCGAAGTCCTCGTGGCCGGGGATCGCCGTCGGTGTGAACGGCATGATGAAGTAGATCGAGATGATCGCGATCTCGATCACCGCGACGAGGTTCATCCAGCGATACTTGCGGCCGAGGGTCCACGACCCGGGTTCGAAATCGTCACCCATCCGCCAGCGCAGCCAGATCGGGATAGCGAACGACAGGTACAACCCGATCACGGCCACTGACGTGACCGCGTAGAACGCGACCGGAATGCCGCCGACGCCCTTCAGCGCGGGCAGGGTGATGATCGCGCCGATGACGGCCACGAAGACGACTGCGTTGGCCGGGACCTTGCTGCTCGAGACCTTCGACCAGAGCCGCGAGCCGGGGATCGCCCCGTCGCGGCTGAAGGCGAACGTCATCCGCGATGCGCTCGTGAGGCAGGCGACGGTGCAGAAGAACTGACCGGCCGCCGAGATCAGCAGTACGGTTCCGTGCCACCCCTGTGGGAGTGCCTGGCTGAAGATGACGTCGACGGCTCCACCTCCGTCGGTGACCGCGTCCGCATCCTGCACGGCGAACAGGAACGACAGCAGGATGATCCAACCGCCGATTGCGGAGTACGCGATCGAGCGCCAGATGCCCTTGGCGGCGCCCTCCGATGCCGCCTCGGTCTCCTCGGACAGGTGAGCCGATGCGTCGAAGCCGGTGATCGTGTACTGCGTGAGCAGGAACCCCAGAGGCAGCACCAGGAACCAGTACTTCGCGTCGGCGTACCCGGAGTTGTTGAGTCGCTCGGTGAACACGAAGTCGAGGCTCTGGTGCTGGTCGGGTACGAGGATCAGGATCAAGATGATGAAGGCCGCGCCGGCGACGTGCCACCACACCGAGATGTTGTTCAGGACCGCCATCAGGTGGCCGCTGAAGATGTTGAGTACCGCGGCGATCGCGAGGAGAGCCACGAAGATCAGGTACACCCGCCCGAGCGAGTATCCGTCCTCCCAGCTCTCACTGAACGTACCCAGCGTCAGGTCGATGAAGGTCGCACACCCGTACGCGACCGAAGCCGTCACGGCGAGCAGTCCGATCAGGTTCAGCCAGCCGGTGTAGAAGCCCGCTCGCGCCCCGCCCATCTTGGCGGCCCACCAGTAGATGCCGCCCGAAGTCGGGTACGCCGAGACCAGCTCGGACATCGTGAAGCCGACGATCAGGATGAAGATCGAGATGATCGGCCAGCCCCACGAGATGGCGACCGGTCCGCCGTTGTTCCATGCCTGGCCGAACGTCGTGAAGCAACCCGCGAGGATCGAGATGATCGAGAAGGAAATAGCGAAGTTGGAGAAACCGGACCAGTTCCGGCTGAGCTCTTGTTTGTAGCCGAGCTCGGCGAGCCGGCGTTCATCGTCCGAGAGATTGGTCGGATCCGCCATTGGGGACTCCCTGGGTCAGACAGGACGGCTGATGCTAACGCGCACCCTCAATTGCGTCTAGACGTTTCATTCCGGATCGCAGTGAGGCGCTTACCCCGTACGGCAGATGTATAGCGCAAAATATGGTTTGAAGTAAGACCATTGACAAAAGACGCGGCCGAATGGAGGCTGGCGACGTGGTGATTCGCACGACCGAGGACGGCCTGACCGATGCCGTCCTACGCCCGGTACGCGGGCACCATGCGTTCGAGTCCTGCGTCGGTCGGCTCGCCAATGCGGTACGCCTCGGGGTCTATCCGAACGGAGCGGCGCTACCGCCGGAGCGCGAGCTCGCCGCGCGCATGGAGGTCTCTCGGGCAACGCTGCGCGAGGCGATCGCCGCACTTCGGATGGCCGGCCTCGTGCGTACGACAAGGGGGCGCGGCGGCGGCACGATTGTCTCGTACGACCCCGCACACCCGGAGACCGAGAGCCTGGCCGACCTCGGCGACAGGCGCGAGCGACTGCTCGACTCGCTGGTGTTCCGGCAGATCGTCGAGGGCGGCGCATGCCACGTAGCGGCGAGCCGCACGCTCAGCGACGAGCAGCGCAACCTGCTACGCGAGGCACACGAGCGGGTGTCGGCGGCCGAGGGCCCGGGCGTACACCGTCAAGCGGACTCACAGTTCCACCTCGCGATCGCGGCGATCACCGAGTCTCCGTTGATCATTGACGCTGTCACCGGCGTACAGGCCGATCTGAACGACATGTTGTCGGCGATACCGGTTCTCGACGTCAACATCGAACACTCGGACCAGCAACACTCCGCAATCACCGAGGCGATCCTCGCTGGTCGGGCGACGAAGGCCCGGCGAGCAATGGAGAGCCACTGTGACGACACCGAAGCGCTCCTGCGCGGACTATTGGGATGACCCCGTTGGGACACCGATGAACACACCACGACGCAACGACCGCTACCTCACTCTGCAGGACCTCGAGGACCGCATCCGCGCCGGCGAGATCGATACCGTGATCGCCGCATTCACTGATATGCAAGGGCGTCTGCAGGGCAAGCGTCTGCACGCGCCGTACTTCCTCGACCATGTCGTCGAGCACGGTACCGAGGGCTGCAACTACCTCCTCACCGTCGACGTCGACATGAACACCGTCGCCGGTTACGAGATGACGTCGTGGGAGAAGGGCTACGGGGACATGGAGTTCGTCCTCGACTTCGACACCATCCGAGTGCTCGATCACCTGCCCGCAACCGCAATGGTGCAATGCGATCTGGTGTGGATGGACCACCGTCCGGTCGAGCAGTCGCCGCGCCGGATCCTGCGCAAGCAGCTCGACCGGGCCGCGGCGGGTGGCTATCGTGCCTTCGCCGGAACGGAGCTGGAGTTCATCGTCTTCGACGATACGTACGAGGACGCGTGGAATCGTGCATACCGCGACCTCACGCCCTCCAACCAGTACAACGTCGACTACTCGATCGTCGGTACGTCACGCGTCGAACCGTTGCTCCGCGATATCCGAAACACCATGTACACCGCGGGACTGGACGTTGAATCGGCCAAGGGCGAGTGCAACCCGGGGCAGCATGAGATCGGCTTCCTCTATGCAGACGCACTCGTGACCGCCGACAATCACGCCGTGTACAAGACTGCTGCGAAGGAGATCGCAGCGAAGCATGGCAAGTCCTTGACGTTCATGGCGAAGTACAACGAGCTCGAGGGCAGCTCCTGTCACATTCACCTGTCACTGCGCGGCGACGACGGCTCGCTGGTGTTCTGGGACGACGAGACCGGCGAACGCTCCACTCTGTACGAACAATTCGTCGCGGGCGTACTCACGACAATGCGAGACTTCACCCTGCTCTATGCGCCGAACATCAACTCATACAAGCGATTCGCCGATGGCTCGTTCGCACCCACGACGATCGGCTGGGGTATGGACAACCGAACCTGCGCAGTGCGTCTCGTCGGGCACGGCGCCGGAGCGCGGATGGAGAACCGCGTACCCGGCGGAGACGTGAACCCCTATCTCTCGCTTGCAGCCATGCTCGCCGGCGGTCTGCACGGAATCGAGAACGGTCTCACCTTGGAGCCCGAGACCGTCGGAAACGCGTACTCCTCCGACAAACCCGAGGTGCCGAAGACGCTGCAGGAGGCGCGAGAGGCCTTCGTCGGTTCGGAGATCGCCCGCAAGGGTTTGGGCGACGAGGTGGTCGACCACTACGCGCGAATGGCGGAGGTCGAAGTAGAGGCCTACAACGCGGTCGTGACCGACTGGGAGCTGCGCCGCGGATTCGAGAGGATGTGACGCATTGAGTACGTACACCGTCGTCAACCCGGCAACCGCTGAGCCGGTGACGAACGTCGAGCTCATGAGCCTCGAGCAGACCGATGTCGCGATCGACCAAGCCAACAAGGCGTTTCCGGCATGGCGCGATCTCGCTCCAGGCACTCGAGCGACGCTGTTACGCCGGTTCGCTGCGGCAATCGACGATCACATCGAGGAGCTTGCGGACCTCGAGGTACGCAACGCTGGACACACCTGGGGCAACGCAACCTGGGAGGCCGGCAACGTACGCGACGTTCTGAACTACTACTCAGGTGCGCCAGAGCGGCTCAACGGGAAGCAGATACCGGTCGATGGCGGCGTGAACATCACGTTCCACGAGCCACTCGGCGTCGTGGGCATCATCGTTCCGTGGAACTTCCCGATGCCCATCCTGGGCTGGGGTATGGGCCCTGCGCTCGCTGCCGGCAACACCGTCGTCATCAAACCCGCCGAGCTCACTCCGTTGACGGCCATCCGCATCGGCGAGCTTGCGCTCGAGGCGGGTCTTCCCGAAGGCGTGCTGACCATCTTGCCTGGCAAGGGATCCGTTGTAGGGCAGCGATTCGTGACCCACCCAGACGTACGTAAGGTCTGCTTCACGGGCTCTACCGAAGTCGGCAAGCAGGTCATGGCGGGATGTGCCGAGCAGGTGAAACGGTGCACCCTCGAACTCGGCGGAAAGTCCGCGAACATCGTGTTCGCGGACGCCGACCTGGCCAAGGCTGCCGCCAGCGCGCCGTACGCGGTCTTCGACAACGCCGGGCAGGACTGCTGCGCTCGCTCGCGCATTCTGGTTGAGCGTTCTGCGTACGACGAGTTCCTGTCGCTGCTGGAGCCTGCGGTCAAAGGCGTGCGCGTACTCGATCCGAGTGACCGGTCGAGCGAGATGGGACCGCTCATCTCAGAGCACCAGCGTGCATCGGTACGCGCGTACATCGACGAGGTCGAAGTCGCGTACACCGGCTCGATGCCGGCGGGCGACGGGTTCTGGGTGGCGCCGACGGTCGTGCTGGCCGACTCGACGCAGCAACGGATTTGGCGTGAGGAGGTGTTCGGACCGGTTGTGGCGGTGCTTCCCTTTGACGACGAGGCCGATGCTGTCGCAAAAGCCAACGACACCGAGTACGGGCTCTCCGGATCCATCTACACCTCGGACCTCGGTCGAGGGTTGCGTGTATCGCGGGGCGTACAGTCCGGCAACCTCAGCGTGAACTCGCACTCGGCCGTGCGCTACTGGACACCGTTCGGCGGCTACAAGCAGTCGGGACTCGGCCGCGAGCTCGGCCCGGAAGCCCCGTACGCATTCACCGAGGAGAAGAACGTCTTCTTGAGTACCGCCCCCTGAGCGGGAAGTTGTGGCTCCGGATCGCTCGCATTGAAAGGAACAGGACATGGCAGGCAGGCTTCACGGGCGGACCGCCGTCATCACCGGCGGGTGCTCGGGCATCGGCCTCGCAACCGTCGAGCGCTTCGTCGAGGAGGATGCACGCGTCGTCGTGGGTGACATCGACGACGACCGTGGTGCGGAGGTCGCCGACAAGCTCGGCATCACCTACGCGCACGTCGACGTGACGGACAAGGCCGAGGTCGACGCATTGTTCAAGACGGCCTACGACACGTACGGGTCGGTCGATATCGCGTTCAACAACGCGGGCATCTCGCCGCCGGAGGATGCGTCGATTCTCGACACCGATCTCGATGCGTGGCGCCGGGTGCAGGACGTGAACCTGACGAGCGTCTACCTGTGCTGCCAGGCCGCGTTGCCGTACATGCTGGAGCAGCGGCGTGGATCGATCATCAATACCGCGTCGTTCGTCGCGACGATGGGCGCGGCAACGTCTCAGATCTCGTACTCCGCCTCGAAGGGCGGAGTGCTGACGATGTCGCGCGAGCTCGGTGTCCAGTTCGCTCGCGAGGGCGTACGCGTGAACGCCTTGTGCCCTGGGCCGGTCAACACGCCGTTGCTCCAGGAGCTCTACGCGAGCGATGAGGAGGCGGCCCAGCGACGCCTCGTGCACATTCCGATGGGGCGGTTCGGTGAGCCCGGCGAGATGGCCAATGCCGTGCTGTTCTTGGCATCTGATGAATCGAGCTTCATGACGGCGACGACGTTCCTGGTCGACGGCGGGATCGCCGCCGCGTACGTGACGCCCGCCTGAACCGGAGGTCACCCGTGAGCCAACCGGTCATCGGTTTGTCGGCATATCGCGAGGACGCCGCGTACGGAGTGTGGAGTCAGCGCACCGATCTGCTCTGTGCCGAGTACGCAACTGCCGTCGAGCGTTCGGGCGGATCGTCGATGCTGTTGCCGGTTCAGGACCCTGCGCATGCCGCGGCGGTCGTGGCACGCGTCGATGCGCTCGTCGTCGCGGGGGGCGCCGATCTCGACCCCGCAACGTACGGGCAGGACGCGCATCCAAGGACGGCACACGTACGCCCCGACCGGGACGCCTGGGAGATCGCTTTGCTCGATGCAGCGGAGCTACGCGGCATCCCGGTGCTCGGCATCTGCCGGGGCATGCAGGTGATGGCAGCCCGTGCTGGTGGTTCTCTTGACCAGCATGTGCCCGACGAGCTCGGCACCGAACTGCACTCTCCGGGGGGCGATGTATACGGCGAGGTCGAGGTGTTGACGCATCCGTGCACGACGGTTCGTGAGGTGCTGGGGGAGCGTACGACCGTGCGCTGCCACCACCATCAGTCTGTCCGCGATCACCCGGGCTACCAGGTATCGGCGCGTGCGGACGACGGGATGCTCGAGGCGATGGAGAAGCCAGGGTCCCGTTTCGAAGTCGCGGTGCAATGGCATCCGGAGGCGGGCGCGGATCTGCGGCTCTTCGAGGCGCTGGTGCAGCACGCCGACAAACGCTGAACAGCGTCAGGCGTTTGCGCCGGTGACCAGCCAGGTGTCGGACCGCTCGCGGAGTACGAGTGTCACCATTCGCGCAAGAATGAATCCGCCGTACGCCCACCACAGCAAGGCGAGTCCGCTGTCGGTGAGCAATACTGCTGCCGCGAGCGGTGCGTACGCGATGAGCACGAAGATGCCGGCCCAGGCGAGGTACGTGCCGTCGCCGGCGCCGATGAGCACGCCGTCGAGTACGAACACGATGCCCGAAATCGGTTGAATCAACGCCACCACGACCAGCGCAGGTACGAGCGCATCGCGTACGGCATCGTCGGAGCTGAACAGCGGCGGCAACACGGTGTGCAGTGCGAGCAGGCCGGCGGCCGCCACGACGCCGCCCCACCAGCCCCAGCCCATCATCCGCCGGGTGAGCCGCTTGGTGGTCGTGATGTCGCCGGCTCCCAGTGCGCGCCCGGTGAGCGCTTGGCCGGCAATCGCCAGCGCATCAAGGGCAAACGCCAGCGTCGAGACGATGGTGAGCGCGATCTGATGCGCGGCAAGCGACGCATCGCCCATTGTTGTTGCGACTGCGGTTGCGATCAGGAACGCAGCCCGCAGCGTGAGCGTACGTACGATCAGTGCCACACCTGCCCGTGCGGCCTGTGCGATCCCTCGACGGTGTGGCCGCACGGACGCCCGCTCCCTGCGGCTGGCGCGGACGATCGTCGCCGTCAGATATGCGGCGGCACACCACTGCGCGATGGTCGTGCCGAGAGCCGCGCCGGCGATCCCCATGTCCGCGCCGTACACGAGCGCGACGTTGAGCGCGACGTTGGCGATGTTCGCGGCCACGGCAACGACAAGGGGCGTACGAAGGTCCTGCATCCCGCGGAGAACGCCTGTCGTCGCCAGGACGAGGAGCATCGCCGGTATGCCGAGTGCCGAGACGCGCAGGTAGATGACGGCCTGGTCGTGTACGCCGGGAGATGCGTCGAACCAGCCGACGATGCTGTTGGCGCCGGCAAGGCAAAGGATCGTCATGGCGGCGCCGACGAGTAGAGCGAGCCAGCCGCCAGCGATCCCGACTTCCATCGCACCGCGTTGATCGCCTGCGCCGATGCGGCGTCCGACGGATGCCGTCGTGCCGTACGCAAGGAAGATGCACAGCCCGATCAACGTCTGCAGGACGGTTGCCGCGATTGCAAGACCGGCCAGTGGAGTCGTGCCCAGGTGACCGACGATCGCTGTGTCGGCGAGTAGGAACAACGGCTCGGAGACGAGTGCCGCGAATGCGGGTACGGCAAGCCGGAAGATCTGCCGATCGTCGGCGTTGAACCGCAACCGGAGCGCGCGGGGTACTGGCACCGGTCAACGCTACGCGAGGACTGTGCGGTGGGCGGCATCACCCGTCAGGCGAACTCCGAATCTGCCGGGCCGTAGTCACGGTGGACGGTGGCGACACGTACCCGGTAGTCGCGGTACCAGACTTCCCGGCCGCGCCGCTGTGCCACCAAGTGCGCGGCGACGGCTTTCCAATTGCGCGCGGAATCCTCATCCCGCCAGTACGAGACGGTGATGCCTACGTCCTCACGCGCGGCTTCTACTCCTAGGTATCCCGGTTGCTGCGCGGCGAGTTCGTTCATGCGCGCGGACATTGCCGCGTAGCCGTTGTCGCCGTCGGTACGCGTCGAGGTGAAGATCACCGCCGTGTACGGAGGCGTGGGCGTGGCGGCGACACCAGCGGGCTCCTCGGACATGCGGCGATTGTGTCACGGCGCGCTTGAACTCAACCAATGTTCAGGTCAGGCGGCGACCACGGTCGTACGCGAATAGGGCGCAGAGCATGCGGCAGTGTTCGCCTGATCGCCGGCCCGGTACGCCGCACCACCCCCGCGGAAGCGGCGTACCGGACCCGCGGTCAGGTGGTCTCGAGGTCGCGCCTACGCAGCCCGTACGTGCCGGCCGCCAGCAGAACCGCAGCGACCGCCGTGAGTATGGCCAGCGGGACGATGTCGAAGTCGGCGACCGGCACCATCGGGCTGTGCTGGAAGGGCGATATGTCGGTGAGCCAGCTCGGAAGGTTCAGGATCTCGCCGAACATCAGCACGATGAAGCAGAAGCCGAGAGCTGCCCATGCCGCCATCGCGAACCGAGGCACGAGCCCGGTGAGCGCGACGGTGACGCCGGCGAGCACCCACGTCGCAGGTACGTGGCAGAGCGACGCGCCGAACAGACGAGGCAACTGTGACATGTCGTCGGACATCACGCCGTACATCAGCCCGGTGCCGAAGCCACCGAGACCGACGATGACGAGCGAGCCGGCGAGCACGATCACGGTGTGACCCCAAAGCCAGCGCGTACGGTCGAGGTTCGTTGCCAGCAAGGGCTCTGCACGTCCGGCGAGCTCTTCGCTGCGCGCCCGCAGTCCGCCCTGGATCGCGTACGCCGATGCGAAGATCGCCATCATCAAGGCGGTCGTCGCGTAGAACGAGTCGGTGAGATCGCCGCCCGCCTGGGCGACGGCTTCGGCGGCGGTGCCGCCACCCATGATGTCTTTGACGTCAGTGCCGATCGAGCCGTATGCGATGCCGATGAGGAAGACGCCGATCGCCCAGCCGATCAGTGGCCCTCGCTGCAGCCGCCAGGCCAGGCCGAGTGCGCTGCGGAGCCCCGCACCGGCTCGCGCCGGCCCAGGTCGCGGCGGCAGGATGCCGGACCCGACGTCGCGACGCGCCATGAGGCGCAGTGCGATCACGATGAGTACGATCGCTGCACCGAGCGACAGGAGCATTGGCCACCAGCGCTCGTCGGCGTACGGCCGGACGGCCTGCATCCAACCGATGGGGGACAGCCAGGAGAGGGTTCCGTCACCGACGTCACCAACGCCCCGCACGACGTACGAGACGGCGATGACCGCGCCGACGATTCCGTACATCGCCCGCGTGCTCTCCGTGAGCTGAGCCGCCAGCAGCGAAACGGCCGTGAAGACGATGCCGGTGAGGGCCGTGCCCAGCCCGAGCGCCCACGAACCTGCCGTCGGCAGACCGTAGGCCACGAGGCCCAACGAGATGACGATGCCGACGACGAGGTTGACCGCCGATACGGCGATCGTGGTGGCGGCGAACGGTGTGTGTCGCCCGACGACGCCGGAGCGTACGAGCTCGTCTCGGCCGCTCTCCTCTTCGGCGCGGGTGTGCCGCCCGACGAGGAACATGCTCATCAGCCCGACCGCGATCGCGCCGGTTGCGCTGATCTGCCACGCGAGGTTGCCGCCGAGGGTGTCTAGCGCATGTGGTGGTCCGAGCATCGCGACGAACGCCGGGTTGCCACCCATGGTGTCCGCGGCTTTGTCGAACTCCGCCTGCGTCTTGTACAAGCCGTCGGTGCTCGCCGCCTGCGAGACGTACAGGATGTAGAGCCCGATGACCCAGACGACGTACGAGATGCGGTCGCGGCGGAGGTAGAACCGGAGGAAGGTCCCCAGGCCGGCGAAGTTGTTGTGCGCGGTCTTCGTACGCGGAGACGAGTCGGTGAGCGTGCTCATTTGACGGCCTCGGGCTCGGACTCGACCTCATCGCCGTAGTGGCGAAGGAACAGCTCCTCGAGCGTCGGCGGCTGACTGGTCAGGGAGCGGATCTCGAACTCGCCGAGGTGTTTGATCGCGGCGTCGAGCTCTGCGGTCTCGACCTCGAAATGCGCCCGATTGCCTTCCACTACTGCGTCATGGACACCCCGTAGGTCTGCGATGCCATGCGGCGCACGGGCAGTCTCCGCGGCGATCGACGTACGTGTCAGATGACGCATGTCGGCGAGGGTGCCGGTTTCGACCGTACGACCGGCGCGGATGATACTGACGCGATCGCACAGCGCCTCGACCTCGGCGAGGATGTGGCTGGACAGCAGCACGGTGCGGCCGTCGTTCTTGACCTCGTCGATGCATTCCTGGAACACCGACTCCATCAGGGGGTCGAGCCCGGAGGTGGGTTCGTCCAGGATCAGCAGCTCGACGTCTGAGGACAGCGCCGCGACGAGGGCGACCTTCTGTCGGTTGCCCTTCGAGTACGTACGCCCCTTCTTCTTCGGGTCGAGCTCGAAGCGGTCGAGGAGGTCGGCGCGACGCTTTTCGTCGAGACCTCCGCGGAGTCGGCCCAGTAGGTCGATCACTTCTCCGCCGGACAGGTTGGGCCAGAGGTTCACGTCACCGGGCACGTACGCGAGTTGCCGGTGTAGCTCGGCCGCATCGTGCCAGGGGTCCGCGTCGAGCAGCCTGACCTGCCCGGCGTTCGCGCGCAGGAGGCCGAGGAGTACGCGGATCGTCGTCGACTTGCCCGCACCATTCGGGCCGAGGAAGCCGTGCACCTCGCCGGTCTCGACCTGTAGGTCGAGCTCATCGAGGGCCCGCGTTGCGCCGAAGGTCTTGACCAGTCCGGCGATGTCGATTGCGAGTGTCATACGAGGACGGTACACAAATTTCACACATGTGTGAACTAACTAAAGTGTATGATCCGAATCGCATGAGCCGAACTGGTGGAGGGAGAGCTGGTGGCCGGCGAATCAACGAACGCGACCGCGCGTACCGCAGAGGAGCACCAACGATTCCTGGAAGTCGTCGAGCATCTCGCGATGGTGATGGCCGAGTCCGGTATCCCGCGGATGGCGGCGCGGATCTTCGCGTACGTGCTCGCCGACGACGCCGAGAGGTATACGGCCGGTGAGCTCTCGTCCGGACTAGGCGTGAGCCCGGCGGCGGTCTCCGGTGCCGTGCGCTACCTGGTCCAGGCCGGCCTGCTCGCGAAGCAACGGGTGCCGGGCGACCGGCGCGATCACTACCGCGTGTTCGACGACGACGTGTTCGGTGGCATGCTGGCACAGCGAAATCCGATCTTGGGACGGTGGGCAGACGCATTCAGGGCGGCGGTCGATACGCTGGGCCCGCAGCGTCCTGGCGCGCATCGGCTGGCCGATGGAGCGCTCTTCTTCGAGTTCATGCAGGCCGACCAGGAAGCGTTCCTCGAACGCTGGCGGGCGTACCGCGACACGCACCGCGGTAAGTGACCGTCCGGTGTCCGGCCGGCGACGCGACGGACGTTCCGCCGGTCGACACCTTCATCCACAGGTAGACCGAGATCCCGTGGGAATCGCCGATCCCGGGGCCGATTTTGTCGACATATTCACATGCGCTGAACGGCTCGCGCGAAACGCGCGGGAGAATCCTCATTCCACATAAGGTGCATTACGTCTGTGCAGGTCAGAACGCACTTTGCGACAAACGTACGACGCTTCTCCACAAGGATATGAACAACCTGTGCACATGCGTTCCCGGCGTTTCCCACCGGTTGTCCACGGTTGTCCACAAGACCTGTGGACGTTCGACTAGGCGGTCGGCTCCCCAGGTCCCTATTGTTGCCGGGCGGTTACCGGAAAGCGGCATCCGACGGGGACGTCAACGGCGTGGTGGAGCAGGCCCTGTCGGTGCCTTTGCGTAGTGTTCGAATCAGTCGAACACGGCCGTCGCGCGGGCGGTCGGAGCAGGGTCGAGACAGACGTCGGAGGGTGGTTCTCGGGTGAGCGTGACGGAGTTCCATGGTCGTGAGGCGGCATTGTCGGAGCCGCCCGACGATTACGACGCCGGCTACGGGTCACAGCTGGACCGCACACCGCCGCAAGACAACAACGCCGAGCAGAGCGTGCTCGGCGCGATGCTGCTGAGCAAGGATGCGATCGCCGACTGCGTCGAGACGATCCGCGGCATCGACTTCTATCGGCCCGCGCATGAGGTCATCTTCGACGCGGTCATCGACCTCTACAGTCGCGGCGAGCCCGCCGACGCGGTCACCATTTCTGCCGAGCTGCAGCGCCAGGGCGAGCTGGGCAAGGTCGGCGGCGCGCCGTACCTGCACACCCTGGTCGCCGGCGTGCCGATCGCAGCGAACGCCAGCTACTACGCGAGCATCGTGCGCGAGAAGGCGGTGTTGCGCCGCCTGATCGGTGCGGGCACCAAGGTCGCGCAGATGGGGTACGCCGGCCAGGGCGATGTCGACGACATCGTCGACCGTGCGCAGGCCGAGATCTACCAGGTCACCGAGCAGCGTACGAGCGAGGATTACGCACCGCTTTCGGCGATCATGGATGCCACGATCGATGAGATCGATGCGATCGCCAGCCGCGACGGTTCGATGGGCGGCGTACCCACCGGTTTCGTCGATCTCGACGATCTGACGAACGGTCTGCACCCCGGCCAGATGATCGTCGTCGCCGCTCGCCCCGGTGCGGGTAAGTCGACGCTCGGTCTCGACTTCTGCCGTGCGGCATCGATCAAGAACGGCATGACAAGCGCCATCTTCAGCCTGGAGATGAGCCGCATCGAGATCACCATGCGACTGCTCTCGGCCGAGGCACGAGTGTCGCTGCATGAGATGCGCACCGGCAAGATGAATGACGTCGCCTGGGGCAAGCTGGCCCGCAAGATGGGCGAGGTGTCCGAGGCGCCGCTGTTCATCGACGACTCGCCGAATATGACGATGATGGAGATCCGGGCGAAGGCGCGGCGGCTCAAGCAGCGCCACGATCTCAAGCTGATCGTGATCGACTATCTGCAGCTGATGACCTCGGGCAAGCGCGTCGAGTCGCGTCAGATCGAGGTCTCCGAGTTCTCCCGGCAGATCAAGCTCCTCGCCAAGGAGCTCGAGGTGCCGATCGTCGCGATCAGCCAGCTCAACCGTGGCCCGGAGCAGCGTACGGAGAAACGCCCGATGCTCTCCGACCTACGCGAGTCCGGCTCGATCGAGCAGGACGCCGATATGGTCCTCCTGCTCCACCGCCCCGATATGTACGAGAAGGAGCACGAGCGCGCCGGCGAGGCCGACTTCATCGTCGCCAAGCACCGCGCCGGCCCCATCCGGGACGTCACCGTCGCGTTCCAGGGCCACTACTCCTGCTTCGTCGACATGACCCAGGGCTTCTGACCGGGCCAAGGTCGCAAGCGGAGCCGATTAGGCTCCCTGAGCATGGGCGCGGAACTGCTCGACCTCACGGTTCATATCGACACTGGCCGGTGGAGCGAGACGGTCGTTGACTCGGTGGATGTCGTCGTGCCAGACGGTCAGCTCACTGCACTCTTGGGCGGGCCGGGGTCCGGAAAATCCATCGTCGTTGCCGCGCTCAGCGGCCTGTTGCCGGCAAGCGCGACAGTTTCCGGTCAAGCTCGGGTCAACGGCTCGGCTATCGAAACCGAGTCCAAGTGGCAGGAATTACGCAGTGCCACCCTCGGCTGCGTTCCTCAGGAGGCAGTCACTGCGTTCGATCCGGCGGACACCATCGGCGAGCAGCTGCGGGGGCTCGAGCGGACGCACGGCCGATGGAGTGTCGAGCGTGCCTGTGGTGCGGCGCGGTACCCCGCGGGAAAACTGGACTTGTATCCACACCAGGTGTCGGCTGGTGAGGCCAAGCGCGCCGCACTAGCCGCGGCCTTGCTCACTGCTCCCGCCGTCCTGCTCGTCGACGAGCCTTCTGCCGCCCTCGACTTCGAGCTCAAGTACGCCGTCTGGGAAACCCTGCGCGAGTACGCCGATGCCGGCGCCGCAGTGCTCGCGGTGACGAACGACGTCGCCATCCTTGCCGCCACCTGCGTCGCCGACCAGCTCGTCGTGATGGACAACGGTCGAGTCTTTTCCACGGGCAGCTCGGTGGACGCCCTCGGGTGGCCCGACGTGCGGTAGGCGTGGTCGGGACATTCGAGCCTGGTAATCCGGCTCGGTCGGTCAGTTGTGTGCCTCGTCGGCGTTGTTCACGAGCTTCGTGAGTAGGCGGGTCAAAGTGGTCTGCTCGCCGACAGTGAGCGGTGAAAGAACGTCGGACTGTACGCGGCCGAGTACCCCATCGAGCTTGCGAAGGCAGCGCGAGCCGGCGGCAGTGAGTGAGACGACCTTGCGGCGTGCGTCGTCGGGGTCGGGCGTACGGGCGATGAGCTGGTCGGAATCGAGTTCGGCGACTGCGATCGCGACGTCTTTACGGTCGATCCCGGTACGCCGACCCAATTCGGCCTGGCTCAAGGCGCCGTACTGGGCGAGTGCGGCCAGTAGCCGGTAGTGATAGCCGCGTACGCCCGCCTCCGCAAAGGCGTCTCCCAAGATCGTTTGGGAGCGGGCGTTGGCTCGGCTGAGCAGCCAGGTCGGAAGTCCTGCGACGCGATCGAGTGCCATGTCGCACATCATATTGATGGGTGACCCAACCATTGATATCGTTGGGTCACCCATCAAATCTAGGAGGATGCCATGCTCGGCTTCGGGCCCCAGCTCATCGGCGAGACGGAGAAGAGCCTCAACGCGATCCTGCGCGGCGTGTTGGCCGACACCGGCCTCACGGAACCCCAATGGGTGACGTTGCGCATCGCCGCTCAGCACGACGGAGACGCCCCGCTCGCGACGGTCGTCGCGCAGCGCGCGCACTTCACCGACGCTCCCGCCCTGGTGGAGTCGCTCAGCGAGCGCGGATTGCTGGCGGGGGAGCGGGTATCGACTGCCGGGGCCGAGACGCTGGCCCGACTCGGCGCGCACATCAAGGACCTGACGGCACCGATCTGGAGTGACCTGCCCAGCGATGAGGTCGCCGCGACCGAGCGAGTCCTGAATCTCGTCACCGCACGGGCGCGTTCGATCCTGGACTCAGCCGCCACGCCGGCGTCCGACGAGACCGATTCCTCAGCCGGGGCCGTTGGGGTGAGTCAGGTCGTACGCTCGTGAGACCTTCTTCGGCACGACCATGCGCCACGCGTCGACGACGAACTCGCGCGCCTCGGCCGGGTCCAGCGCCGAGAGATCGGAGGCAATCCAGTTGAATCTCAGGTCCGACTCCGCGGGCAACTGGAACTTGTGCGGCTCGCTGGCGACGAGTGCGGCCCGCTCCTCCTTGGGAAACGCGAACTCCATCACGGTCTCGTCGAGCGAGAACGCCACGTAGACGATCTGTTTGACGCGGAACTTCAGCCGGCCGCGCACGTAGACCTCGTACGAACGCTCCAACTCCTCGCCCAGTGGGCGTACATCCTCCATCGAAGCCACGGTCAAACCCCTCGGTCACGAGTCCCGCCCCAGTCCAGCGCATTCGCTCCTGGCGCGTTGCGTACAGGGTTGACGGTGTCGGACGGCCGGACTCATCGGTGTGCAGGAGTCGGGGCGCGAGCCGTACGGACATGCGGCCGATACGTTCAAGACGGCATCGACGAGCACTGCAACGCTGTACGCATGAGCTTCGAGTCAAGACATGTGAGCACGTTCATCGCCGCCGACCCTGATGACGTCTACGCCTACGCGTCGGACCCGGCCAAGCTGCCGGAGTGGGCGGCGGGCTTGGCCGACGGTATCCGCGAAGACGCCGGACGCTGGATCGCCGACGCGCCGTTCGGCGTTGTCGAAGTACGTTTCGTGCCCCGAAACGAGCATCGCGTGTTGGACCACGACGTGGTCATGCCGGACGGCGCAATCGTCCATAACCCGGTCCGTGTAGTGCCGGCTGAGGGCGGAGCAGAGGTGATCTTCACGATTCACCGACGCGAGGACATGACGGCCGAGCAGTTCGCCTCCGACGTCGCGGCCGTCGAGGCGGACCTGGCGACGCTCCGTGGCATTCTCGAGCGCTGAGCGCATCGGCTCGATCTGGTGATCCGGTCGGGCACACTGGGTCACATGGACGAGCAGTCGTGGGACGCAAGGTACGAAGAGCGCGAGTCGATCTGGAGCGGGCGGCCCAACGGTGCGCTGACTGTCGAGGCCGCCGAGCTGGAGCCCGGCCAGGCACTCGACGTCGGATGCGGTGAGGGCGGCGACGCGGTGTGGCTGGCCGAACGCGGTTGGCAGGTCACGGCGGTCGACATCTCGAAGGTCGCGCTCGACCGCGCAGCCGCGCGCTCGTACGACAACGCGATCGCCTGGAAGCACGGCGACCTGACACAGAGCGCGCCACCGCCGACCAGCTTCGACCTGGTATCGGCGCAGTACTTCCCGCTGCCGCGTGCCAACCCCGAGGCAGCGCGCGGGTTGATCGACGCGGTCGCACCCGGAGGCACGCTGCTGTACGTCGGCCACGACCTGTCGACGATGGACGAGCACCACCATCGCGACTGGGACGGCCCGGACCCGCGTGACTACTTCACGCCGGCCGAGATCGCCGAACTGCTCGACGAGGCCTGGGAGATCGAGGTCAACGAGCAGCGTCCGCGCGTCGACACCCCCGAGTCGAGCGGGCACTTCGCCGAGGACCTGGTGCTCCGCGCTCGCCGCTTGCGGTAGCGGCGATCACACCGCCGCGACGACCTGCTGATAGCGCTGCAGGTACAGCGGCCAACCGCCTTCGCCGTCGAGCGCCGAGCGTGCGTGTTCCCAACCGACGCCGTGCCGGTCGAGGTTGCGGTGCTCGAGGTCGACGCGCGTACGCCCCGGGCCGATCTCGGTGAACCTCACCTCGATCTCGCTCATCCGCTCGGGCGCGGTCTCGAGCTGCCATTGCGGGTTGATCCGCCAGCTGATCACGAATCGGCTCGGCGGCTCGTACGCCAGCACGTCTGCCCATGCGCAAACGCTGCCGTCGACGCCCCGGTCGTACACATGGCCGCCGACGCGCGGCTCGAAGACAGTTTCGGCGATGTCGACCGCGAGAAGGTTGTGCTCGCGCGGCTTGATCCGGTCGAACTCCTCGACGAACAGTCGGAACGCCTGCTCGCGGGGTACTGCGACTTCGACGTCCAGTCGTACGACTGCGTCAGTGGTCGTATCGGTCATGATTTGCCCTCCGTCGTTGCCTGTTCGGCAATCTGCTTGAAGTTCGCAAGCGCCTGTTGCCAGAACGACTCCAGCTCGCTCTTGAGCGCGGCCAGGGTTTTCGGCTCGGCCTCATAGATGCGTTGCCGGCCCTGCTGGCGTACGCGAACCAGCTCGGCGTCCTTGAGGACGCGAAGATGCTGCGATACCGCGGGACGGCTGATCGGGAAGGCCGCCGCCAGTTCGGTCACCGAAAGCGGCCGCGTGGTGAGTGTCGCGAGGATCTCGCGTCTGGTCGGGTCGCCCATCGCCGTCCACGCCTCGGCGGTTGCCATGCTCATAATCCGTAAGCTATCACTTACGCATTAGTGGGGCAACGAGAAGTTCTCACCGACTCCGCGGGAGATCGGCGTCCAGAGCCGCATCCGGCGCGACTGGGCGCATCCGACGCCACATCAGCATGGCGAGCGCACCGAGTACGAGGGGCGTAGCGATCGTGACGATCCGCCACACCACCAGTGCCGCGATCAGGTACGGCTCGTACGCGACTCCGGCATAGCCGACCATGATCGCGAGGGACGCCGCGTCGAGAATGCCGATGCCGAAGACCGGGAACATGGTGAGCGGGTACGTCACCATGTACGCCGCGACGATCTCGACCGCGGGCAGAGCATGCGCGGGTACGTCGACGAAGCGGACCGCGAGTACGAGGACCAGCGCATCGACCGCCATCATCGCCAGTAGCGACAACAGGCTACGCGGCAGACCCTTGCGCAGCTTGGTGATCACGTGTCCGCGAAAACGTGACACCGCATCCGACCACGCCTGCGGATCGACGCTGGACCGCACGCGCTGCACGATGCGGCCGGCAATAGTGCCGACCCAGCGGGCCGCGCGCTCACCGCTCGCGATGATGCGTACGACGATGAGCAGTGCGAGCGCCGCCGCACCGCCCAACAGCGCGGCCCAGCCGAAGGTCTGGTCGAAGCGGTCGTACAAGACGAGCACGAAGCCGATCACCGGCGCGTACCAGCGCGTGATGTAGAACGAGACGGTGTTCATCACGACGCCGGCGAGCGCACGGGACACCTCGACGCCCCACGATTTGAACATCGTCACGCGGATCACGAGATCCGACGGCGGCGGCGCGATCGTGCACATGAGGATCGATGCCTGGTCGTTGACGACGGCCCGTGGCAAGCCGAGGCCGGGAATGAAGATCGCCAATGGCCAGGCGTTGAACACCTGCCGGACCATGACGACCAGGACGAGCACCGGTAGCTGCCACAGCGCGAGATGGCCGAGTGCCGTACCTACGGTGTCCCAGTCGACGGAACCGATCAGCCCGAGGATGATCCGCGCGCACACGATGGCAAGCGCGAGCAACAGCAGCCAACGCGCCCATCGCCGCCAACGCGGCTGCTCCGCGCGATCTGCCATACGGGCACGTTACCGAGTCTGAGCCGAAGTTGCGCCGGAGCGCTCAGCGTCGTCCGAACACCTGCGATGCCCACGGTCGACCGTTCTTGTCCCGCGCCATGCCGACGCCGAGGAGCCGGTAACCGCGACGCAGGATGTTCGCCCGATGGCCGGGCGAGTTCATCCAGCCCCGTACGACGGCCTTCCCGCTCGGATAGCCGTACGCGATGTTCTCGCCGACCATTCGCAGGTTGCACTTACGTGCGATCGGGCCGAGCGACTGGTGTTCGAGTTCCTGTCGCCGCGCCATCTTGCGGGCCCAGGTGTTGGCGAACTTGTCGACACACTTGTTCTTCTTCAGGCGCTTGCGGTCGTGGCGAGCACGCGCCTTGTTCGTGTACACGCGGACCTTACGTTCGTACCGCTTCTCGCGAGCCTTGGTCGCCGACGCCGACGCCGACGCCGACGCTGCGGTGGACGACCGTTCGTCGGCACCTGCCGACGATGCAGTGGTCGCGGGTGCGACGACGGTGACGGCGAGGGTCGCGCCGAGCGCGGACGCGGCGAGCTTTCGGGAATGCATGTGCTCCACCTCATTGCTGGACGGGCGCCCAACGTAGAACACGAACTGCAGTCCGCGCGACCTTCTCGTGGCGCACTACGCTCGAGACGTGGCCATCATCCATCGCGCTGAACTTCGTCCCACCAAGCTCGAGATGCTCTCGGACTGGCTGCCGAGCCGGCCGTGGTACCCGTCGGTGCGAGAACAGCTTGCTTCGGTCGGAGCGTACAGATTCGACGATCCGGCAGGCGACGTCGGCATCGAAACCCTGCTGGTGAGTACGGGCGATGGGCACGTAATCCAGATGCCGTTGACGTATCGCCACGCACCGCTGGACGGAGCAGAAGACGGGCTCATCGCGACGATGGAGCATTCGGTACTCGGCAGGCGCTGGGTGTATGACGCCTGCAGCGACCCGGTGTACCTCGCCGCAATCGCCGCCGCGATAGCAGGGTTTCGCGCGCAGGCCGATGAGCTGGTCGAAGGTGCAGACGGCCCTACTGCGCGCGAGCAGACCGCGCGCGTCACAGGCAGTGGTGACGCGGTTGCGATACCTGCGGGGCTATCCGTCGGCGACCTCGCCTATGCGGACGAGGGAGACGTGACGGTGTGCCGTACGCCGAGCGCTGAACTGCGCGTACGACATCTGCCGGTACGCGCCGATGGCGCTGCCGACGGGCCGTGTCTCACGGGTACGTGGCGCGGCCAGGAGGATCCCGTCGTCCTCGTCACGGCATCGCGAGTCTGACGACCTAGCGGCGCGACGGCTCGATACGCAGCCTTACGTACGAGCAGCTGTCGAGCCGTCCCCGCGTGGCGTACGCCGACCGTGCCGTGGTTACCTCGCAGAGCGCACGTCAGGTGCCGTCAGGTGCGGGATTCCAAACGCTCCGAGATTCGCGACTCTGGAATCGCCAACCAGACAAGGGAAACGGAGCACCTGCCATGTCACACACCGTTCTCGAGCCGCCGCGACAGCGTTCGTCGAACCAGGTACGAAACCCGCTCGAGCGGGCAGTTGACCTGCTCGCCGGATGGCTCAACAAGCACAGCATCACCGCCCTGCGCGTGAGCCTCGGCATCACGTTCCTGGCGTTCGGCGTACTGAAGTTCTTCCCCGGCGTCAGCCCTGCCGAGGACCTATCGATCGACACGATCGACAAGCTGACGTTCGGCATGATCTCCGGCTCGGTGGCGTTGCTGCTCACCGCCGTCACCGAGACCGTCATCGGTTTGACTCTGACGTCCGGACGCTTCCTGCGCGTCGGTCTCGTCGTCCTCGCCGGTGCACTCGTCGGCATCATGTCGCCGCTCGTGCTGTTTCCGGGAGAGCTCTTCGCCGACGGGCCGACTCTCACCGCGCAGTACGTGTTCAAGGACATCGTGCTGGCGGCAGCCGGACTGGTCGTCGGGGCGTACGCTCTCGGCGGTCGACTGCGCAGCCGGTGACGAGCGCGCGACGGCGGTGTCTGGATTTGTCAGGCACCGCCGTCAATGCCGTCCCTTGAGATGGGGTCGGTCCTACTTGCAGCCCTGGCTCGAGTAGATCGCGACGGTGGACTGCCACTTACCCCAGCGCTTCGGGTGTTTCGGCTTGTTCCGTCGGACGTGCACGTCGACGAGCAGGCCGAGTTTCTCGCCGCAGCGCTTGCTCCGGAAGGCGATCCGTCGATCGCCACCGGGGCGGATCCGCTTGATGCGGTTCTTCCAGCGGCCGGGTTTCGGCTCGGCAGTCCCCTTGGCGTACTGCCAGCGGACGCGAACCTGGCGCTTCCCGGTGTGCTTCTTCTTGGTGCGATGGAACTTGAAGATCCAGCGCTTCTGTGGCCGCTCATCGGCCCACCAGTACTTGCCCTTGACGCGCAATAGCGGCGAAATGCGTTTCCACGACCCGTCAGCGCGCGAGCTTTCCTGGCCCACGGCGGTCGAGTCGGCGGTGGCGGCACCCGCGTACGCGGGCAGCGTGACGATGCAGCTGGTCGCCACGCTCGCGGCAATGTACTGGACAGTCCGAGATCGCATGGGCAGGATCGTAGACGACGCACGTACGCGGATTCCAAGGGCGACCGGCCCGCGGGTTCGGCGATCCGGGGGCGGTACAGTCGCCGCCGGCCGAACGTACGAAGGGAACGCCATGACAGCCAGCACCGACGGAATCCCCGCCGAAGAGAAGAAGCGCGGCGCGTTTTCGAGTCGCCGGGTGTTCATCCTCGCCGCGATCGGCTCGGCCGTCGGTCTCGGCAACATCTGGCGCTTCCCGTACGTCGCGTACGACAACGGCGGCGGGGCATTCATGATCCCGTACATCGTTGCGTTGTTGACCGCTGGGCTTCCGTTCCTGATGCTCGACTACGGCCTGGGTCACCGCAACCGCGGCTCGGCGCCGCTGTCGTTCGCTCGCATCAGTCGCAAGGGTGAGCCGCTCGGCTGGTGGCAGGTGGCGATCTGTTTCGTCATTGCCATCTATTACGCGGCGATCATCGGCTGGGCCGCGGTGTATGCGATCTTCTCGATCGACAAGTCCTGGGGCAGCGATCCGGCGACGTACTTCAGCGCCGACTTCCTCGAGGGTGGCGATCCCGGCATCTCGATGGACTTCGTCAGCGGTCTGCTGATCCCGCTCGTGCTCGTTTGGGTCGTCCTCCTGGTGATCATGGCGATGGGGGTGCAGAAGGGCATCGGGATGCTCTCGGTCATCTTCATCCCGGTCCTGGTGGTCGCCTTCGTCGCGCTCGTGGTCCAGGCGTTGTTCCTCGACGGAGCTGGTGAGGGCCTCAACGCGCTTTTCACACCCGACTGGGGTGCGCTGAAGAACACCGAGGTCTGGATCGCGGCCTACGGCCAGATCTTCTTCTCGCTCTCGGTCGGCTTCGGCATCATGATCACCTACTCCGCGTACGTCGATCGTCGCGAGAACATGACCGGCTCCGGCCTCGTCGTCGGGTTCGCCAACTCCGGATTCGAGCTGCTCGCCGGCATCGGCGTCTTCGCGGCACTTGGATTCATCGCATCGTCGACGGGTGGAGATCCGGGCGAGGCAGCCCAAGACGGCGGCATCGGTCTCGCGTTCATCGCGTTCCCGACGATCATCAACGAGGCACCCGCCGGTGCGCTGCTCGGAGTTCTCTTCTTCGTCTCCCTCGTCATCGCCGGCATCACCTCGCTGATGTCGGTGATCGAGGTCGTCATCGCGTCCGTGCGCGATAAGTTCGAGCTCCCGCGGATTGCGGCGGTGCTCGTGGTCGGCGTACCTGCCGCGGTCGCGAGCATCCTGTTGTTCAGTACGACGACGAGCCTCTACTCGCTCGACATCATCGACAACTTCATCAACCAGTTCGGCATCCTGCTGGTCGCGGTCGTCAGCATGCTGGCGCTGGCGTGGGGTTTCCGCGTCGTACCGGCACTCGCCGAACATCTCAACCGCAACGGCTCCCTCAAACTCGGCTTCGTGTGGCGAGGGCTGGTCTCGGTGATCACGCCGGCCGCGCTGATCTGGGTGTTGGTGGACCAGTTCCGGAAGAACCTCGAGACCACGTACGGCGACGGTGATTATCCGGATTGGATGGTCAACACGCTCGGTTGGGGCGTCGCCGGAGGCGTGATCGTCGTCGGGCTGCTGGCGACGCTCGTGCCCTGGCGACGACAGACATCGCTCGAGGTGCCGGCAGAGGCGCCGATCGAGCAGCCGAAGGAGGACGCATGAACGGCGATGCGGTCGCGATGATGATCGTTGCCATGGTGATCATCTGGGGCGGTCTGGTGGCCGCCCTGGTCGCCCTGAACGCCTCGGACCGCCGACGCCGCAGTTAGGTGTAGCGCCCGCTCAGTCCGAGGAGCGCTTCTTCAGGTCGGTACGCGCACCGCGCCCCGGCCTGTTGGCCTGCCATTCCTCCATCGTCTTGCGGTTCCACATCAGCATCCGCCCGAAATGCTCCGGCTTCGGCGCGTGCCCGCTGCGGGCGTAGTGGCGCAAGGTGTCTGCCCTGATGCCGACGGCGGCGGCCGCCTCTTCGGTCGTCATCCAATCCTTCACGTTCTGCCTCCCGGGGCAAGGGTATCGTTTGCGGCCATTAGTGCGGGGCACTGGCAGCAGGCTTCTGCCTGTGTCGAGGCACTGTCACCGCCGCCGATGAGAATTGCGCGCGTACACCGTCTGTCCCTTCGAGAATTCATTCGCCACGCAGCGTCAATGCGCCGCATACTGGGCAGCCCGCCCAAAAGGAGACCTTGTGATACGTGCCCGTGGACTCGTACAGACGTTCCACACCCGACAAGGCAAAGACAAGACCGAGGTACGCGCGGTCGACGGCGTCGACATCGAGGTCGAGGAGGGCGAGGTCGTCGGATTCCTCGGCCCGAACGGCGCAGGCAAGACGACCACGCTGCGAATGCTCACCACGTTGCTGAAGCCGACGGCCGGAGAGGCGACTGTCGCCGGGTACGACGTCGTGCGTGAAGCGCAGGACGTTCGCCGCAGCATCGGCTACGTCTCGCAGGCGGGTGGTACGTTCAGCGCGGCGCGCGCGGGCGAAGAGGTCATGGACCACGGCATGTTGTACGGGCGTACGAAGGCCGAGGTCGAGAAGCGCGGCAAGGAGCTGTTCGAGCAGTTGCAGCTCGACGGTCTGTGGACCCGCATGCCGAAGAACATGTCAGGTGGGCAGAAGCGCCGCCTCGACATCGTGATGGGCCTCATTCACGATCCGACTCTGGTCTTCCTCGACGAGCCGACCACGGGCCTCGATCCGCAGGCGAGGGCGAACCTGTGGCAGCACATCGCCGACCTTCGTACCCGCCGTGGCGCGACGGTCTTTCTCACCACGCACTACCTCGACGAGGCCGATGCGTTGAGCGACCGCATCCTGATCATCGACCGTGGTCAGATCGTCGCGGCCGACACCGCCGAGAACCTCAAGGCCCAGGTCGCGGGTGACCTGATCGATCTCGAGGTCAGCGATCCCGACCAGCTCACCGTCGCGGCCGAGAAGCTCGGCACGATCGCCGAGCCACCGAGAGACGGGCATCCGGGCGTCGAGATCGAGGACCAACACGTACGCGGACGCGTGCAGCGCGCCGGCCGGGTGACTCCCGGCTTGTTACGTGACCTCGACCAGTCGGGCATCACCCTGGACTCGATCGAGGTGCATCGTCCGACGCTCGACGACGTCTTCTTGACGCTCACGGGGCGTTCGCTCCGCGATGCCGAGGATGCCGCCGAGGCGGCCGATAAGAGCCACGCCGGCGATGCAGATTCCGAGGACGCCCTGATGACGGGAGCAGACCAGTGACTTTCGCGCGCGAGTGCTTCATCGTCTTCCGCCGTCAGTTGCGGATGAACCTCCGCAACCCCGCCTGGGTGATCATCGGCGCGTTGCAGCCGATCCTCTACCTGTTGCTGTTCGGTCCGCTGCTGGAGCCGTTGGTCACCGAGTTCGGTGCACAGAACGCCTACACCTTCTTCGTACCCGGTCTGTTGGTGCAACTCGGGATGTTCGGTGCGTTCTTCGCCGGCTTCAGCCTGATCGGCGAATGGCGTGAGGGCGTCATCGAAGCCGAGCGAGTCACTCCCGCCTCCCGAACGGCACTGCTCGTCGGGCGGCTGTGCCGTGATCTGCTTCAGCTGCTCGTACAAGCCCTGCTCCTGGTGGTGCTCGGCTACATCATGGGCATGGACGCATCGATTGCCGGCATGGTGCTCGGCGTACTGCTGACGATGCTGATCGGCGGCGCATGCGCAGCCGCATCGAACGCGCTCGCGCTGACCACCAAGAGCGAGGACGTCATGGCGCCGGTCGTCAACATGGTGATGATGCCGGTCCTGCTGCTGTCCGGCATCTTCTTGCCCATGACGATCGGGCCGCAGTGGCTGCAGACCGCGAGCGACTTCATGCCGATCAAGCACGTCGTCGATGCCGTACGAGGTGCGTTCGGTGGCGATTTCGGCACCGGCGACCTGATGGCGGGCACGCTGTGGAGCCTCGGCCTGTTCGCTGTTGCGCTGTGGTGGGGTACGCGTACCTTCCGCAAGGAGAACGCCTAACCACTCCCCGCTGGGCCGCACGTTTCAGCCCCGAACCAGGCGAAAACGGGGCAAGAACGTGCGGCCCAGCGGGTCAGGGCGCCCACGTGCGGTGGCTCAGTACCAACCGATAGCCGTCCGGGTCGACGAAGGTCACACCCCAGCGATCCCAATACGGATTGCGTGCGCTGACCCGCCGGCCCCCTGCGGCTGTGATCTGGCGTTCCAGCGCCGGTTCGATCGCGGCACCGAGGTAGATCACCAGCAGATCCTCCTCGGACGGCTGGGAGCGCTGGGCCGACCGCGGGTCATCGACCAACTCCAGATGCCACGCCGCCTGTGGCCAGCCGATCATGACCAGGCGGTGCTCATCGGGTCCGAGCTCCGCATCGTCGGTACGCCAGATGACGTCGAGCCCGACACCCTCCACCCAGAACCGCTCGGCGGCCGCCAAGTCCGCGGTCGGTCGTGCGATCCGGATCGGGTTCAGCGCAGGAGAGTCCATAGACCGAATCGTACGAATGGTCGCGCGGCGACGCGCGTACGACCGCTGCCGTCGCTGGGCACGGCAACGACTCGGGGTGGGGTCAGTCGGTCCCCGCCTCCATTGCGGCGTAGTCCAGGAACTCGTCACCCTCGGGCGCCGTGCCGTCGGAGGCGATTGCGTCCGCGCCGCCCTCCGGCAGCGCGCCGATCAGCGAAGTCGACGACTGGGTGGCATCCATCAGCGCCGGATGCGCAGTGCCGACCATGCCGTACGTCGCGTACTGCTCGAGCTTGGCGCGCGAGTCGGCGATGTCGAGGTTGCGCATGGTGAGCTGCCCGATGCGATCGGTCGGACCGAACGCCGAGTCCTCGGTACGCTCCATCGACAGCTTGTCCGGGTGGTAGCTGAGCGCGGGGCCGGAGGTGTCGAGGATCGAGTAGTCCTCACCGCGCCGGAGCCGCAGCGTCACCTCACCCGTGACCGCGGTGCCGACCCACCGCTGCAGCGACTCGCGCAGCATCAGCGCTTGTGGGTCGAGCCAGCGCCCCTCGTACAGGAGCCGACCCAACCGTCGGCCGTCGTTGTGGTACGCCGCGAGGGTGTCCTCGTTGTGAATGGCTGCGACGAGCCGCTCGTACGCGTGGAAGAGCAGGGCCATGCCGGGCGCCTCGTAGATGCCGCGGCTCTTGGCCTCGATGATGCGGTTCTCGATCTGGTCGGACATGCCGAGCCCGTGCCGGCCACCGATCTCGTTGGCCTCGAGCACGAGGTCGACCGCGGAGCCGAACTCCTTGCCGTTGATCGTCACCGGCCTGCCACGCTCGAACGCGATCGTGACGTCTTCGGCCTCGATCTCGACCTCGGGGTCCCAGAACCGGACGCCCATGATCGGGTCGACGATCTCCATCCCGGCGTTGAGGTGCTCCAGCGCCTTGGCCTCATGCGTCGCGCCCCAGATGTTGGCGTCGGTGGAGTACGCCTTCTCGGTGCTGTCGCGGTACGGGAGGTCACGGGCCGTGAGCCACTCCGACATCTCGGTACGACCGCCGAGCTCGTGGACGAACTCCGCGTCCAGCCACGGTTTGTAGATGCGAAGCGCCGGATTGGCGAGTAGCCCGTACCGGTAGAACCGCTCGATGTCGTTGCCCTTGAAGGTCGAGCCGTCGCCCCAGACCTGGACGTCGTCCTCGAGCATCGCGCGCACGAGCATCGTGCCCGTGACAGCGCGGCCGAGTGGCGTGGTGTTGAAGTACGTACGCCCGCTGGCCCGCAGATGGAACGCGCCGCAGGTCAGCGCGGCGAGCCCCTCCTCGACGAGCGCCGCCCGGCAGTCGACGAGGCGCGACACCTCGGATCCGTACTCCGTGGCGCGGCCGGGGATCGACGCGATGTCCGATTCGTCGTACTGGCCGATGTCTGCGGTGTACGTGCAGGGCACCGCTCCCTTCTCTCGCATCCAGGCAACCGCAACCGAGGTGTCGAGACCGCCGGAGAAGGCGATCCCGACGCGTTCACCGACGGGCAGAGAAGTGAGCACCTTGGACATAGGTGCAAGTATGCACGTCATTGCATAATCATACAACCGCGCTGCCTGCCGAGGTGCGTCAGCGGATCACAGTGCCCCCGCCCGCGGCCAACGCGCCGAGTTCGTCGTACGTCGGAGAGCCTTCCCAGTCGCCGTCGACGGTGACGGCGTACGCCCCGGCACGCGAGGCGGTGACCAAGCGGCGTTCGGGATCGGCGTGGTTCGTCCGTTCGTACAAGTAGCCGGCGGCGAATGCGTCACCGGCGCCGACCGGATCGATCGCCGTCACGGGTACCGCGGGCGACTCGAGGAGCTCGTCATCGATGACCGCGGTGCTGCCGCGCTCCGCCCGCTTGATCACGACCTCGGCCGGGCCGAGCGCGGCAAGGGCACGAGCGAGTTCGGCGGTGTCGGCTCCGTCGACGATCAGGCGCGCCTCATCCTCGGTTGCGAAGACGATGTCGGCGGTCTCGACCAGCCGTCGCAGCGTCTTCGATGCGTCGGCGGGCGACCACAGCGCGGCACGGTAGTTCAGATCGAAGGACAGCGCCGTGCTCCGGGATCGCGCGGCCGCAGCGGCAGAGTGCACTGCCTCGAGTGCGGTCGTACTCAGCGCAGCGGTGATGCCGGTCAGATGGACGACGTCGGCGGACGCGATCGCGGCCTCGTCGAGGTCGTCGGGCGCGAGCCGGCTTCCGGCGCTTCGATCCCGGTAGTACACGACATTGCTCAGATCGGCGGACCGATGTTCCTTGAGCATCAGGCCTGTGGGTGCGTCTCGATCGTGCACTGCTCGGGTACGAACTCCTTGCCCGCGGATCGTCGACTCGACCAGCGCGCCGAACTCGTCCTCCCCGACGCGGCCGGTCCAGGATGCGTCGCCACCTAGCCGGGCGAAACCGATGGCGACGTTGGACTCCGCGCCCGCGATGCCCAGATCGAGCGAGCGTACGTGCCGCAGCCGGCCTACGTACGGTGTGCTCAGTCGCGCCATCGTCTCGCCGACGGTGACCAGGGACCTCATCGGGCAACCTCCGTAACGGCCAGCCTGAACTGTTCGGCACGGCGTGCCACATCGTCCAGATCGCCGGTGTGCAGACTGTCTGCGATCAACGGGGACCCGACGCCGACCGCAGCGGCGCCCGCGCGAAGGTAGTCGGTGACGTTCTCGACGTCGACCCCGCCGGTGGGGATGATTCGCACGTCGTCGAGCGGCGCCAGCAACGCGCGTACGAAGGCCGGACCGCCCGCCTGTGCTGCGGGAAAGACCTTGACGGCATCCGCACCTGCCTGCCAAGCGGTCTCGACCTCCGTCGGGGTCATCGCGCCGGGGTACCACTCGAGTCCGGCATCCTTCGCGGCACGCCCGACCTCCAGTTGGGTCGTCGGTGCAACGACGAACTCGGCTCCGAGCCGAGTCGCCATCGACACGTGCTCGACAGAGCGGACCGTGCCGAGCCCGAGACGGACCTCGTCGTCGTACCGCTCGCGCAGCGTCGACAACGCCTTCTCGAAACCTGGCGTGTTGGTGGTGATCTCCAAGCAGTCGATTCCGGAAGCGATCAGTGTGGTGGCGACCGTCTCGAGATGGTGACCGTTGCCGCCGCGAAGGATCGCGATCAGCTTCGACCGACCGTTCGCCGACGGGAGATCGGCGGCCGTCATCGGTGATCTCCGATCCGGGACAGTCCTTCGAGCAACGCGTCGGTGTCGCTGGCGAGCGAGACACGCGCCCAGCCTGCTCCGGACGGGCCGAAGACCGTACCCGGTGCGACCGCCACGGACCGCTCGCGCAGCAGGCTGAGCGCCCATCGCTCGGTGTCATCGCCGACGCGGTCTCGCACGTCGATCCACAGATAGAAGGCGCCTTCCGGACGGAGGTATCCCATGCCCAGCTCGTCCAGGCGTTCGGTTGCGGCATCTCGCCTGCTGGCATAGGCCGCACGCATCTCGTCGACCGGCGCCTGTGTCCCCTCCAACGCCGCGAGCGCCGCGTACTGTGCGGGCGCGTTGACGCAGGCGAGCATCGGCTCCTGCAGCTTGGCCGCTGTCGGCGCGACCTCGAGCGGCGTACGTAGGTAGCCAACGCGAACACCGGTCATCGCGAACGTCTTCGAGAAGCTGTACGCCGACAGGACGCGACCATCGGTGTCGAACCGGCCCGGACTGATGTGGTCGGGCTCGAACGTCAGGGCGTCGTAGCACTCATCGGAGAGCACCCAGAGGTCGTGGCGCTCCGCGAACCGGACGAGTGACTCGACCGAGGCCGCGTCCAAGACGTTTCCGAGCGGGTTCGAAGGCGTGTTGACGATGAGCACCTTCGTGCGTTCGGTGACGAGTTGCTCGAGGTCGTCGATGTCGGGTCGGAACGACCGCTCCGGTCGCAGTGGGTAGAGCACGGGCTTGGCCTGCAGGAGCTCGACCGACATGGCGAAGTTCGGCCAACCCGGATCGGGTACGAGGACCTCGTCGCCGGCGCCGATCGTCAACGACAGCGCGAGATGGAGCGCCTGCGCACCACCGGCCGAGACGGTCACCTGCTCCGGCGTCGTCTCGTACCCGTTCAGGTTCGTGATCTTCGCGGCGATGGCGGTACGCAGTGCGTCGATGCCGGCGTTCGGTACGTAATGGGTATGCCCGTCTGCGTACGCGCGGCGCGCCGCCTCGACCACGTGGTCGGGTGCGTCGAAGCTGGGCTCGCCGACGTGCAGACCGATCACTGGTTGGTCGAGCGACCAGGCGAGGTCCATGATCGCGCGAATACCGGATCGCGGCATCGCCTCAGCGGTGTGTGTTACTCGAGGCATCAGGTCGTCTCCAGGAAACTGTCGGGGAAAAGTCTGCGTATCGTGTCGCCGAAGATGTCGGCATGTGCGGCGGCATCCAGCGATCCGAGTAGCTGCTCGGCCACATGGAACGTGTCGGAGTAGCCGGGGACGGTCGCGGGCCACGGGGAGTCCGATGCCCACAGGCTGCGCTCGGCGCCGTACGCACCGACGAGCCTGCGGGTGACGGTACGAAGGTCGTCGTACGGCGGCTCTGTCTCCGAAAGCGCATAGTGGCCGGACACCATCAGCTGCACCTGCTCGTGATCGGACAGCCGCAGGACCCGCTCGACGGCGGAATCGGTGAGACCGCCCGCGAAGCGTGGCCGACGGTGGGAGTCGACGCGCATATCGACCGGTGTGAAACCGAGGTGGTTCAGCACGATTCGAAGCGTCGGGAGTGCGGCAACGAGGTCGAGCAGATACGGCGCCTGCTGTGGCCCGAGGTAGGACCACAACACCCAGTCGCGTTCAGCCATCAACTGGAGAGTCGGCCATGCGGGGCAATCGACCAGGGGCTGACCCGGTGAGCCGAACGACATCATCCGTACCGCGCCGAACGGGTACGTCTCGGCGCGCGCCGCGAGATGTGCCGGACCATCGGGCCCGACGTCGTCCGGACCGGCGACGGCGACGGCTGCGAAGCGGCCGGGGTGATCGGCCAGGGCTGCCGCTGCGGTCGCATCCTCGACGCCGAGCGGGACGAGCACCGCGCCGCTGCCGCCGATGTCTTCGAGATTCGCCAGCAAGTTGTCGACGCTGGCCGCGCGGTCAGCTGGTGCGAGGTCGTCGACAACTCGCGGGACCTCGGTCGCGGGTCGGAAGACGTGGGCGTGGCCGTCGATGAACCCGGTCATCGACGCGCCTTCGTCACGAAGACGGCCGCGGCGGCGACGATCACCAGGCCACGAACGAGGTCGGTGATGGTCGACGGCAGCTGCAGCAGGGTGACCGAGCTGGTGACGAGCGCGAGCAGGGCGACGCCGCCGAGTGTGCCGACGACGGTGCCGCGGCCGCCGAGCAGCGAGGCTCCGCCGATGACGACGACGGCGATCGCAGAGAGTTCGAGTCCTTCGCCGGCCGTGGGGGAGCCGAGCGTCGCGCGTGCTGCCAGCATGACGCCGGCGACAGCGGCGAGGACACCGGAGATGACGTACGTACCCACGAGGACGCGAGTCACGGGGATGCCGATGGATCGGGCTGCGTCGGCGTCGCCGCCGACGGCGAAGACATGGCGCCCGAACACCGTTCGGTTGAGCAGGAAGGCGACGACCAAGGTGGCGAGCAGGAGTACGACGAACGGGTACGGAATCGGTCCGATCGTCCCGACGGCGAAGTCACCGAGCTGGCTGGTGACTTGGCCGGCGGGTGTCGAGCTGACCTCGAGTGCGGCGCCCTGGACGACATAGAACGTCGCGAGCGTGACGATGAACGGAGCCAGGCCCGCCCAGCCGACGAGGAGGCCGTGTGCGATCCCGATCGCCGCGCCGATTACCAGGACAAGGACGATGACCGGCATCGTCCGGATCGGGAACCCGTCGATGAGGACGGCCGTCAGCAGTGCGGCGAGCGTAGCGATGGAACCGACGGAAAGGTCGATTCCTCCGCCGAGCACGACGACATGCTGGCCGAGGGCGACCAGGCCGAGAACGACCGTCGTCATCAAGACGCTGGCGATGTTCGCGTTCGACCAGAACACCGACGCGTCGTGCAGCGTCAGGCCCACCACCATGGCGGCCACGACGACCCAGGCGGCGTACCCGCGCTGGATTCCGTTACGGACCCATGTCGTGGTTCGAGCTGTCGACAGGCGGTCGGCGGTCGCTGTCGTACTCATGCGGCCTCCACGGCGAGCGCCAGGGCCATGATCGAGTGCTCGGTCATCTCGGCTCCGCTGAGCTGGCCGACGACGCCGCCGTCTCTGCAGACCAAGGTCCGGTCGGCGAGCGCCAGTATCTCCGGCAGCTCGCTCGACGCGAAGATGACGCACAGCCCCGCCGCGGCCAGCTCTCGTACGATTCGGTAGATCTCTGCCTTGGCGCCGATGTCGACGCCACGGGTCGGCTCGTCCATGACCAGTACGCGCGGGTTGCGCCGTAGCCACTTCGCGATGACGATCTTCTGTTGGTTACCGCCCGACAACTGTCCGACGACCTGATCCGGTCCGCTGGTCCGGATGCCGAGGCGGGCACGCTCCTCGCCGAAGATGCGTTCTTCCTTCTCGGACGCGATCCAGCCGCCGGTCGCGGCTGCTCCCAAGTCGGTGAGCGTCATGTTCGCAGCGGCCGTCATGGACAGCACGAGTCCGTCGGTCTTTCGCTCCTCAGGTACGAACACCACTCCTGCGTCAACCGCTGCACGTACCGATGCGGCGACCTGTTCTCCATCGACTTCGACACTGCCCGCCGCGCGTGCGTGCACACCGGCGACGGTCTTGAGCATCCGGCTGCGGCCGGATCCGACCAGTCCGGCGACGCCGACGATCTCGCCGGCGCGTACCTCGAGGTCGAGCGGGGTGGCCGCACGTGTCGTCGCCTTGGGCGCGAGCCCGTTGCACCGCAGTACGACGTGTCCGAGCTCGCGCTGATCGTCAGTGTCGGGCGCGATGTCGCGGCCCACCATCTCGCCGACGATGCGGTCGACCGGATAGTCCTGTGCCGATCCGGTCGAGATCGTTCGTCCGTCGCGAAGGACGGTGACGTCGTCGGCGAGCTCGGCGACCTCATCGAGGAGATGCGTGATGTAGAGGACTGCTGTACCCGCGGACGCCAGGTTGCGGACTACCGAATGGAGCGCTTCGAGCTTGTCGCCCGAAAGCACCGCGGACGGCTCGTCGAGGATCAACACCCGTGAGTTGCGCACCAGCGCTCGGGCGATCTCGACGAGTTGCTTGTTGGCGAGAGAGACTTCGCCCGCGAGCATCGCCGGATCGAGCGAGTCGAGTTGCACCCGCGCGAGCGCATCGGCGACGACCGCCTGCTGGTCTGCGCGGCGCAGCAACCCGCGGCTACTCCGCTCCTGCCCGAGCATCACGTTGTCGGCGATGCTCATCTCGGGCAGGATCGTGAGCTCCTGGTAGACGGCGCTGACGCCGAGGTCCAACGCGTGGCGCGGCGACGCGAGGTCGGCGGCCTCTCCGTCGATGCGGATCTCGCCCGAGTCCGGTCGGTCATTACCGGTCAGGCAGCGAACCAGCGTCGACTTGCCGGCACCGTTCTCGCCGAGGAGGGCGTGTACGCGTCCGGGGCGACAAGCGAGGTCGGCGCCGTCGAGTGCGCGGACGCCGGGATAGTCCCGGGTCAGTTGACGAGCCTCCACGGCGAGCGGTGCATTCGACATGGTCAGCAGAGCTTCAGCTTCTCGAGCAGCGGGTCCGGGAGCGTACTCGGAATCAGCAGGTTGTCGCTGCACTCCTCACGTACGTACTCGCCGGCCTCGCGGTTGGTGAAGCTCGGTGAGTCGATGTAGACCTTGTTCAGCACCGGTTTGCCCTTCAGGATGTCCATCGCCGTGTCCAGGCAGTCCATGCTCTGCTCGGGAGGGAAGGACGAAAGTGCGAACTCGACGTCGCTGCCCTTGACCTCCTTCAGGAATGCGTTGCTCGCGTCACCGGTCAATGGCGGCACCGGCTTGTCGGCTTCCTCGTACGCCTGTACGACGCCCAGGTCTCCGTATCCGGAGTCGGACCAGATGCCGTCGAGGTCGGGGTACTTGCTGACGAGGTTCGCCGCGACGTTCTTGGCCACGCTCGGCGACCACTTGGTGTACTGCTTGGTCACGACCTCGACATCGGGGTACTTCTCGAACACCTTCTCGGCGGCGGCCGCCTGGTACTCCGCGGTGGGGACGCCCGCGAGACCGCTGAGCATGGCGACCTTGCCCTTACCGCCGATCTTGTCCACGAGCCATTCGGCGTACATCGAGCCGAGGAGGTCGTACTGACGGGTGACCGTCGAGACGGCGCCGGAGTCGTCCGGGAGGATGCCCGAGCAGACGACGACCGGGATGTCCTGCGCGGCGGCGGCCTTGACCTGACCGGTGATGCCTTCACCCATCGGTACGACGACCATGGCGTCGGGATCCTGACTGGTGAGCTGCTGGACGTTGTCGACCTGAGCGTTCGCGTCGCCGTTCGCGGATGCGTACAGCGTCTCCACACCGAGCTCGTCGGCGTGGTACTTGAACGCCTCTTCGCTGGTGAGACCCCAGGAGTTCGTCGGCCCCTGCGCGGCGAAGGCGATCCGGTACGTATCGCCCTGCTTCGGGTCGGCGGCGTAGTCGGAGGTGTCTACCTCGCACACCTCTTCGTCGGTGGGTTCGAGCGAGTCGATGCCGAGCTGTTTCGACGCGGTGGTCCAGGCCTTCTGGTACTCGGCGTTTGCCTTCTCGGAGTTCAGGCATTTCTCGCCCGCTCCGGCAGAGCCGCCGCTGGAGTCCTCGCGCTCGGTGCTACAGCCGGCCGAGATGACCAACGCGGATACGGCAACCGCGGCGATGCTGATGCGCCGCGAGTGCGCGGACAACACAGTCGTCCTCATGATGGTGTTCCTCTCTTCGAGAGCGCGCGGACAGGTAGGGGCAGATCGGCCCCGCGCTGTTGTATCCACACCGCGCACAAGATGACGGCCCCCGAAACCAGTAGTTGCGCGCCCGCACCGGCGCCGACCTGGACCAGCCAGGTGAGCAGTACGCCGAGCAGGACGACGCCGAGCAGGGTCTGCTCGATGCGTCCCTTACCTCCGCTGAGCGCGACGCCGCCGACAACGGCGGCTGCGATCGAGTTGAGGTCGAGGGTGCGGGAGAGCTGGGCGTCGACGTACCCGATGTAGCCGGCATTGATCAGGCCGGCGACGACAGCGAGCAGCGAGCACAAGACGTAGCAGGACGCGATCACCGTCCAGGTACGAATACCTGAGAGCTCGGCCGCACGGCGGTTGCCGCCGGTCGCATAGAGGCGGCGGCCGGCGGTGCCCCGCGAGAGCACGGCCCAGGCGATGACGGCGAACAGCGCGAAGATCCACGCGGGGGTCGGTACGCCGAGGAGGTCGCCCGTGCCCATCCACTCGAGCCCGGACGGCACGTTGCCGGACGGGGCTCCCTTGGTCCAAGCGATGACGACGCCCTGGACGAGTACGAAAACCGCGAACGTCGCGACGAACGGTGGAACGTTGCGGGCGAGCACCAGCGCGGCGTTGAGCGCACCGACGAGCAATCCGGCGCCGAGGGCAAGCACGACTGCCGACAGGAGCTTGTCGTCCGAGCCGCCCGAGTGGACCGCGACGATGACTGTCGTCAGCCCGACGACGCCGCCGACCGAGAGATCGATGCCGCCGACGAGCAGCACGAAGGTCTGCCCGAGAGCGGTGACTCCGATCAGGCCGATCTGGTACAGAACCAGCGACAGGACAGCGCTGGAGTAGAAGTTCGGTGCTGTCACCGCGGCGAGTACGAGGAGGACCAACAGACCGGTGAGCGGCGCCACGATCGCAAGCCCACGTGCCAGTAGGCGGTCGGTTCGAGACTCGGCCATCGTCACTCACCTCCCAGGAGGTAGTCGCGGGCGAGCGATTCGTACAACTCGACCGTTTTGCGTACGGCGGCGATGGACACCCACTCGTCCGCGCCGTGTGCGCGTTCGAGCAGACCGGGCCCGAGCGCTGGAAGGGTCGGCACCCCTTGCACCGTGTCGAACCACGTCGCATCGGTCGTGCCAGGGAAGACCGAGAGCGGCGGAGTCGTGCCGAAGGTGCGGCCGCAGGCCGCCGCGGCCGCCGTCGCGAGCGCATCGTCGGCAGGTACGTGAGCCGGTGGGAGCCAGTCGTTCGGCGGGGCGTCGAACTCGAGTCGGAGGTCTGCGCCGGTCGACGTACGTACCCGCTCGAGCGCGGTCTCGAACGATGCGACGAGCTTCTCGCGTCGCATCCCCGGGAGGAGGCGTACCTCGGTGTCGACAGCGACCCGACCAGGTAGAACGCCGAACCCGACGCCTCCTTGCGTACGAAGGCCGGTGTTGACGGTGGCGTCCCATCCCGCGAGCCCGTCGGCATTGTGGGGAATGTCGAGCGTGAGGTCATCGGCGATCGCGGTGACGCCTCGGGCGGCGTCGACACCGGCGTTGCGTACGCCCTCGCGGCCGGACAGGCTGGAGTGTCCTTGCCGGCCGTTCGCAACGACGCGCATCCGTGCGATGCCGCGGCTGACGAGATGCAGCCGGTCGTAGTCGTCCTGGACGCCGCCAGGCTCGCCGATGACCATGCCGTCGGGTCGGACGGCTTGCTGCGCGGCGAGGTACTGCGCTCCGTAGTAGGCGCCGTCCTCCTCGTCGGCGGCCAGCACGATCGACAGGCGACCGCGCTCCGGCGGCGACTGAGTCAGGCGCCCGGCGGCCACCAGCATGGCGGCGATCGCCGCCTTCATATCGCCGGAGCCGAGCCCGTACAGCCGATCGCCGTCGATGTCGGCGGCGTACGGGTCGACGCTCCAGTCAGCGTCGCCGACAGGTTTCGTGTCGATGTGGCCGCACAGGGCGAGGTGCCTGCCGCCCGGGCCGAAGTCGAGCGTGATGACGAGGTTCGGGCGATGCTCGGCGCGTGCGACCGTCACGGCGGTTGGCAAGCCGAGCTGGTCGGCTGCCTCGGTAACAACGGGTACGACCGCGGTCTCGTCGCCGGGCGGGTTCGGGCTCGGCGCGCTGATCAGACGCCGAGCAAGGTCGATCACATCGACGTCGACGCGCCCGGTCGCATCGAATTGGCTCACGGTCGGCTCACTTGTACTTCCCGGCCCAGTCCTGGCCCTGCCAGGTCTTGAGCTTGATCGGCTCCAGTCGGAACAGCCAGCGCGGCTTGTTCATCGTGGGCTCGAGGTACTTCGGGCCGTTCTCTCCGAGATAGCGCACGCTCATCCGGGTTGCGATCGGCACCCACTGACCTCCGAGGTTCGGCTCCTCGACCAGATGCGCCCGGCACTGGCCGGTGACCTTGCGCTGCGCGCCGTCCTCGTCGATCGTGATCGCGCAGCGCTCGTCAGCGGCGAGGTAGCGACCCCACGCGGACTTCTCGCGCGGGACCACCCAGAACGACTCGCCGTCCCACTCGAACCAGCAGGGCACCGCGTACGGCCAGCCGTTGAGGTCGAGGCAGGCGAGCCGAAGGATCTGGGGTTCGGCGAGGAACTGGCTCACATCGTCTTCGCCGAGTGAGCCGACCTTGCCGCGCCAGCTCTCATCGGAGGACGCGCCCGAGGTCGCGTTCGTCATGGAGTACTCCTTGATCGGTGGTCAGTCTGTGGTCGGCCGATAGCCGAGGCGGTGCGAGATCCGGTCGGTGATCCGCAGCACTTCGGGTGCGAGACGGTCGAGATCGTCGACCGTGAATCGGTACGCCGGGGCCGATAGCGACAACGCGGCCGCGACCGCGCCGGAATGGTCGTGGATCGGGGCGGCGACGCATCGCACCCCTTCTTCGTTCTCGATCTCGTCGATCGCGAAACCGCGGTCGTGGACGAGATCGAGGTGGGCGAGGAGTTCGCCGCGATCGGTGATGGTGTTCGGAGTGCGGCTCTCGAGTGGCTCGTCGAGCAGATCGAGGCGCTCTGCGTGCGTACGGCCGGCCAACAGCACCTTGCCGATCCCGGTGCTGTGCAGCGGCATCCGTGATCCGACGCGTGCGGCGGGGCGAATGGCATGTGGGCTGTGCACCGCGGCGATGTAGAGCACGGTCCGTCGATCGAGAACGCCGACGAAGCAGGTCTCTCCGGAAAGCTCGACGAGCTCCTCGATCAGATCGCTCGCGTGCTGCTGGAGGTCGATCCGCTCCAGGAACGCTTGACCCCAGCCGACGACTCGGGGGCCGAGGGCGTACCGAGAGTCGGCCTCGGAGCGCAGCACATCCGCCCGGCAGAGGACGTCGAGCAGGCGAACCGCGGTCGGGCGCGGGATGCCGCTGCGTTCGACGAGATCGACAAGACGCAGGGGCTCATCGCTGGCGGCGACGAGGTCGACCAACGCGATTCCTTTGACCAGGCTCTTGGCCGAGCCGGTCGCGTTGGAATTGGACGCTGCGTCCATTCCCGGATTGGACATGCCGTCCATATTGACCGTACGGCGGCGGTTTCGCAAGGGATCCGGTCAGATTGGTTGCGCCGGTCGCCCCCGACAAACGCGCCGAGGTACGCCGTCCGGCCACATGAGCGGGTGTTTTTCGGCCGGACGCCGTACCTCGGCGGGAGTGTGGGGGACGGAGGAGGCTATTTCGCTCCCGTTGTCGATCCCGATAGCGAACGCGGGTCGCGTACGCCCCATTTGTCGTGTTCGACGGCGGTGAAGAACTTGTCGAGTAGGCCGTTGAAGAGCTCGGGCTCCTCGAGGTTCGTCACGTGGCCGGACTTCGGCAGGATGGCCAGCGCGCAGCGCGGGATCGTGCGCTTGAGCATCAGATCGGTCTCGAGCGCACCGTCGTCCTCGTCGCCGGCGATGACGAGGACGGGGGTCTCGCACGCGGCGAGCTCATCGCGCATCGCGTACAGCGACGGGCGGCCCATCTGTACGCCCCGCATCGTGTTCGCAGCACCGACCGGATCGTGTTCGGCGAGTACGCGTACGTGCTCGGCATGGCCGCGGGGGTCCTTCGCCTCGTACTGGACGCGTGCCGGCCCGACGCCGTACCAGGTCGACATCGACGCCGAGCCCTCTGTCTCGAAGGCCTCCGCGATCTTGGCCGACTCGGCGCGGAAGGTCGCCTCCTTGTCCGGATGCGCACCGTATCCGCAGCCGGCGACGACCGCCCCGCGTACGCGGGAAGGATGCTGCAGCGCGGTGTGCAATGCGCCGAACCCACCCATCGAGTTGCCCACCACATAAGCGGTGTCGACGCCGGCCGCGTCGAGAACGGCGATCACATCGGCGACCGCGCGCTGCTGGCTGTACGCCTCCGGGTCCGTCGGAACATCGGACGGCGGGTAGCCGCGCGCCGCGGGCACCAAGCAGCGATACGTACGCGAGAAGCGGCGGACCTGCTGCTCCCACGTGCGGTGGTCGCCTGCGAACTCATGCAGGAAGACGATCGCATCACCGGTGCCGGTGTCCTCGTAGTAAAGCGCGACATCATCGTCGGTACGGGCGTAGGGCATGGATCCTCCTGTCAGCGGCGGCGTGCGCCGATGCGCGCGCCGACATAGGCGGCTACTCCGGCGCAAACGACCGTCGTGATCTGGCCAGCATGGCGTTGCAGCATCGGCCGAACGAGAATGCTCCACGCGTCGAGGCTCTGCTCGGGCTGCGCGGTCGCCGGCTCGGCCTGCGCGTCGCTCGTCGCGGCAGCGGACTCGCGCCTGCCGGCAAGAAGATCGGCGACGTTGCCGGCGAACGTCTGCATCACGCCGTCGGTGACCTCGCCGATGACACCGCGGCCGAACTGCGCGACCTTGCCGCGGATGTTCAGCTCGGTGTCGATCTCGACCAGAGTGCCGTCGCCGTCATCGCGTACGTGCGCCACGATGTACGCGTCGGCATTGCCGGCACCGCGTTGCTCGCGTCCCTTCGCCCGCATCGTGAGCCGGCGTTGGTCGTCGTCGACCTCGAGTACGCGTAGCTGACCCGCGTACGAGACGCCGAGCGGACCGACCTTGACGGAGACCTCGCCTTCGTACGTGTCGTCTGCTGGGTGCCCGGTGAGTCGAGCACCCGGCATGCAGGTCGCGACCCGCTCGACGTCGAGGAATGCGTCGAAGACCTCGGACGCGGGCCGCTCGATGCGGAACGCGTTCGTGAGCTTCATCCCCGGCTGCGCTCCATCAGCGCCTTGCGCTGGGCGCCGTCGATCGGCACATGTGCGCCGTGCACGCTGGCCGCGATGTCGGACGCCAGGAAGGTCACGAGTGCCGCAACCTCATCGGGTCGAGTGATCCGCCCGAACGGAATGGAGTCCTCGGCGCGTCGCCGCGCCTCAGCCTGGTCGACGCCCATGTCGCGGGCGAAGGCCTTCTCCAGGCCGTCCCAGCGGTCGGTGTCGACGGGGCCGGGGTTGACCGTGTTGACGCGTACGCCCTGCGGGCCGTACTGGTCGGCGATCGATGAAGCGAAGTTGAGGTCCGCGGCGTTCGCTGCGCCGGCGGTCATCTCCCAGTAGCTCGGCTTCAGCCCGTCGTTGCCGACGACGAGCACGATCGAGCCGGAGCCGCGCTCGACCATATGGGGTACGACCGAGCGAACGGTGCGTACGTACCCCATGAACTTGAGGTTCAGGCTCTGCATCCACTGCTCTTCGGTGAGCTCCTCCAGGAGTCCGCCCGGCGAGCTGCCGGCGCAGGTGACGAGGATGTCGATCCGCCCGAACTCATCGAGCGCGGCGCGTACGCAGCGGTCGACGTCATCGGCCTGGCTCATATCGCCTGCTTTGGCGACGACCTTGCGGCCGGTCTGCGCGGAGAGATCGGCCGCGGTCTTCTCGAGGTCCTCCTGGCCTCGCGCGGTGATCACCACGTCGCAGCCCTCGGCCGCGAGCTGTGCGGCGACGTCGCGCCCAATTCCCTTGCTGGCGCCGGTGACGAAGGCGACCTTATCGGTCAGGTTGAGGTCCATCGATTCCTCCTCGAGCTTTGGTATATCAAATACCGATTGCGCGACGGCGTCAAGAGTTCGGTCCGGAACGCGGGGCACGGCCGGACCACGCCGCCCGGTTCCGCTCGCGCTCGGTGCTGAGTGCCGACAGCAGCTGCGGCCTGGTGGCGACCTGTTTGACTCGGGCGAGCGCCGCGGCGTCTGCCGACGCAAGTCGCGACACGATCTCCTCTGTACGCCCCCACGGGTCGTCGTGGAGGCGGCCGACGAGGCCGGCGCGTACCGCGTCGTCGGCGCCGAGCCAGCTTCCGGTGAGGGCCAGATCGAGTCCGTACGACCGGCCGACCAGGTCGGGCAGGATCCACGCACCCACAGCGAGCCCGTGTCCCGGGCCGACCCACCGCCAGCGCGCTCGGTCGGAGGCGATTCGCAGATCGGCGGCGGTCGACAGCTGTGCGCCGCCGCCGACGGCCGCGCCGTCGACGACCGCGACCACCACGCCCGGTCGGGTGACCATGCGCAGGTAGCAGGCGTACAGGAGATCCGATAGCCGGGCACGGGTCGTGTCATCGGTATCGAGGTCCGCGCCCGAGCTGAAGATTCCCGGGGTCGAGCTGCCGAGGACGAGTACGTTCGTGGTGTCGTCGCCGAGCACGTCGTACAGGTGGCGGACGGTCTCGTAGGTGAGTGCGTTGCGCCGATCGGGGCGGTCGATCAGGACGCGGATCGCGCCGCCGAACTCGGTAGGTCGATCGATGCGAAGATCGCTCACGCTGTCCTCCGTCCAGGCTCTGCGATATGGTATATCATCGGTCGTCCGAAGAGGTGAGACGTGAAACCAGCGCCGTTCGAGTACCACCGGGCGTACACGCCCGACGAGGTCGTCGAGCTACTGACCGAACTCGGCGATGACGCCAAGATCCTCGCCGGTGGCCAGTCCCTCGCTCCGATGCTCAACTTCCGGTTGGCCCGGCCGAGCGCCCTCGTCGACATCAACCGGGTCGGCGGGCTCGACTACATCCGGCGCGACGGTGACGCGCTGTGCGTCGGGGCACTCACCCGGCACCGAACCCTCGAAACGGACCGGTCGGCCGACGTACGCGACGGGTTCGACCTACTCCCACGCGCAGCCCGTTGGATCGGTCATTACCCGATCCGCTCCCGCGGAACCGTCGGCGGCAGCATCGCGCACTCCGACCCCACTGCGGAATGGTGCATCCTGGCGCGGCTGTTCGACGCCGATGTCGTCGTCAAGGGTACGAACGGCACTCGGCGGGTCACCAGCGCCGACTGGTTCACCGGCTTCCTCACCACGGCCGCCGAGCCGACCGAGATGCTGATCGAGACGCGCTTCAACCGGCCGCGCCCGTACGGCGCCCTCACCGAGTACGCCCGTCGTCGCGGAGACTTCGCGATCGCCGCGGCTGCCGTTGCATTCGATGTCGCCGACGGCAAATGCCGCGACGTCGGTGTCGTCCTCGGCGGAGTCGGCACGGAGCCGCTACGTGTCGCCGAGGCCGAGGCGATCGTTGAGGGCGCGGCACCGACCGAGGCCACCTGGGCGGAGGCTGCTCGGTGCGCTGCTGCCTCGATCCGGCCGAGCAGCGACGTGCATGGCGATGACAACTACCGCAGACATCTCGTCGAGACGCTCACGGCACGCGCGTTCGCGGAGGCGTACGCCGGGAGCGCGCCGTGACCAGCCCGACCCGCCCGACCACGAAGCAGTGGGTGGGCAACCGGCTGCCGCGGCGCGAGGATCCGCGGATGCTCCGCGGCTCCGGGCAGTTCGTCGACGACATCGCCGACCCGCATGCGTACCACGCCGCCTTCGTACGCTCGCCAATCGCGGCGGGCAGGCTGCTGTCGATCGACGCGACCGAGGCGCTGGCGATGCCCGGCGTCCAGGCGGTGCTGACCGCCGACGACCTCGGTCGGCCCCAGCTCACCGCGGCACTCGAACGCGAGGAGTTCATCGCCACCGAGATGCCGTTGCTTGCGTTCGACCGCATTCGGTACGCAAGCGAGCCGGTTGCGGTCGTGATCGCCGAGACCCGCTACCTGGCCGAAGACGCAGCTGACCTGGTGTTCTGCGATTTCGAGGAGGCGAAGGCGGTGTTGTCGATCGCCGATGTCGACTCGGGCGGGCCGTCGCCACATGACGAAGCGCCGGACAGCGTGCTGGTCGACCTGCAGATGTTCGCCGATGACTTCCTCGAGGACGAGTTCGACCGCGCGTCACTCGTCCTCGAGGAGACCATCACCAGCGGACGGGTCACCGCGGCTCCGATGGAAGGGCGCGCCTGCCATGCGCGACTCCACGAGCGCGACGACCAGCTTGTGCTCCACGTATCCACCCAGGTGCCGCATCAGGTACGCAGCGGAGTCGCACAGGCACTCGGTCTCCCAGAGCGTCGCGTGCGCGTGATTGCTCCCGACGTCGGCGGCGGTTTCGGGCTCAAATGCGTCGTCGGCCGCGAGGAGGTCGTGGTCGCGGCCGCGTCGCAACGCCTCGGTCACGCTGTGCGCTGGAGCGAGGATCGGCAGGAGAACCTCACGGCCGCGTTCCACGGACGCGAGCAGGAGTACCGCGTACGAGCCGGTTTCAACGACGACGGCACCTTGGTAGGTGTCGACGCCGACATCCGCTGCAATATCGGCGCGTACTCCGCGTATCCGTTCAGTTGTGGCGTCGAGCCGCTGATGGCCGCCACCGAGCTGCCGGGGGTCTACAAGGTCGGCCGGTACGCCGCGCGCGCCCGCGGCGTCGCGACGAACAAGCCGCCGACGGCACCGTACCGCGGAGTCTCACGGCCGCAGATCGTACTGGTCATGGAACGCCTGATGGACAAGGCAGCAAGGCGTCTCGGTATCGACCGGGTCGAGATCCGGCGCCGCAACACCGTCCACGCCGAGGAGTTCCCGTACACCGGTCCCAACGGCATCACCTATGAACCGGGTTCGTACGTCGAGTCGCTCGACCGCCTCGTCGAAGAGGTCGGCAAGGCCGGGTGGTGGGAGCGTCGCGGCACGACCGACGACGGGCTCATCCGGGGCATCGGCATCGCGAACTTCTCCGAGCGCACCGCGTACGGCACGCCGACCATGGGCATGCGCAAGATGCAGATGACGCCCGGTTTCGAGGTGTCGCACGTACGAATGGACGCCTCTGGCGAGGTGACCGTCACCAGCGGCACCTGTGGCCATGGCCAAGGCCATGAGACGACGTTCGCGCAGATCGTCGCGGATCGGCTCGGTATTAGTCCCGATCGGGTCAAGCTGCGGCAAGGAGACACCGACCTCGTCAGCTTCGGCTGGGGTACGTTCGGCAGCCGGTCACTGGTGATCGGTGGTGGCTCCGCGGCGGTGGCGGCGCGCCGGCTCGGCGACAAGCTGAAGCAGATCGCCGGCGAGCTGCTCGAGGCCGATCCCGCAGATATCGAGCTCGTCGAGGGACGAGCCGAGGTGCGGGGAGCTCCCGACGCGGCGCTGCCGATCGAGCAGATCGCGGCGACCGTGCACTTCCGCGCACACGAGCTGCACAACAACGACGAGCAGCTCCTAGAGGCGCGCGGCGCTGCCGATCCGCCGGGCATGTTCTCGAACGCCGCACATGCCGCGCTCGTCGAGGTCGACCCCGGCACCGGCGACGCGCGGGTCGTCGACTACATCGTCGTCGAAGACTGCGGAGTCGTCGTCAACCCGATGATCGTCGATGGCCAGGTACGTGGCGGGGTTGCGCAGGGCATCGCGTCGGCGTTGTACGAGGAGCTCGTCTACTCACCCGAAGGCCAGCCGCTCGCGGGCACATTCATGGACTACTTGGTGCCGACCGCCAGCGAGATCCCGCCGATCGCCGTCCACCACCTCGAGACCCCGTGCGACCAGACCGAGACGGGTGCGAAGGGCATGGGCGAGGGCGGCACGATCGGGGCACCCGCCACGGTGGTGTCCGCACTCAACGACGCACTCCGTGCGTACGGCGCCGACATCGACCATGTGCCCGTACGCCCGGCCGACCTGTTGCACATCTTGAGCGGATCCGCCGTCGACGACAGCGCGACCAGAACGAAGCAGGAGGCCCCATGATCGACCGTCAACTGGTGACGATCACCGTCAACGGACGCGAACACGAGCTACTGCTGGAGTCGCGTAAGACCCTCGCCGACACGCTGCGCGACGACCTCGGGCTGACCGGAACTCACCTCGGTTGCGAGCACGGCATCTGCGGTGCTTGCACGGTGCTGCTCGACGGCGAACCCGTACGGGCCTGTCTCGTCTTCGGTGTCCAAGCCGATGGCGCGGAGGTGACTACGGTCGAGTCGCTCGCCGAGGACGGCGAGCTCAGCGATCTGCAGCAGGCCTTCAGCCGACATCACGGCCTGCAGTGTGGCTTCTGCACGCCGGGCTTCCTGATGCTCTCCGAGGCGTACCTCGCGACCGAACCCGCCGGAGATCCCGAAGAAGTACGCGAAGTGGTCTCCGCGAACCTCTGCCGCTGCACCGGCTACCAGGGCATCGTCGACGCCGTGGTCGAGGTCGCTGCGGCACGCGGGGAGCAGCGTCAGGCATGACCGAGCAGATCGGGCTTCGTACGCCGCGTAAGGAGGACCACCGGCTCCTGGTCGGTGCGGGTCGCTTCGGCGCAGACGTACGCCCGGCGCGTACGGTGCATGTCCGCATCGTCCGCTCGCCGATCGCGCATGGTGTGCTCGGCGAGCTCGACACCACCGCGGCGCTGGAGTTGCCGGGCGTCATCGACGTGGTGACGGCCGATGACCTGCCTTCCGACCTGCGCATCCCGGTACGTCTCGATGTCGGTGACGCAGACCTGACCGAGTATCTGCAGCCCGTACTGGCTCGCGAGACGGTGCGCTATGTCGGCGAGCCGATCGCAGCCGTTGTCGCCGAGTCGGCGTACCTCGCCGAAGATGCCGCGGAGCTGGTCGACTTTGAGATCTCGGAGCGCGAGGTCGTCCTCGACGCCGACGACGAGCGTGCTCCGGTCGCCGATGCCCTCTCGCTCGGCTTCGGCGACATCGATTCCGCCTTTGCAGCGGCCGAGAAGATCGTGTCGACCGAGGTGACCATCGGCCGGCACACCGCGGTGCCGATGGAGCCGCGCGCTCTGACCGTCGAGTATCACCCGGCGACGGGCGCACTCGACGTGTTCGGTGCGACCAAGGTCCCGGTGTTCAACCGGCAGGTGCTCGCCGAGCTGCTCGACGTCGACCAGAGCTCGATCCGCATGCACGCCGTCGATGCGGGAGGTGGGTTCGGCGTACGAGGAGAGTTCTACCCGGAGGACTTCCTCGTACCCTGGCTCGCTGTCCGCCTCCGCCGGCCCGTTGCCTGGGTCGAAGACCGCGCCGAGCACCTGGTCGCCGTGAACCACTCGCGCGAGCAGCGGCATCGCATCGAAGCGGCGTTCGACGCCGACGGTCGACTGCTCGGCCTTCGCGACGACGTACGTCATGACAACGGTGCCTACGTACGAACGCACGGCGTGATCGTCCCCGAGTTGACGCTTGCCATGCTGCCGGGTCCGTACCGGGTCCCCGCGTACGAAGGGCGGGTACGGGTCGCGCTCACGAACAAGACGCCGTGCGGCACCTATCGCGCACCGGGACGATTCGAGGGCACGACCGCGCGTGAGCAACTGTTCGACCGGGCCGCTGCCGAGCTGGGCATCGACCGGGTCGAGCTACGGCGCCGCAATCTGTTGACGTCCGAAGAGCTCCCGCACACCAGGTCGATGAGCACGCTGGGCACCGAGGTGGTGCTCGATGCAGGAGACTATCCGGGCCTACTCGAACGCGCTCTCGTGAGTGCCGACGAGCTCGGCTGGCCAGGGCTGGTCGCTGATGCACGCGCCGCCGGGCGTCGGGTCGGCATGGGCGTCTCGATGTTCTTGGAGAAGAGCGGACTCGGCCCGCACGACACGGCCGACGTCGAGATCACGAGCACCGGCCGCGTCCGCGTGCACTCGGGCGGCACTTCGTTGGGCCAGGGGATAGAGACGGTGCTCGCGCAGATCGTGGCTGACGAGTTCGGCGTGAGCATCGACCGCGTCGACGTCGTCAACGGCGACACCCTGCTCCAGCCTTACGGCACGGGTTCGTGGGCGAGTCGGTCGACCGTCGTGGCCGGAAGCGCAGTGCGCGGCGCCGGCCAAGAGGTTGCGGCCCGCGCACGCGATCTCGGCGCGCGGATGATGGAGGTGGCTCCCGCAGACGTCGAAGTCGCTGCCGGCGAGGTCCGGGTACGAGGCGCCGCGACGAACTCCGTACCGCTCGCCGACGTGTGGCGGGCGGCGCAGCCGGGCAGCCGCTGGCTGAAAGCGGACGAGCCGGCGGGGTTGTCTGCGCGACACCGCTTCAGCGTCGACCACATGACGTATCCGTACGGCGCGCATATCTGCGTTGTCGAGGTCGACGAGGGCACCGGGGGAGTCGAGGTGCTGCACTACTTGGTCGCGTACGAGGTCGGACGCGCCGTCAACCCCACCCTCGTCGAGGGCCAGCTTCGAGGCGGTGTCGCGCAGGGTGTCGGCGGTGCGCTGTTCGAGCAGTTCCGCTACGACGACGCGGGTCAGCCGCAGGCGACGACGTTCATGGACTACCTGATGCCGACAGCGTCCGAGATACCCGTGACGGATCTCGTCGTATGCGAAGACTCTCCTGCCACCACCAACCCGCTGGGCGTACGCGGAGCAGGCGAAGGTGGCCTCACGGGCGCGGGCGCGGCGATTGCGAGTGCGGTCAGCGACGCCGTCGGGCTACCGTCGATCGGCGAGCTACCGATCACACCAGGGGCAGTGGTCGAGTACCTACGGCGAGGCGAAAAGAATCGCTCGAACCACGGCAACGACGAGACGGGGCACTAGGATGAGTGAATCCAGCGGGAGAGGAGGCGATCGGACCATGGGCGCCATCGGGGGACTCACGCCGATGCAGTACTCCTCCAAGAGCGACATCGTCTGTGCGATGCTCCGTGAGTTGATCATCTCCGGCGAGCTTTCGCCGTCCGAGCCACTGCGTCAACGCGATCTCGCCACCCGGTTCGGAGTCAGCCAGACGCCGGTACGAGAGGCGCTGCGCCGTCTGGAGTCCGAGGGCCTCGTCGCCAACGACCCACACCGAGGTGCGACGGTCTCGGAGTCGCGCAGCGGCGTGGTCGAAGACAACTCGCAGATTCGCGCGGCGCTCGAGCCACTCGGCGCCCGGCTCGCCGCCAAGGCGATCACCGAAGACCAACTCAACGCACTGCGCGCGCTGAACGACGAGATGATCGGCCTTCCTGAGAACGACTCGCGCTACGGCGTACTCAACCGCGAGTTCCACTTCACCATCTATCAGGCCGCGGCTTCGCCGATGCTGCTGTCCATGATGCGGTTGTTGTGGCAGGCGATGCCGGACGGGCCACAGGTGGCGCGCACCCATCAGGAGTCCACCGAGCAACATGCGGCGTTGATCGAGGCGCTGGCGTCGGGCGATGCTCAGGCCGCAGCAGACATCACGCGTATGCACATCATGGGGTCGAAGCACCTAGAGTCCGAGATCGCCCACTGAGTCACGGTTTGGCGGTACGTGTTCGATGCAGCCGGAACGTACCGTGCAACGCGGCCTCGAGGTCGAGCACCGCGCCTCTGACTCGCCACATATCGAACGCGTATGGCGGAGTCGAAGCCACACCGTCGCCAAGATGCTGTCGGTCGCAACGCCTCGCTACGGTCTCGTCTTCTGGAGCGAGCGCGGTGAGCTCGGCGCGGCCGTGACCGGGCCCGAGTCGATGGCCCGCCTGGCACCTCTTCCGACGGAGGCCACCTTCTTCGGCATCGACTTCGCGCTCGGTACCTATCTCCCGCAGCTGCCGACGGGTCCGAGACTTCTCGACGGCGAGATCACGATCCCCGATGTCACTGCCCGGTCGTTCTATCTGGCCGGAGGCCACTGGCGACACCCGGACTACGACAACGTCGAGGCGTTCGTACGAGCGCTGGCGCGGGAAGGGGTCGTACGACGCGATCCATTGGTCGCCGAGGTCGTCAACGGCCTTACTCCGCACGTATCCGGCCGCACGGTCCAACGCCGATTCCTCGCCGTCACGGGAATCACCCGGGGCACTGCACGGCAGATGGACCGTGCGCGTACCGCGGCGATCCTGCTGCGTGATGGTTGGTCGTCAACAGACACGATCGACCGGCTCGGCTTCTACGACACACCGCATCTGCATCGGTCCCTGCGCAGGTTCATCGGACGCACCCCGACCGATCTCGGCTCATCCGACCAGCTGCCCTTGTCGCTTCTGTACACGACATGACCCGCGTTGCTCCTCTACGGTCCCGGTAGTCAGCCAAGAGCTTCTGGGAGGTGCCCGCGATGGGCAAGATCGTAGTCAGCCTGTTCTCCACCGCCGATGGTGTCGTCGAGGCGCCGGACAAGTTCATGCGCAACTGGGACGACGATATGGCCGCCGATCTCGCGGATCAGCTGTCGACCTGGGAGGTGAGCCTTTTCGGGCGGAATCAGTACAACGACTGGGCGGCCTACTGGCCGGCGTACGAAGGCTCCGCCGACGATGCGTTCGCGCGCAAGATCAACTCGGTCCCGAAGTACGTCGTCACCTCCACACCACTCGAGCCGCACTGGGAGGGCGCCGAGGTGCTCGGTGATCCGAACGCATCGTTGGCCGAGCGGGTTGCGCCGCTTCGTACCTCGGACATCGCCGGAGATGTCATGGTCGGCGGCAGCATCACCTTGGCAACGGCCTTGCTACGCGAAGACCTCGTGGACGAAGTACGGCTCCTCATCACGCCGTACGTCGCCGGCTCCGGACACCGACTCTTCGACAACGTGACCGACAAGACGCTCGAGCTGATCTCCGCGAAGACCACGCCGACCGGGTCACAGCTGGTGCGTTACCGGCCGGTGGTCGGCTGAGGGCGCCCGAACGCCCCGTGGGCCGTACGCTTCGGCGACGACACCTCATCAGTCGGGACCGAAACGTACGCACGGGGTGCCCACGGGGCGAGTTCGGGTCACACGGCCTGCCGCTCCTTCAGCTTCGTACTCACGAACGACAGGAAGTGGTCGGCGCGTTCTGTCGGAGCCTTGGTGACCAGACTGACGCCGACGAACAGAACGACCGAGACGATCAGTCCCCAGACACCGGAGTCCTGACCGAACAGTTTGCCCATCTCGTTCAGGGGGCCGCCGGTGATCACTTCGGACTTGGTGTACTCCAGTACGGCAACGACGATGCCGCCGCAGATCACTCCGGCCAGTACGCCCGCGGCCGTGCCGCGCCGCCAGAAGAAGGTGCCGATGATCGGCGGCACCATCACCAGCAGGCCGGCAGACGCGGATACGGACAGAACCGCGATCAGGTCGAGCTCCAACCGCGCGAACAGGTACGCGAGGACGGCGATCACCGGAATCACGATCTTGCCGACGGCCAGCTGCTGCGAATCGGACGCGGTCGGCTTCGCCTGTGCGAACACGTCGCGGGTGACCATCGACGACAGCGTGAGCAGGATCGAGTCGATCGTCGAGACGGCCGCTGCCATGATGCCGACCATCACGATCACGCCGAGTGCGGTCGGCACGATGTCGGAGGCCAGCAGCGTCGGCGTTGCGAGGTCGCCGGTCTCGAGTCCGGGGTTCTCGATAAGTGCGGCGAAGCCCCACGTCACGGCGACGAGCGTGTAGATGAACCCGAAGATCATGAAGCCGATCAGCATCACCCGCAGGTCCTTCATCGACTTCGGGGTGTAGAGCCGCTGACTGACCTGTGGGTTGGAGATGCTGAAGAAGATCCATGGGAGCGTGAGACCGATGAAGGTGCTCAGGCTGAAGAAGCCGTTGCCGGGCACGGTGAGAGCACCGGGGCTCGCCTCGGTGATGCCGTCGAAGAAGCCGCCGATGCCGCCCAGGTGGTTGATCACCACGATCACCACGATCGTCGCGCTGATGATCATGATGATCGCCTGCAGGGAGTCGGTCCACACGACCGAGCGCAGCCCGGCGACGAGTGCGAACGCGATGGCGAGCACGGTCGCGAGCACCGTTCCGGCCGTGAAGGAGATCGCCCCGTCGGACATGCCGTTGAGCAGGTAGCCGACTCCGGCGAGCTGAACCGCCGAGTACGGGATCAAGAATATGCAGCTGGTCAGCGCGGTCACCACGGCAACAGCGCGATTCTGGTAGCGGTGGCCGAGCATCTCCGATGGCGTTACGTACCCGAACTCCTTGCCGGCGAGCCAGAAGCGCGGACCGAAGATCAGCACGAGGGTGACCCCGCACAGGTAGATGAGCTCGAAGCCGAGGGCGCCGACGCCGCCCGAGTAGGTGAGGCCGGCGAGCCCGATCAGCATGAACGCGCTGTACGTCGTGGCGCTGTAGCTCATCGCCGACAGGAACCCGCCCATGCCGCGGTTGCCGAGGAAGTAGCCGGTCATGCTCGACTCGCTGCCGTCGCGCGATCGCGACAGCCAAGCGGTCACGCTCGCGAAGACGATGTAGATGACGATGCCGGTCCAGATGTAGGTGGCGTCCATGTCAATCCCTCCACGCCGAGCTGACGATCGCGTTGACGCCGACGACGACGGCGGTCGCGAGGGTCCAGAACAGGAAGCTGCCGTACCACTCGTCGACCTCGCTCAGGAGCGTGTACGGGACGACATAGCAGAGCACGATGATGATTGCGACGAGTACGAGCCACCAGGCCCGGGGATTCTTCACGGTGGAACCTTTCTCCAGCCCCGTGGTATATCAAATCTCATCAGACACGAGATCCGGGTCACAGTCAACTGCTTGCGGACAATTTGATATACCAAATGTCGCGGCGCGACCGAGTCCGCGTGCGTTGTCGGGAGAACCGTACGAGAGTCGGTCCGCTCAGCGTGCGGCGGGCGAACGCTCCAGAGCGAGCGCGAGACGTACGCACGTCGCTTCGTGGTGTGGTGGCGCCATCACCTGTACGCCCACGGGTAGTCGCCCGGCGCCCACCGGAACGCTGACCGCGGGCATGGCGGTGACCGGTGCCCATCCCGTGTAGCGGACCAGGGCAGCCGAAACGGGTTCGGCGCGGCCGCCGACGTCAGTGGTCTCGACACCGCGACGCGGGGCGGTGCACGGGGTTGTCGGAGTGATGAACGCATCGAGGCGCTCCTGCCGGAACAGTGTCGCCGTCGCGGCGGCCACCGACCGGCGGGCTCTCTCGACGAGTTCGCCGTGCGCAGCGAGCGGCGTGCCGAGGGTGAGCAATGCCCGCGCCTCCGAGCCGTACGCGGTCGGCGCCTCGCGTACGGACTCCGCATGAAGAAGCGCCGACGATCGCAGCATCGTCAGCAGCGAAACGCTTGCCGCCGTGCGCGGCAGCTTCGTCTCGCACTCCACGAGCGTCGCGCCGGCGCGAACGAGCGTCTCGAGTGCGGCGCCGTACGCGTGCTCGACGCAGGGGTCGAGTCGGCCAGGACGAGCGAGTACGCCGACGCGTACGCCGTGTAGCGGATCGGGATCGGCCGGCGTCAGGGGACGCTCGAGGAGTCGCTCGAGCGCGGCAACACAGGTACGTACGTCGGCCGCGATCGGTCCGACGACATCTTGCTCGGGGCAGATAGGCGTGACCCCGGCGGTCGACACGGACCCGGTCGTCGGCCGAAAGCCGACGACGCCGCACAGAGCGGCAGGTACACGTACCGATCCGCCGGTGTCGGTGCCAAGAGCGGCGGTCGCGGCACCGGCGGCGACGCACGCGGCGGATCCGCCGGACGACCCACCGGCGATGCGATGCGCGTCGAGCGGATTCGCGATCTGCGGGGTGGTGATGCCCCACGCCATCTCGTGCGTGGCGGCCTTGCCGACACATCTCGCACCCGCGCGTTCGAGTGCGGACCACACGGGCGCCGAACTCGTCGGCTCTCGGTGTTGCGCGCACGGTGTTCCGTTGTGCGTCGGCACTCCGGCGACATCGATGATGTCCTTGACGGCCATCGGAAGTCCGTCGCCGGATCTCTCCACCGCGGCGACCAGCCAGCCCTGTGCGAGCGCCTCATCGATGCGGGAGTCGGCGACCTCGCCGGGCGGCCAGGCGGCCCAATCAACCGCGGCATCGGGCGGCTGCGGCCAGGAGTCGTCGGGTGTCTCGGCGGTCAGCGTCTCCGCGAGCGAAATGCCGTGCTGCATCCAGGACGCGTACTGCTCCCGGGTTGCCGCCTCGACGCGGTCGCCGGGTACGAAGGTCTCCGTCACGAGGTCACCAACTCCGCGCGGACGAGCTTGCCCATGGAGTTGCGGGGAAGTGCATCGACCACGATCACCCGCTTCGGGCACTTGTACGCGGCCAGCCGCGTACGACAGTGTTCGACCAGTGACGCCGGGTCGAGGTCGAGTCCGGGCTTGGCTACCACCCAAGCGGTGACCTCCTCGCCCCATCGGTCGCTGGGTACGCCCGCGACGGCTGCCTCCTCGACGCCCGGATGCGCTTCGACGACGATCTCGACCTCGCGTGGGGCAACGTTCATTCCGCCGGTGATGATCAGCTCCTTCAACCGCCCGGTGATCGTCAGCCGGCCGTCATCGTCCCAGCGCCCCAGGTCTCCGGTGCGGAACCAGCCGCCCGGCCAGAACGCCGCAGAGGTTGCGCCCTCGTCGTCGAGGTAGCCGCGGAACACCTGAGGGCCGCGGAGCACGATTTCGCCTTCGCCGACGAACTCCCCGAGCGGTGAGCACAGCGCGACCTCAACGCCCGGGAGCGGGCGGCCGACTGAGCCGGTCACGGGATCTCCGTACATGTTGGACACATCAAGACCCGACTCGGTCAGCCCGTAGCGTTCGAGCGGCCGGATTCCGGCTCGGGTGTGAAGCCGCTCAGCGAGCTCTGGCGAGAGCGGGGAAGAGCCCGAGGTGATCAACCGCAGTCTGCGCAACGCCCGGAGCTCGGGTGAGTCGAGGTCGGCGAGGCGCTGATGGATACTCGGGACCGCGAACATGACGGACGCGCGCTCGTGCTCAATGGTTGCGAGCAACTCGTGCGGGTCGAAGCTCGTCAGCACGGAGAGGCTGGAACCGGCGGCGAGAGATGCGTGTAATGCGCTCAAACCGTGCTGATGGAACATCGGCAGCGCGTGGACCAGCACGTCGTCTGCGCTCCAACGCCAGGCGAGCATGGCGCCCCGGATGGAAGCCAGCACGGCGCCGTGGGTCAGCGGCACGCCCTTGGGCGTACCGGTGGTTCCCGACGTGTACGCGAGTAGGGCGAGGTCGTCGCTTGCGATGTCAGCACCCGGATGCGGCGGTTGAGTGAAGGTCTGGAGGTCGGCGAGAGCGGCCACCGCGGTCGGAGTGCTCGGCGGTGCATCGGTGACGAGCAAACGGGCGCTCGAGCGTTCGATGAGCCCGTCGAGCTCGGACTGGGTGTAGGTGGGGTTCGCGAGGACGACGGTCGCTCCGAGGTGCAGGACGGCGAGGTAGGCGACGATGAACGGCATCGACGTCGGTGCGCTGATGACGACTCGATCTCCGCTCCCGATGCCATGGCTGGCGAGGGAGCTGGCCGTGCGTGTCACCCGCTCGTGCAGCTGGACGTACGTGAGGCGCTCGGAGCCGACCGCGATCGTGCCGTCGGAGTGCGCTGCGGCTTCGGCGAGCGCGCCCGGGATGGTGCCCGAAGCCAGTTCGCGGCGAAGTGCGTCCGGATCGATGGAGCCGGTGTCCACGCCGAGGTGCTCTGCCCACGCGCGTCGAGTTGCGCTGTCGACCACACGTACCACCTCCGCGAAATATGGTATATCAGGTTGCAGAGAGGGCCTTCGTCGCGACGATCCGCTCCATGTGCTCGCGACCCCAGGCGCCGAGCGGCCCGAGCGCGTCGTTGAGCGATGTGCCGAAGTCGGTCAGGGAGTACTCGACCTTCGGTGGTACCTCGGGGTACACCTCGCGGTGCACGACACCGTCGGCCTCGAGCTCGCGCAGCTGCTGGATCAGCATCTTCTCGGTGATCCCCGGAACCATTCGCCGAAGCTCACCGAAACGTTGGGTGTCTTCGTTGAGCGCCCACAGGATGAGCACTTTCCATTTGCCGCCGACGACATCGATCGCGGCGTCGATCCCGCAGACGTACGGGCGCGGTTGCTTGTGCATGAGCCCACTTTACTGACTTCTAGGTAAGTACCTGACTTCAAAGTAGGTACTGGTGCGTTGTAGTGCGCCGGTGCACGCTTGTTGTAGGCGCCGACCCGGCGCTCACGAACGTCACTTTCCAGCCAGACAAGGACATTCGCATGTCTCGTACGCCCGTTACCGTGATCGGACTCGGCCCGATGGGCCAGGCCATGGCACGCACCTTCATCGACGCAGGTCACCCGACGACGGTGTTCAACCGCACACCCGGCAAGGCCGACGAACTCGTACGCTCCGGCGCGAGGCAGGCCGATTCGGCATCAGACGCGCTCGCGGCCTCGGACGTCATCGTCTTGAGCCTCACGCACTATCAGGCGATGTACGACCTTCTCGGTGCCGCGACCGATCAGCTCGTCGATAAGACGCTGGTCAACCTCAGTTCGGACACGCCGAGCGAGGCCCAACGTGCATCCGAATGGGCTGGGGAGCGCGGCGCCGGCTTCATCACTGGCGGCATCATGGTGCCGGCAGAACTAGTCGGCAAGGATGGCGCATACACCTTCTACAGCGGGCCCGTGGCTCTCGTCGATCGACATCGCTCGACGCTTGAGGTGCTGAGCAAGGTCGACTACCGCGGCGAGAGTCCGGGCCTCGCGCAACTGTGGTACCAAGCGCAGCTCGACCTGTTCATGACGATGTTGGCGAGCATCCAGCATGCGGTCGCATTGGTCGGGTCCGCAGGGGTCACTGCAGAGGAGTTCCTTCCGTACGCAAGCCGGCTCGTGAGTGAGATGCCGTACTTCATGGACGGCGTGGCCGGCGAGATCGACCGTCGCGAGTACGTAGACCAGGGAGCAAGCCTCACGATGATGGCCGCCGGCATCGACCACATCACCAGGGCGAGTGAGGAAGCCGGCATCGACCCAGGGCTCCCTGCAGCCGTTCGGGATCTCTACCGCCGAGCACTCGCCGACGGACGAGGAGGTCAGGGCTGGACCAGCCTGATCGAGATGATCAAATCCCCACGGGTCGAGGAAGAAGCGGCATGAGCGCGACAGCCGTGACAGTCGTCGGCCTCGGCGAGATGGGCCGCGCGCTCGCCGCCCGGCTGCTCGAGGAGGGCTATCCGACGACGGTGTGGAACCGATCGCCGGGACGTGCCGAAGCACTAGTCGCCGCGGGTGCGCGGGAGGCCAACTCGTTCCATGGTGCAGTGACGTCGAGCAGGCTCTCGATCGTGTGCGTACGCGACTATGCGAATGCTCGGGCGTCACTCGAGCGCGAGGCGCCGGTCTTGGCGGGTAGGTCGATCGTGAACCTCACAACGGGTACGCCCGATGAGGCGCGCGCGATGGCCGACTGGGCGGCCGATCACGGGATCGGCTACCTCGACGGCGGCATAATGGCGATTCCGTCGATGATCGGTACGCCGGCGGCTTCGTTGCTGTACAGCGGCGACGCCGACGTCTACCGGAACCATCGCGAGGCGCTCGGCCTGCTGGGATCGGCTCAATACCTGGGCGACGACGCCGGGATGGCCGCACTGCAGGACCTCGCCATGCTGGCAGCGATGTATGCGATGTTCGCCGGTGCGTACCAGGCGTACGCGATGGTCGGCAGCGCCGGCGTGAAGGCTGCCGAGTTCGCGGACACGCTCCAGTCGTGGCTGCGGGCGATGGCCGGATCACTGCCACGAGCGGCGGAGCTGATCGACTCGAGCGAGTACGCGACGGACGTGCAGGATCTGGTGTTCACCAGGACCGCGGTGGGCACGATCGTCCAGGCGGGAGAGGACGCCGGTGTCAGGCCCGGCGTCCTATCGGCCGTCGCGACGATGCTCGACGAGCAGATCGCCGCCGGTCACGGTGACCAGCACGCCACCCGGATGATCGAGTCGATCCGTACGCAGTGATCCTGCCGGCTCAGTCGAACAGATCGCTCAGCCAGTGCTCCTTCTTCTTCCGCTTGTACGAACGGTCGTCGTACCGACGCTGCTCGTAACGGGGCTGTTCGTAGGTTGGCTGTTGTGGGCGAGCCTGCGGGGCAGACATCTCGACGCCTCGGTCGATGATCTTGTCGAGCTCTCCGCGGTCGAGCCAAACGCCCCGACATTGCGGGCAGTAGTCGATCTCGATGCCGGACCGCTCGCTCATGACGAGGGTGGATCCGTCGGTGGGGCATTGCATGATGGGTACCTCCTGGCCAGTCCAACGAAGCCGATGGTCGGCCGGGTTCCCTCCCATCCGAACGAATCGAGACGGCTCGCCGCGTACGATCGCGGCGTGATCGTCACCTTCGACCTGTTCAGTGCGCTCCTCGACACTCGAAGCGGCGCTTCGAGCACGTTCGACTCGTTTGCTCGTGCGCGCGATTGGGCTGTGACCGGCACCGAGTTGTACGACGTCTGGGACGGTTTGAACAAGGCGGCGCAGAAGGGGCTCGCCGAGCGATTGGAAGCTGGCGGTGAGTGGGAGTCCTTCACTTCGGTGTCGACGCGTACGCTCGCGCAGACGTACGCCGACCGCGGCCTCGATGCGGACGCAGAGGTCGACCTGCGCGCGGTGCACGCGACGATCCCCGACTGGTCGCCGTGGCCGGATGTCGTACCCGCGATGGCAGAGCTCAGTGGCGCACACCGGCTGGGCATCCTGTCGAACGTCGACGACGCGCTGTTCGCGCGTACGCAGATCGCGGGTCTGGTCGACCCGGAGGTCGTACTCACCTCCGAGCGGTTACGCGCGTACAAACCGGGGAGCCGGATCTACCGGCGAGCCGCCGAGCACACGGGCGGACACGTGCATGTGGCGGCCTCTGCCCGCGACGTACGCGGGTCTCTGGAGGCGGGTCTCATGACAGTCCGGGTTGCGCGGCCGGGCCACCGGGTCGATCCCGACGGCCCACAACCCGCGTACGAGATCGACTCGTTGAGCGACCTCGGGCCCGTACTCGACGACGTTCGGCGCCAGTTCACCAAGTAGACATGGTGAAACTCCGCTTTGCATGGCAGATACACCGTGCAAAGTGGGAGGTTGCCCTGCCCGCTGGGACGCCGGTGGCCGCTGTGGCAGGACTCCACTGACGCGCAGCGTGATCCGCAACGATCGACCGCATTCGGGCCGACCCGAATACACCCTTGCGTGTGACCTGGGTAACACGCCAAGATGCTGGCCATGGCTGGCGAGGTGTTCAAGAACAGGTTCACGTTCATTGCGGCTGCTGTCGGCATGGCGGTCGGTACGGGCAACCTCTGGCGATTCCCACGGGTGGTCGGTGAATGGGGCGGCGGCGCGTTCCTGATCGCGCTCATCATCGCCAACCTCGTGTGGGCAGTGCCGCTGTTGATGTCCGAGGCACTGCTCGGCTCGAAGAGCCGGCTCGGCACAGTCGGTGCCTTCCGCGACTTCATGGGCCGCAAGTTCGCCTGGATGGGCGGCTTCATGGGCTTCGTGACGATCGCGATCATGTTCTACTACTCGGTGATCTGCGGCTGGGCGCTGCGGTATCTCGTCTACTCGCTCACCGGAGAGTTCAGCGGCGACAACGTCGACACTGCTGCTACCTGGCTCGACTTCAGCGAGAGCGCGTGGCAGCCGATGTTCTTCCACGTCATCTCGATCGCGATCGTCGGTTACATCGTCCTGCGCGGACTCAAGGGCGGCATCGAGACCGTCCTGAACATCGCGATCCCCGTGCTGTTCGTGATCCTGGTGATTCTGGTGATCCAGGCACTCACCCTCGACGGTGCGTCGGGCGGTCTGGAGTACATGTTCGTACCGGACTGGAGTCAGTTCGGCGAGCCCGACATGTGGCTGCAGGCATTCACCCAGATGGCGTTCTCGACCGGTGCCGGCTGGGGTCTCTATCTCACGTACTCGGTTTACATGCGCAAGCGCGAGGACATGGCGGTCAACGCCGGACTCACCTGTTCGGCCAACTTGCTCGCCTCGCTGCTCGCCGGCACGGCAGTCCTGTGCACCGTCTTCTCGCTACGCGGCGAGGAGTACGCGGCGACGGCCGCCGGCGCGGGCAATCAGAACTTCGCGTTCACCTACTTCGCTGAGCTGCTCGGTCAGATGCCCGGCGGCGCCGTCTTCGGGCCGCTGTTCTTCCTTGCGCTGTTCCTCGCCGGCATCTCCAGTCTGATCGCGATGGTCGAGCTGTCGGCCCGAAACATCATGGACATGGGCCTCGAGCGCAGGAGCGCGGTCGGCTGGGTTGTGCTCGCGACGCTCGTCGCTGGCATCCCATCTGCGTACAGCGTCGAGTTCCTGACCAACCAGGACAACGTCTGGGGCATCGGGCTGCTGCTCAGTGGCCTGTGCGCGGCGATCGCGATGATGAAGTACGGCGTCGAGCGGGCGAGGCGGGAGCTGGACGAGGCAAGTGACGTCCGGGTCGGCCGGTGGTGGAACATCTGCATCTACGGTTTCCCGGTGATGCTCGTCGTACTGCTCGGCTGGTGGTTGCAGCAGTCGGTTCAGGACGTCGACGAGTGGTGGAACCCGTGGTCGCAGTTCAGCTTCGGCACCATGATCGTGCAGTGGGCGATTCTCGCGTTGATCATGCTGGCGCTCAACAACTTCCTGGCCGACAAGGTGATGAGCGGTCCGATGGCGTCGTCGATGGGCCCCGGTGCCGCGTTCGTCAAGGACCCGAACCTTCGCCGGATCCGATTGCCCCGCACGGGACGTAAGGGAGGTGCACGATGACCGCCGAGATCCTGATCTGGACGCTGGTCTTCTTCGGCATCGATATCGGCGCCGTGGTCTGGCTGTCGACGATCGCGATCAACAGCGACCGGAAGAAGCCGGTCGAGGACTGAGCCACTCGACGCGCATAGGGTGGCGGCATGCTCAACCCCGTGCACCTGCGTACGCTCACCGCGGTCATACGTACGGGGTCGTTCGCCGATGCCGCACGACAGTTGGGCTATACGGCATCGGCGGTTTCGCAGCAGATCGCCGCCCTCGAGCGGGCAGTGCAGTTGCCGCTGTTCGAGCGGGACGCGCACAGCATCACCGCTACGCCGGCGGCGGAGTTCTTGGCCGAGCGTGCCCGCGATTCCCTTTCGGCACTCGACGGGCTCGACGACGACGTACGCGGACTTGTCGCCGGTGAGCTCGGACGGCTGCGGCTCGGTAGCTTTCCGACGGCGAGTGAGCGACTGCTGCCGGGCGGGCTCGCGGCGTACCGGCAGGCACATCCCGACGTACGCGTCGAGCTCGACGAGGGCGAGCCCGCGGAACTGGTCGCGCTGCTGCGCGACGGGGAGTTGGACGTCGCCGTCGTCTACCGCTACGACCTCGTTCCGCAGCGCTGGCCGGCCGGCCTGACGCGTACGCCGCTCGTCGAGGAGCGGCTCGTACTCCTGCTGCCCGATGGTCATCGGCTCGCCGGTGAGCAGACCGTGACCCTGGCAGATCTCGAGGACGAGACCTGGGTGCGTACGCGCGAAGGCTCATCGGGTGCGACGTGCCTGGACCGGATCTGTGCCGAGGCCGACTTCGTACCCCAGGTCAGCGTGCGCAGCAACGACTACGACGTGATCCGCGAGTTCGTCCGCTCCGGGCTCGGAATCGCGCTCGTACCCGCACTCGCGCATGTACCTGCTGAGGGGATCGTTGCTCGTTCGCTCGATGACGTCGACGTACGCCGGCACGTACTCGCACTTCACCGCCCGATCGGGGCGGGACCAAGTGCCCCGGCCGCCGTCGACGCACTGACCTCGGCCGCGACCGACGTTGCGGCTGGTACGGAGGGCGTGGAGGCGACCTGAATCGACGCGGCTGTCGGCGCCCGATGACACAGTACGGACATGACGAAGACGCAGTACTACACGGGGGTCAGCATCGATGGATACATCGCTGACGAGCACAACAGCTTGGACTGGTTGTTCGCCGCATCGCGTCCTGCCGAGAAGGACGAGCGGTGGGAGACGTTCTTCGGCGAGGTCGGTGCCATGGCGTGCGGTTCGATCACCTACGAGTGGGTGATCGACCAGGAAAACCTCCTCGAGAATCCGCAGCGGTGGCAGGAGTTCTACGCCGATCGGCCGATGTGGGTGTTCACCCATCGGGACTTGCCCGTCATTCCTGGCGCCGACATCCGCTTCGTACGCGGCGACGTCGAACCCACGCACGCGGAGATGACCGAGGCCGCGGGTGATCGCAACGTCTGGGTCATCGGCGGTGGTGACCTCGTCGGTCAGTGCGACGATGCGGGCTTGCTCGACGAGATCATCCTCGGTGTCGCTCCTGTGTTCCTTGGCGGCGGTGCGCCGGTGCTGCCACGCCGCATCGAGCAGCGATTGCGTCTCGAAGAAGCGAGCGCATCGGGCGGCTTCGCCTTCCTGCGCTACGCGGTGTCTCGGCACGGGGCGTAGCGAGCCGAGCCGCTCAGGCTGTCGGCGCCCAGCGGAGGGGCGGCGGTGGTGGCGGTGGCGGTGAGCGGGCAACAGGGTTGCTTACCCTGACCCAACCCACTCGGGCGCTCGAACCCTGGCAACTCGCGTACCCCGCGCGCCATGCTGGCAGCGACCGGTCAACGACGATCGGCCGTCTGATCTGTGGAGGTACGCGAGGCGATGACGGACATGTTGGCGGCGATGGACGAATGGGGCCCGGAGAAGGTCGTCTGCGTGTCCGACCGACGTACGGGCATGCGTGGGGTCCTGGTCATCGACAACACCGCACGCGGCATGGGCAAGGGCGGCACCCGGATGAGCCCGACGCTCACCGTCGAGGAGGTCGCCCGACTCGCCCGCACCATGACGTGGAAGTGGGCGGCCGTCGATCTGTTCCACGGCGGCGCCAAGGCGGGCATTCTGGGTGACCCGAACGGTGCTGACAAGGAATCAGTGCTGCGGGCGTTCGCACGTGCCCTTGCCAACGAGGTTCCCTCGGAGTACGTGTTCGGGCTCGACATGGGCCTCGCCGAAGACGATGCCGCGATCTTCATCGACGAGCTGCGCGATCGTGGTGCTGCGGTCGGACTGCCACGAGCGCTGGGTGGCGTACCGTACGACAAGCTCGGCGTGACCGGCTTCGGCGTCGCGGAGGCGACCGATGCTGCGGCGCAGGCGATCGGCCTTCCGTTGAGCGGGTCGCGGGTCGCGATCCAGGGCTTCGGCGCGGTCGGCCAGGCGGCGGCTGAGCGCCTCGTCGAGCTGGGAGCAACGATCGTCGCGGTGTCGACGGCGGCCGGCGCGGTGCACGAGCCGGACGGCATCGACGTCGCCCGGCTCGCGCGCCTTCGTACCGAGGTCGGCGACGACTGCGTACGCGAGTACGGCGGTGTGCAACCGGCCGATATCGCGCTCTCGGTCGAGACCGACATCCTCGTACCGGCGGCACGCGAAGACGTCATCGGCGATGCGATCGCGGGGTCGACGACCGCCCGCCTCGTCGTCGAGGGCGCCAACCTGCCGACGAACCCGTCGTCGCGTGCGGTGCTGCACAAGCGCGGCGTCGCTCTCGTACCCGACTTCATCGCCAACTGTGGCGGCATCATCGCGGCCGCACACTCGATGGACGCGCGCTACTCGGCGCTGCCCGTCGAGCCTGCGGCGATCTTCACCATGATCTCGGCGAAGGTACGAGCCAACGTGCCGACCGTCCTCGGCGAGAGCACGACGCATGAGATCACGCCGCACGAGGCCGCGACGATGCTCGCGCGCCAGCGCGTACGTAAGGCAATGGAGCTGCGCGGCCAGTGCCCCGCGGAACTAACGGAGGTGACGGTGTGACCGTCGAGACGAGCGAACTGCGAGCGAGGTTCGCGCTGCGGCTGTCGGAGTTGTACGGCAGCGAGGTGCCCGCGTACAACACTCTCGTCGAGGTGTCGCATGAGGTGAACGCGCGCGTGATGCAGCGCGACGGGGCCGACGCAGAACGGTTGGGTTCGATCGACCGCGTGACCGCCGAACGACACGGCGCGATCCGAGTGGGTACGCCGACCGAGCTCGCCCAGGTCGCCCGTATCTTCGGCGCTCTCGGCATGAGTCCGACCGGCTTCTACGACCTGCGCGATGCGAAGCCACAGCCGATTCCCGTCGTGTCGACGGCGTTCCGCCCGACTGATCGCGCCGAGCTGGCTAAGAACCCGTTCCGGGTGTTCACCTCGATGCTCGTACCGGAGGACCGCCGCTTCTTCGATGCGGATCTGGAGTCTCGCCTGAAGCGGTTCCTCGATGCCCGCGAGTTGTTCCCGCAACGGTTGCTGGAGCTCGCCGACCGGGCCGAAGCCGACGGCGGGCTCGATGAGGAGCGGGCAGCGGAGTTCCTCGATCTGGCGGCCGCGTCGTTCGCGCTGTCGGCTGAACCCGTCGACCGCGCCTGGTACGAAGAGCTCGAAGGCATCTCCGGCGTCGCGGCCGACATCGGCGGGGTGGCAAGCACGCACATCAACCACCTGACGCCGCGCGTACTCGACATCGACGACCTGTACGACAGCATGACCGATCGTGGCATCGCGATGATCGATGCCATTCAGGGTCCACCGCGTTGGGACGGACCGGATGTCCTGCTGCGCCAGACGTCATTTCGCGCACTCGCCGAGCCGCGCAAGATGCGCGAACCCGACGGCTCTCTCACGACGGGTGAGTTGCGCGTACGGTTCGGCGAGGTCGAGGCGCGCGGAGTCGCGCTGACACCCGCGGGTCGCGACGTGTACGACCGGATGGTCGCTGTCGTCGACAACAGGCACCGGGCGCGGCCCGAGGCAGGTCGTCAGGCGATCGCATCCCAGGTCTGGCGCGAAGAGCTACCGGGTTCGGAGTCCGAGCTCGCCCGTCGCGACCTCGCGTACTTCACGTTCTCGGTGAACGCCGACCGGCCGACGGGCACACCGCCGCGGGAGCTCGCCGAGCTCATCGGCCAGGGCTGGGTGACACCCGAACCGATCGTGTACGAAGACTTCCTACCGCGTTCCGCGGCGGGCATCTTCGCCTCCAACCTCACCTCGACCGGCAACATGGACGCCTTGCAGGGCGGCGCTCCGCGAGACATCGAGTGGATGTCTGAGGCGATCGGTCGTACGGTCAACGACCCGTACGATCTGTACGCCGCCGAGCGGCAAGTGTCGCTCGACGAGGTGGCTTCGCTTCTGGGCATCCGCGAGGGGATCATGGTGGGATGACTCGCCAGGATCTGCCTTCACACGCCGATGTCGTCGTCATCGGCGGCGGCGTCATGGGCCTCAGCACGGCGTACCACCTCGCGAAGGCGGGCGTACGCGATGTGGTGCTGGTCGAAAAGGACGCGCTGGGTTCGGGCTCGACGTGCAAGGCGGCCGGTGGTGTGCGGGCGCAGTTCTCCGACGAGGTCAACATCGTTCTCGGCGCACGCAGCCTGGAGACCTTCGAGAACTTCGAGGCGATCTTCGGCCAGCAGATCGACCTGCATCAGGTGGGGTATCTGTTCCTGCTCGACTCGCCCGATGCCGTGGCGACGTTCGAGCGCAACGTCGCACTGCAGAACGAGCTCGGCGTACAGACTCGGATGATCGACGTCGACGAGGCGAAGAAGCTCTCGCCGCTGATCTCCACCGAAGGTTTGCTCGCCGCTGCGTACGGTCCCAACGACGGGCACTGCACACCCGAGTCGGTCGTGCTCGGGTACGCCTCGGCGGCGCGACGGCTCGGCGTACGCATTGCCACCTCGTGCGCCGCGACGGGCATCGACGTCGACGGCGGACACATCCGCGCCGTGCGTACCGAAGCCGGGCGGATCGAATGCGCGACCGTTGTCTGCGCGGCCGGCGCGTGGGCGCAGCAGATCGGTGCCTGGGCCGGTGTCGATCTGCCGGTGACGCCGTTACGCCGGCAGATCCTGATTTCGGAGGCGATCGCCGATCTGCCGCCTGACCTGCCGTTCACGATCGACTTCGCGACCAGCTTCTACTTCCACGGCGAGGGTGACGGCCTGTTGATGGGTATGTCCGATCCGGACGAGACGCCCGGCTTCAAGCTCTCGCAGAGCCAGGACTGGCTGCCGCGGCTCGGTGAGGCGATCGAGCGCCGAGCGCCCGGCCTGAGCGACGTCGGACTGGCCAGCGGATGGGCCGGACTCTACGAGGAGACGCCCGACCACAATGCACTCATCGGTGAGGCGGCCGAAGTGAGTCGGTTCCTGTACGCAACCGGCTTCTCCGGTCACGGGTTCCTGATGGGACCGGCGGTTGGCGAGGTCATGCGCGACATCTATCTTGGAAACGAACCCTTCGTCGACGTCGGCGGCCTCGACGCGAGCAGATTTGCGCGCGCAGGCCTACGTCCGGAGACCAACATCGTATGAACGAATCCACTATTTGCTATACCAGCTCGAGGAGGAGCCTGTGACACCGCCAACCACCCTTCCGACTTCGGAGCGGCTTACGGAGATCGCCCGTACGACGCTCGACCGCTGCGGTGTCGACGCCGACGCGCTGGGAAGCGACGTCACGAACCGTTCGCCGATCAACGGTGAGCCGGTGTTCTCCGTCGCTTACGAGGACGAGACCGCCGTCAAGCAGGCCGTTGAGCGTGCGCAAGACGCCTTCAAGCAGTGGCGCGTCGTACCGGCACCGGTACGCGGTGCGCTCGTCAAGCGTTTCGGTGAGCTGCTCGTCGAGCACAAGGACGACATCGCCACGTTCATCAGTCTCGAGGTCGGCAAGATCACCTCGGAGGCTCGTGGCGAGGTCCAAGAGATGATCGACATCTGCGACTTCGCGGTCGGTCTCTCGCGTCAGATCGGCGGCAGCACGATGCCGTCTGAGCGCCCGGGTCACCGCCTGATGGAGACCTGGCACCCGCTCGGCGTCGTCGGCGTCATCAGCGCGTTCAACTTCCCGGCGGCCGTCTGGTCGTGGAACACCGCCGTTGCCCTCGTCTGCGGTGACCCGGTGATCTGGAAGCCGTCGGAGCTCACGCCGATGACGTCGGCCGCTTGCGCGGCCCTGTTGGACCGCGCCGTGCGCGAGGTCGGCGCTCCTCAGTACGTGAGCCAGCTCGTGATCGGTGCGCAGGAGGTCGGCCAGACGCTGGTCGACGATCCGGGCGTCGCGCTGGTGAGCGCGACCGGCTCGACCCGCATGGGCAACATCGTCGGCCCGAGGGTCGCCGAGAGGTTCGGACGTTCGCTGCTCGAGCTCGGTGGCAACAACGCTGCCATCGTGACGCCGTCGGCCGACCTCGACCTGACCATGCGCGGCATCGTGTTCTCCGCTGCAGGCACTGCCGGGCAGCGCTGCACGACGATGCGTCGCGTCATCGCGCACCGCAGTGTCGTCGACGATCTGAGCGAGCGTCTCGCCGGCGCGTACTCGCGGCTGCCGATCGGTGATCCGATGGCCGACGGCACCCTCGTCGGCCCGATGATCCACCAGCAGGCGTACGAGAAGATGACCCGCGCGATCGACTCCGCTAAGGACGCCGGTGGCTCGCTCATCGTCGGCGGCGGCCGTCGCCTCGAAGACGCGGCTCCCAACGCCTACTACGCCGAGCCGGCGATCGTACGCATCGACCAGCAGGCTCCGATCGTGCGCGACGAGACCTTCGCGCCGCTACTGTACGTCCTGCCGTATGACGATCTCGACGAGGCGATCGCCCTGCAGAACGACGTGCCACAGGGCCTGTCGGCGAGCATCTTCACCCAAGATCAAGCCGAGGCCGAGAAGTTCGTCTCGGCAGAGGGCGCCGACTGCGGCATCGTGAACGTCAACATCGGCACGTCCGGCGCCGAGATCGGCGGCGCGTTCGGCGGCGAGAAGCACACCGGCGGCGGCCGCGAGTCGGGTTCGGATGCGTGGCGTGCGTACATGCGCCGCGCGACCAACACCGTCAACTACTCCGGCGAGCTGCCGCTCGCACAGGGAGTCGACTTCACGGTCTGATTCGGCTGGTCGTTCACCAGCTTCACCTGGTAGAGGTCCGCTCTGCATGGCAGCTTGGCCATGCAGAGCGGACCTTTGCTATGAGATCCGGTGAGTCGGCGAACGTACGCTCGCTGTTCATCTCGCCTTCCCCGGGAACCCGGCCGGGTGCCTCAGCATCTACAGTGTTCGCCGGGCCGATCGAGCCCGGATACGGCGCAGGCCGTAAACCCACTTAGCTACTGAGGAGATACACGCATGCGTCGAGCAGGACTGGCAGTTGCCGCGGCAATCATGGCCGCAGGTACTTTGACCGCTTGTGGTGGCGGAGACGACTTCTGTGACGCCGGCGGCGATCTAGATTCGTTCGACCCCGAGTCCAGCGAGACCAAGGACGCGATCGACGATGCGGTCGACGCTGCGCCCGATGAGATCAAGGACGACATGGAACTGCTTCGCGACGTCGTCAACGACCCCGAGTCCGTCTCCGAGATGGACCCGGAGGAGGTCTCGTCTGCGTCGACCAACATCACGGAGTACGTCGACGAGAACTGCGACTGACCGTCGCGCCTGACGTACGACGCCCGTCCCGCGATCCGGGGCGGGCGTTCTGCGTTCCGACCACTCCTCGTCCACAGGCGACCCGCGATCCACAGTTCGGCGCTCACTGCCGACCCGAGCGAAGTGCAGGCCACTAATCTGCCCGACGAACGCTGAGGACAGGAGATGGCATTGGGAGCGAGACACCGGCGGCCGCGATCGGCGCCAGGTCGGGCGCGGGTCGATGACGATCCGGCATCCGAGAACAGCCGTGCGCGGCCACCAGAGTTCGAGGATCCTTTCGTCGGTATGGACGGTCCGGCCATCGCCAAGACCGTGCTGTCGTGGGTGGTCATCGAGGTGCAGCGGTCGCCGCGGATCGCCAAAGACGTGGCCGATGCGGTGGTGAAGCTCGCGAGCCGCACCGGTCGCGAGGTGATGAGCGATGCGATCACCGACTGCCTCAGTTACGTGCTCGCGTCGGCCGTGGAGAGCGGCTGGGCGCCGACGGACCTGTACGAGGTGGTCCGACGCCGGGGCGAGGAGCAACAGCTGCCGATCCTGTCTTGGCTACTGCATGCCGAGACCGAGAGGCATGCTGGCGGACCGAGCTCGCCGTCGTGGTACGACGACCTCAACCGACTCCCCCACCCGAAGACACCGGAGTTGCTGTCGCCATCCGACCTGACGATCGTCTTCGGGCTTCTCGCGGTTCTCGTGGCGCTTCCTCCGATCGAGCACACGGTCACGATCTTGGGCTCATCGCGAACCGGCCGGTCGGGTGAGGCTGCGGCGTCCAGCTCCAAACACCTGACGCGCGTACGTGCGCTCCTTGCGAAGGCAGAGTCGACCGAATCGGCTGAAGAAGCCGAGGCGCTGTCGGCGAAGGCGCAGGAGCTGATCAGCCGGTACGCGCTCACCCAGTTGCTCGACGAGCCGGTCGACGATGCCGATCGGAGCCGCGTGAGCGTGCGGCGCATCTGGATAGACGCGCCGTACGTTTCCGCGAAGGCCGATCTGATCCACCAGGTGTCCATGGCCAATCGCTGCCGCGCGGTGTTCACCGAGAAGTTGGAGTTCGTGACGGTGCTCGGTGCGGCCGGCGATATCGACGCGGTCGAGCTGATGACCGCATCGCTGCTCGTGCAAGCGCAGACGGCGATGCTCGCGCACGGGAGTCGAAGTGACGGGTGGGGCACGTCGCGCACCCGATCGTTCCGACGTTCGTTCCTGCTCGCGTACGCGGACCGCATCGGTCAGCGCCTACGCGCAGCGGCCGCCGAGGTCGTGCGCGAGACCGGCGACGAGAAGGCACTGGTGCCGGTACTCAGACGTCACGAAGCCCAGGTCGATGCGGCGTGCGCCGACCTGTTCCCGCACCTCAGCAAGGGCAGACGCTCATCGGTCAGCAATGCCGAGGGTCTGGCGGCCGGCCGAGCGGCGGCCGATCTCGCCAGTCTGAACGCGCACAAGAACGTCACCGCAGCCCAATGATCCGCGGGTATGACCGGAGTAGCATTGCCGGTATGAAGCTCGGCATCAGCATTCCTGAGGAGGATGTCGCATTCATCGACGAGTACGCACGTAAGCACGAGACCGGATCGCGGTCCGCCGTGCTACGCCGGGCACTCCTCCTGCTGCGGTCCTCCGAGCTCGCCGATGCATACGAGCGGGCCTCGGCCGAATGGTCTGAGGACTCCGAGACGTGGGAGAGCGCAGTCGGCGACGGGCTTGCTCGCTGATGCGACGCGGGGAAGTACGGATCGCTGACCTCGCGCCGGTTCGTGGGGTCGGAATCCGATAAGCGTCGGCCAACGGTGATCGTGAGCAACGATGGCGCAAATCGCACGCCGAACGCCTGGGCCCGGCCGTGGGCCTCGTATCGGACGCGTCGATGACGATGCTCGATGACGCGCTCCGCCTCCACCTCGCACTGTGATCCCACGGATGTTCACGGCGTGACGGGTACCCGGAACGTCCGTCGGTATGCACGGGGCGAGACCCCCAGAGTGGCATGCAGTTGTTGCCGCAGGGAGGTCCCCGTACCGAACCCCGCTTGTGCGGCCACGGTGTCGATCGGCAGATCCGTTTGCTCGAGCAGCTCGCGTGCTCTGTCGAGCCGTTGCTGTGCAAGCCACTGACCGGGCGAAAGCCCGACCTCCTCGCGGAAGCGCCGGGTGAACGTACGTACGCTCATCGACTCCTGCATTGCCAGCTCACGAAGTGACAACGGGCGGTCGAGATTTGCGAGCGCCCACTGGCGGGCTGCGCCGGTTGATGCTTGCTCTGGTTCGTGGACCGGTCGCCTTATGTACTGCGCCTGGCCGCCGTCGCGGTGCGGGGGCACGACGTTGGAGCGAGCGGCGGCGTTCGCAACGGCGCTGCCGTGGTCGCGACGAATCAGATGGAGGCAGAGGTCGATGCCGGACGCCTCGCCTGCGGACGTGAGTACGTCGCCGTCGTCGGTGTACAGCACGTCTGGGTCGAGTCGCACCTTGGGAAACTGTGCACGGAACCGCTCGGCAGACTGCCAGTGCGTGGTTGCCGGCCGGCCGTCGAGCAGGCCGACGGCCGCCAGCAAGAAGCTGCCCGTACAGATCGAGGCGAGCCTGGTGCCGGGGCGTACCCGATCGAGCGCGTCGGCGACATCGGCGGTGACTACTGAACCGCCGGGTTGGTTGTCGTACTCATAGGACGCGGGCACCACGACGGTATCTGCGGAGTCGATCGCTTCGGGTCCGTGGTCGACCTCGATGGCGAAGTCGGCGTTGGTCCGCACCTGACCGGGTGTCGGCGTGCAGGTGATGACCTCGTACAGCCGACTTCCGTCGGCGGTCTTCGCCGCGCCGAAGATCTGGTGTACGAGCCCGAGCTCGAGCGGCATCACTCCGTGTCGGGCGAGTACGACGACCCTGTGCATGGCCTGATTCTTGCACATGTTGGCTATCAAGCCATTGTTGTGCCGAGCTCGTCCGACCAGGATCTATCCCATGAACGTCCTATGGATCTACGCCCACCCCGAAGCCCGTTCCCTCAATGGCGCCTTGCGCTCCGCCGGACTCGAGACGCTCGCCGAACTCGGGCACGAGGTCCGCGAGTCGGATCTATACGCGATGGACTGGAAGCCGACGGTCGACAGCGACGACTACACCGAGCAGGTGGCCGAGGAGCGGTTGCGCATCGGACCGGCGTCGAAGCACGCGTACCAGACCGAGACGCTCAGCTCTGACATCCGCGCCGAGATCGAGAAGCTCGAATGGGCCGACGCCGTGGTGTTCCAGTTCCCACTGTGGTGGTTCGGCATGCCCGCGATCATGAAGGGCTGGATCGACCGCGTGTTCGTGAAGGGATTCGCGTACGGAGTCCAGGATCCGGAGCACCCAGGGCACAACCTCCGTTATGGCGACGGCAGGTTGCGCGGCAAACGCGGACTCGCGGTCGTGACGATCGGCGCGGCCGAGGAGACTTTCGGGCCGCGTGGGATCAGCGGCCAACTCGACCAGGTGCTTTTCCCCTTGCTACACGGGACGTTCTGGTACACCGGCATGGACCCGATGCCGCCGCTCGGCATCCACGGGGCGGAGCACGTCTCCGCACAGCAGTACGCCGACGCTGCCGCGTCCCTGCGCAAGCGGCTCGTCGGGTTGGCGACGGATGTTCCGATCGACTACCGACCGGAGACCGGCGGCGACTACGACGACAACCTCGTGCTGCGCGACGAGCACGCTCCGGGCGAAAGCGGCCTCGGCGTCCATGCGCTGACCTGAGCCGACAGACACAAGCAGTCCCGTCCTCATCGCAGCACGTCGGTCACCCCGACGAGATCGGTGAGCTCGCGCAGATCCTCGTGTACGTCCGTGATCCGCATGGGCAGCCCGAGCCTACTGGCGGCGAAGTGGAACCGGAGCAGGTCGTCGACGAGCTCGAGGTCGCAGGGTACGGCGCGGTCGATGCTCTTGACGGGCAGCTCAAGGTCACCCACCACGAGCACGATCCGGGCCCACGGGAGCGCGTCATCGGTCGTCACGCCGGATAGACGTACGACCGAGGCGGAACTAATCGGTCACTGAGCCTCGATGCGCAGGGGTACGCCGAACGCCTCGAAGTGCTCGGTGCCGATGAAGTTGTGATGACCGATGATCTTGCCGTCGGCGATCTCGATGACCTGGATCGCCCACGAGTCCCAGACCCCGTCGGCGACCTTGTGGTAGTTCGCGAAGCCCGGCGAGCCGTTGACATCGACCGGGATGAGCTTGCCGTCTCTGCATACGCTGCCCTGGCCGAGGAACCAGCCTGCGAAGTCGTCGGTGCCCTCCAGCCACAGGTCCCACGGGGGCATCGACAGCACCACGTCGTCGCGCAGTAGGCCCACCAAGGCCTTGATGTCGTAGCGCTCGAACGCGTCGACGTACTTCGCCAGCAGCTCCGCCTGGCCGGGGTCGGTACGCGGGTCGAGCGGCTCGCCCTGCACCGTCGCGAGTGTCGCTCGAGCCCGCTGCAGTGCGCTGTTGACCGAAGCAGTGCTCGTATCGAGGAGCTCTGCGACCTCGGCGGCCTTCCAGCGGAGCACCTCGCAGAGGATGAGCACCGAGCGCTGGCGAGCGGGCAGATGCTGCAGCGCAGCGACGAACGCCAGGCGGATCGACTCTCGCGCCGCCGCGACGGCGGCGGGGTCACCGTCGAGGTCGATCACCTGCTCGTCGGGTACGGGTTGGACGAACATGTGCTCTCCGAGCTGCTCTCCGAGCACTGCATCTGTCGACCCGGCAGGCCCCATCTCCATCGGGCGTGCGCGGCGCTGCGGGCTGCGCACCATGTCGACACAGACGTTGTTGGCGATGCGGTACAACCACGACCGCAGGGACGACCGCCCCTCGAAGTCGCCGAACGCCTTCCAGGCGCGAACCATCGTCTCCTGTACGGCGTCTTCGGCCTCGGCCCCGGCACCGAGCATGCGGTAGCAGAAACCCGTGAGCTCACGGCGATGCGCGGTGAACGCGTGGTTCAGATCTTCTTCGGTGACCGGTCCGGTGGGACCGTCGGTCACGACATGGGACGACATGTCATCCGATCGTACGGGCGCCCGCCGACAATTGGTATCGCCCGACAAGATTCTGCTGAGTAACTTCTCTTCGCCGATGAGTTTCGTACGCGTCGGGAGTCTTCCCGTCGTACGCACACCGAACGAACGAAGGATCCTCCGATGTCCCGCATGCTGTTTGTGAACCTGCCCGTTGCAGACCTCGATAAGTCGGTGGCGTTCTTCACCGCCCTCGGTTTCGAGTTCAACGCAGACTTCACCGACGAGAACGCGACCGCGATGGTCGTCAACGACCAAGCCACCGTGATGCTGCTCGTCCGCGACTTCTTCAGTACCTTCACCGACAAGTCGATTGCCGATACCTCCGCCAGCGCGCAGGCCATCCTCGCGCTCAGTGCAGACAGCCGCGAGGACGTCGACCAGGTGGTCTCGAAGGCGGTCGAGGCGGGCGGCCGAAAGTCACGTGAGACCAAGGACGAGGGCTTCATGTACGGCGGAGCTTTCGAGGATCTCGACGGCCACGAGTGGGAGATCATGTGGATGGACCCCAGCGCGATGCAGGGCTGAGTCTGTCCACGCGCAAGGCCTCGACGGTGCGAGAATCGGCGGATGTCCAGCCGGATGATCGCAAACGTCGGGGCCCTCGCATGCGCGGGTGCACTGCTGGCTGCCGTACCCGCTCAGGTCGAGGCGTCGCAGACACCCGCCAACCGGGCTTTTGTGCGCGTCAACCAGGTGGGTTGGTCGCCGCAAGAGCCGAAGGTCGCGTACGTGATGACGGCGCGTTCGGCGCCGAACGCGCGCTACGCGGTCGTACGCCGAGGCAAGGTCGTACGTCGCGGCCGGCTCGGCAAGGACATCGGGCGATGGAGCAAGAACTTCCGTCACGTGTACCGGATCCGTTTGGGTGGGATGCATCAGCGAGGCGCGTACCGGATCCGTGTGCGGGGAGGCGCCCGGGCACGATCGCCGCGGTTCCAGATCGCGCCTGCGCAGCAGCTGTACCGACCGCTGCGTCGCCATGCAGTCACCTTCTTCCGTACTCAGCGCGATGGCCGCAACGTGCCGAGGGGGCAACTGCGCCGCAAGCCGAGCCATCTGAGCGACCGCCGTGCGGGTACGTACGCCAAGCCGCGATATCGAAACGGCCGTCTCATCGGCAGGCCGCACAGGATCGGCGGCCCCGTTGATGTGAGTGGTGGCTGGTTCGACGCCGGTGACTACCTCAAGTTCGTGGAGACGTCGACGTACGCCGATGCGTCGCTGCTCGTCGCGGCACGCAAGAGGCCGGGCGACAAGCGGCTGCGTCGGGAGGCGATGTACGGGCTGCGCTGGCTCGACAAGATGTGGCTCGACAAGTCGAAGACACTGCTCTATCAGGTCGGTATCGGTGACGGCGGCAAGAAGATCGTCGGCGACCACGACCTATGGCGGCTTCCGCAACGCGACGATCGGCTACACGTACGCCCACACAGCCCGAAGTACTTCATCAAGCACCGGCCGGCGTTTCGTGCCGGACGACCGGGTGCGCGGCTCAGTCCGAACCTCGCCGGCCGGATGGCCGCGGTGTTCGCACTCGGCGCCCAGCTCCAGTCCCAGAGTCGCCCCGACCACGCGCGTCGGCTACTGCGCAAGGCGCGAACTGTGTTCGCTCTCGCACGTACCAAGCAGCCCGGTCGGCTGCTCACGACATCGCCGCACGTGTACTACGAAGAAGACGAGTGGCGCGACGACCTGGAGCTCGGCGCAACGGAGATCGCGATCGCGGCGCGCAGGCTCGGCGGTACGCATGTGCGCCGTGACCTGCGACGGGCGGCGCATTGGGCACGTGCCTATCTCCGCGGACCGCATCACGGCTGGTACACCCTCGCCCGCGACGACAACAGCGCAATCGCTCACGCCGATCTGGCTCGTGCCCTGTCGAAGTACGGCCGCCGCAACCTCGCTGTTTCGAGGGGCGATCTCGTGCGAGATCTGCGATTCCAGCTGCGAGTTGCGAAAAGGCGCTATGCGCAGCCACTCGGCTACGGCGGAGCCGAGAATCCGGGATCGGATTTTGCGCTCGGGGTGGCCGTCACCGAGCGCCTCTACCGAAACCTGAGTCACGACCGTACGTACGCCCGGTTCGCCACGGGCATGCGTGACTGGGTGCTCGGCGCCAACGCGTGGGGTGCGTCTTTTGTGGTCGGTGCCGGCAAGGCGTTCCCGCGCTGCCCGCACCACCAGATCGCGAACCTCGTCGGCTCCCGCAATCGCAAGCGTCCTCGACTCGTCGGCGCAGTGAGCAACGGGCCCGCCGAGCGGTCGGAATTCGTCGGAATCGGCAAACCCGGAGCGTACGCCCGCCGCTGTCCGACCCGGTCGAGCAATCCGTTCGCCCGCTTCGACGGGAAGGGCGTGCGCTACCTCGACGACGCGCGCGCGTGGGCGGCGACGGAGCCGGCGATCGACTACGTGGCCGTCTCGGCGCTCGCATTCGCGTGACCACACCGCCTGCGGCCGCGTCGTACCGTGGCATCGTGCGCGCATCTCACGTTCCGACGGTTTTGGACGTCTTCGGGGTATGACCGAACCGTTCGAGCAGATCGTGGCCGAACACGGACCGACCGTGCTGCGGGTGTGTCGGGCCGTCCTCGGTCCAGACGATGCCGACGATGCATGGACCGAGACGTTCATCGCCGCGATGCGTGGATATCCGGAGTTGCCTGACGGCAGCAACGTCGAGGCGTGGCTGGTGACGATCGCCAAGCGAAAGGCGATCGACCAGCACCGCTCGCGGGTGCGTCGGCCGGTGCCCGTCGACGAGGTTCCGGCGACGGCGGGTATCGATCCCGGTCCCGCCGATCATGACGATGAGCTGTGGGCCGCGCTCCGAGACCTGCCGCGTAAGCAGCGAGAGGCGATCGCTTACCACTACGTAGCCGGTTTGCCCTACGCCGAGATCGCAACGCTGCTCGGCAACTCCGAAGCGGCCGCTCGACGGGCGGCCGCCGACGGTATGAAGACCCTGCGTGCGAAGTACACGCAGGCACAGGAACAAGGAGCATCCTCATGAACACCGACGACATGCTCGCCGCGCTGTCGCGTGGCGAGGACGAGGCTCTCCGGCGGCTGCACACGCGGCTGGCCGACACGGCGGCGGCGGACGGACTTCTCGACGTCGCGTACCGCACCGTCGACTCGCCGGTCGGGCCCCTGTTGGTGGCGACGACCGATCGCGGGCTCGTCCGCGTCGCGTACGTTGCCGAGGGCAGTGATGCCGTACTCAGTGACCTGGCCGAACGGATCAGTCCGCGGGTGCTGGAGCGACCGGCGAGTCTCGACGCGGTCGCGCACGAACTCGACGAGTACTTCGGGCGTACCCGCGACACGTTCGATCTGGCGCTCGACCTTCGGCTTGCGACCGGCTTCCGTCGCAATGTGATCGAGCACCTTTCGCACATCTCGTACGGCTCGACCGCGACGTACGCCGACGTTGCCCGCCTCGTCGACAACCCCAATGCGGTACGTGCGGTCGGCACGGCCTGCGCGACCAACCCGCTCCCCGTCGTGGTGCCCTGCCACCGGGTCGTACGCTCCGACGGCACCGCCGGCCAGTACGTGGGCGGGGTCGAGGCCAAGCGCACGCTGCTCGAGTTGGAGGCCGCGGCGTGAGCCTGCTTCCCCGTACGCGCACCGTCGTCGGGCCCGGAGCCGTGCATCTGCCCGGCTGGCTCGACCCCGCTGCGCAGCGCGCGCTGGTCGGCGCGTGCCGGGAGTGGGCGCAGGCTCCGGCGCCGATGCGAGCCGCGACGACGCCGGGCGGTGGACAGATGAGTGTGCAGACGGTCTGCCTCGGCTGGCATTGGCGGCCATACCGCTACTCGCGAACAGCCGACGACGTCGACGGTGCACCGGTGACTGCGTTCCCCGACTGGCTCGGCGACCTCGGCCGACGAGCCGTCGGAGAGGCGTACGACGACCAAGCCGCGGGCGACGCGTACCAACCGGATATCGCGTTGGTGAACTTCTACGACGGCGCGGCCCGGATGGGCATGCATCAAGACAAGGATGAGCAGTCGCGCGCGCCGGTCGTCTCGCTGAGCATCGGCGACACCTGCGTGTTCCGGTTCGGCAACACCGAGTCACGTGGTCGGCCGTGGACCGATGTCGAGCTCGAGTCGGGCGACCTGTTCGTCTTCGGCGGGCCCGCACGGATGGCGTACCACGGCGTGCCGAAGGTGTATCCCGGCAGTTGTCTGGTCGAGAACGACCTGTCGTCGGGCCGCCTCAACATCACGTTGCGGGAGTCCGGGTTCACGCGCTGACACGCGGGGGAGTTTGGTGCGTTTTGCCCCATCAGAACGCGAGTCGGTGGTGCAATACGCACCAAACTCTGTTTGAGGAGTGCCATGGACACGATGATGGCGGCGTACATCGATGAGCTCGGTCCGGCCGACTCGATCAAGTACGGCGAGCTGCCGGTGCCGACGCCCGGGCCGACAGATGTGCTGGTCGAGGTCGAGGCCACAGTGGTCGATCCGGTGGATACGTTCGTACGGTCCGGGCGCTACGCGACCGCGACACCATTCCCGTTCGTGATCGGCCGCGACCTCGTCGGCACGGTCGTACGAACCGGCGCAGGCGCGCCGTACGAGGTCGGCGATCGCGTCTGGTGCAACAGCCTCGGTCACGGCGGCAGGCAGGGGACGTTCTCAACGTACGCGGTCGTACCGACCGATCAGCTCTATCCGCTGCCGTCCGGTGTGGATCCCGTGACCGCCGTCGCGGTCGCCCACCCGGCGGGCACGGCGTACCTCGCCTGGTTCGTACATGGCGGGCTGCGTGCGGGACAAACGGTGTACGTCGGCGGTGGCGCGGGCAACGTCGGGCGGGCCGCGCTGGCAATGGCCAAACAAGCGGGGGCGTACGCGGTGGTCACCTGCAGCGCTGCGGATCGCGATGAGTGCGTCGCGGCCGGCGCTGATGCGGTGCTCGACTTCCGCGACCACGACCTGGCCGGCGCCTTGGCCTCTGCCGCTCCCGACGGGTTCGACATCTACTGGGACACGTCGGGTCGGCAGGCTCTCGACGCGGCAGTCGACGCAGTCGCGACCGGGGGCAGGGTGCTCGTCACCGCGGCAAGGGGCAGCGATCACCGACTGCCCGCTGCGTTCTACACCCGCGACATCTCGGTGCGCGGCTTCGCCATCAGTCGCGCTCCCGCATCGCAGCTCGCAGCCGCTGCCCGAGGGCTCAACCGTTTGCTCAGCGGGGGTCTGCTCGACACCCGGATCGCCGACGAGCTTCCGCTCTCGGCGGCCGCACAAGCGCACGCTCGCATCGAGCAGGGCGACGTACGTGGCCGACTGATAGTCCGACCTTGACGTGTCAGAGGCAACTGGCACGATTTCGACCCATGACAGACATCGGAGCCATCTTCCTGCCGCAGAACCCACCCGAGCGCGTACGTGAGGTAGTGCGCGTCGCCGAAGACTCCGGACTCGCCGAGCTCTGGTTCTGGGAAGACTGCTTCTTGGAGAGCGGTATCGCGACTGCGTCCGCCGCACTGGCATGGTCCGATCGGCTCACGGTCGGGGTCGGCCTGTTGCCTGTTCCGCTGCGCAATGTCGCACTCGTCGCGATGGAGGTCGCGACGCTCCAGCGTCTCTTCCCTGGGCGCATCCTCGCCGGAGTCGGCCACGGGGTGCAGGAGTGGATGCACCAGGTCGGGGCACGCGCAGAGTCTCCACTCACCTTGCTGCGTGAGCATCTGACCGCACTTCGCGCGCTGCTGCACGGTGAGGAGGTGACGACCGACGGGCGCTACGTACGTCTCGACCGAGTCGCGCTCGACTGGCCGCCGTCACCGCCGCCTCCGGTGCTCGCCGGTGCGACGGGCCCGAAGACATTGCGCCTCTGCGGTGAGTTGTCCGATGGTGTGATCCTCACGTCTGAATCGACGCTCGACGACGTGCGTAGGGCGCGCGAGCTCATCGAAGAGGGCGCAAACCGATTCGGGCGCGATGCCGCTCCACCCATCACGGCATACCTGAGCACCCGGTCCGGCGACGCACCTGCGACCGCCGGTTCGGTACGCGACCTGGTCGATGCGGGCGCAGGCAAGGTCATCCTCGAGCCAACCACTGACGACGACCCGGACGCCTTCGTACGCTTCGCCGCGCAGGAGGTCGCCCCGCTGCTGGCGTCGTGAGTCAGGGGTGCGGGTCGAACTCGTGCTCGGCGTGCGCGGCCGATTCGAACTGGAACGTCGAGTGCTCGACGCTGACCGGGAAGTGCTCGGCCACGCATGCCTGTAGATCGTCGAGCATCATCGGCAGGTGCCCGTCGTGGAAGCAGGACTCGTCGACGACCACATGGGCGGTGAGTGTCGGCACTCCCGTGGCGATCTGGGTCGCATGCAGATCGTGTACGTCGTGCACATGCGGCACCGCCAGCAAGTGCCGGCGTACGTCGTCGAGGTCGAGGTTCGTCGGGGTCGACTCGAGTAGTACGCGCCCGGAGTCGCGTAGGAGCACGATGGTCCGCGGCAGGATCAGCAATCCGATCAAGAGCGAGACGATCGCGTCTGCGCGGTTCCAGCCGGTGGTTGCGATGATGACTGCCGACGCGATCACCGCAACGGATCCGAGGGTGTCGTTGACGACCTCGAGGAACGCCGCGCGCAGGTTGAGGTTGTGCCCACGCGCCGTCGCGAGCATCGCGATGCCGATCGTGTTGCCGATGAGCCCGATCACTCCGAACACGATCACGCCGGTCGACTCGATCTCTGCGGGCTCGAACAACCGACGGATTCCCTCGAAGAACACGTACACCCCGACCGCGAGCAACAGCAGTGCCTGGACGGCGGCGGCGATGGTCTCGGCGCGCAGGAATCCCCACGTACGTTTGCGGTTCGGCGGCCGGCCGGCGAGATGGGCGGCAGTCAGCGCCATCGCAAGACCGGCCGCGTCGGTCAGCGCGTGACCTGCGTCGGCGAGCAGCGCGAGGCTGCCGGTGATGAACGCGCCGATCGCCTCGGCGACCATGATCGAGACCGTGATCGCCAGCACGATCGCGAGCCGCCGGCGATGTGATGGCTCGACCGGACCTCCGTGGCCATGGTCATGACCCACAGCTCTCACCTCCACAGCAGGTACGTCCGCGCCACGCCTCGCGACCCTCTCGCACCGCCACGGCGGCGATCACCAGCGCTGCGGCTGCGTCGGCCCACGCCCAGCCGAGCAACGCATTGGCGCCGAGCCCGATCAGCACTGCCACTGAGAGGTACGTACACAGCAGAGTCTGTTTTGAGTCGGCGACGGCCGAGCGCGAACCGAGCTCGCGGCCGGCGCGGCGCTGAGCGTACGAGAGGGCGGGCATCACGGCGATGCTGACGGCGGCGAGGACGATCCCGACGGTCGAAGGCGCTGCCTCGCCGTCGCCGATCACCGATCTCAAGGCGTCGACTCCGACATAGGTGGCGAGCGCGAAGAACGAGATCGCGATGATCTTCAGGGCGGTACGCTCGCGTGCCTCCGGATCGTGTCCGCCGAACTGCCAGGCGACCGCAGCCGCCGATGAGACCTCGATCAGTGAGTCGAGACCGAACCCGATCAGCGCGCTCGACGACGCGTGCGCGCCGGCAGTGAGTGCGATGGCGGCTTCGACGAGGTTGTACGTGATCGTCAGTGCGACGAACAGGCGGATGCGCCGGGTGAGGACGGCCCGGCGTTCGGGCGTGCCGACGAGCGATGTCACGACGGCGCCACCTCGTCGGCAGGTGTGCACTCGGGATCGACGACGAGAACCAGGCTGACAAGATCTTCGAGTGCGTGGGCAAGGCGCGCATCGGCAAGCTCATAGCGCGTACGCCGACCCTCGGGGACGGCGACGACGAGCCCGCAGCCGCGCAGACACGCGAGGTGATTGGACATCACCTGACGCGAGACGCCGGCGCCATCGGCAAGATCGGCCGGGTACGCGGGTGAGTCCTTCAACGCCAGCAGCACCGACGTACGGGTGCCATCGGAGAGAGCATGACCGAACCGGGCGAGCGCATCCGTACGCGTTGAAAGCTGCATGCTCCGGATGGTACATGCGAATCTGTATTCACGGAAGGCTGAACTCTCCGCCGCTCCTCATTTTGTATCTATGCGTGATCGGTACAAACCTATTGGAGCGATCACGCATAGATACAAAATGAGGAGGGCCAATACGTGCGGCCCAAGCGGGGAGCGACAGTACGCGCACCCGAACGGATGCGGCAACTAACCGCGTACGAGCGCCGCTACGCGGGCTTGCGCGCGAGCGTGACCTCCCACGTCTGCCGGAACCACACCTCGGAGCCGCGACGATGCGGACGCATCCCGGTACGCTCGCCGCCGTCGAGCTCCGCGACAAGTGCTTCGCGTACGGCATGCGCGCGATCGTTCGGTGTGCACGACTGCGCGAGCCACGGCTCCAGCGGGCGATCCAGCTCGCGTACGACCGGGGGCTCGGCCGACAGCCCGAGATCGCGACACCACGAGGCGATCTCGCCGGGCAGGGGCATCCGCAGATGTGAGTCGTCGCGCAGCGACTCGATGTGGTCCTGGCGCTCGCGGATGCCTGGCTCCGCGGACGCGATCAGGTCTTTGACCGCGATCCGACCGCCCGGGCGGCACGCTGCGACCAGTTGTGAAAGCGCCTGGCGAGGGTCTTCGAAATGGTGGAACGAGAAGCGGGTGACGGCACCGTCGAATGAGCCGGGTTCGACCGGCAGATCGAGCGCGTCACCGAGGACGAAGTCGATGTTGCGTACGCCGTCGGCCGCCGCCTCGCGACGCCCGGCCTCCAACATCGCCTGGGTTGCGTCGACGCACAGCACTCGGCCCACTCGGCGCGCGAGCGTACGCCCGACCAGCCCGGTACCGGCGGCGACGTCGATCCACGATTCGCGCGGTGCGGGGTCGATGAGGTCGACGAGCCAGTCGAGCGCACTCGTGAAGGCGGTGTTGAGGTTCGGATCCGTGAAGGTCTCCGCCTGCTCGGTGAACGCGGCGAGGATGCGGGCGTTGTGGTCGGTCATCGTCCTTACCGTTCGTCGGCTGCACCCCCGATCTGCAGTGAGCGTACGTCGTCGGGCCCGGATCGGCAGCCGAACCCCGACCACTCGGCAGAGTCTCGTATCCGAGAGTGTGAAACAGCTCATGTGATTGCGCGGCTCACGCAACAGCTGATTCATTGGCCTTCTCGGGGGATCCGAGACTACCGAGAGGTAAAGACATGAGATCGACACGAGGCAGGGCGTACGTCGGCCGTTCTCGTTGGCTACTGACCGGTCTGGCAACGGCCGGGCTCGTCGCAACGGCGCTGTCCGGTGCCACCGCGGCCGAACCCGACCGCGCCGACGCAAAACAAGGTCAACAATCCTCGACCCTTCCCAGCGGCCGCACCGACTTTCGTACCCTCGACGACTTCGAGCGCGATATGTCCGAGCTGGCCCGCAGGTTCCCACGAACGGTGAAGAAGTTCGCGCTGCCGTACGAGACGTCGCAGGGACGTACGGTGCACGGACTCGAGATCACCAAGAACGTCAACGCCGAGGACGGCAAGCCGGTCTTCGTCGACGTCGGCGCGCACCACGGCAACGAGTGGCCGAGCGCCGAGCTCACGATGGAGTACGCGTACCACCTCGCCGAGAACGCCGACCGCGGGCCGATCAAGCGCCGACTCAAGAAGACCCGGGTCGTCATCGTGCCGATCATCAACGTAGACGGCTATGTCGCCGACCAGCGGCGTACCGCGACCAACGTCGACATGAACCGCAACTACGGCTTCGGCTGGTTGCCGGGCGAGGACGGCGCGCACGGATCGGCGCCGTGGTCGGAGCCCGAGACGAAGAACGTACGTTGGCTGCTGTCCACTCGGCAGGCGACGGTGTTCAACACCCAGCACACGTGTATCCAGGTGGTGCTCTACCCGCCGTTGCAGAAGGAAGCGGGTCCGATCCAGGACCTCGATCGCGTGCACTCGATGGCGTCGGCCATGGCCGGCAAGCTCGGTCCGACGTACCGTGCGCTGGCTTCGGCCGATGACTACGAGACGACGGGCGAGGCGATCGACTGGTCGTACTACGCGACCCGCGGCCTGTCGACGACCACCGAGACTTGCCCGCCGACGCGGCCCAGCGGCCACGACTTCGAGGCGGAGGTTGTCGACGCGTACGACGGCAACGCGGAGTCGCTCACCGTCGCACTCGACACGGCGGGCGATCGTCGCGGCCACTCGCTCATCACCGGCAAGGCGCCGCGCGGAGCCAAGCTGACGCTCCGCAAGTCGTTCGAGATGTACACCGGGAGCTTCGAGCACGCCGACGGCGAGGTACGCCCGGACGGGTTCGAGCAAGAGCTGACCTCGACGGCGAGAGTCGGCAAGAACGGGCAGTTCAAGATCGCGGTCAACCCGTCGTATCGACCTGTCCCGCCGTACCAGGCGGACGGCACGCACGGCAACCAGAAGGGCTTCCTGAAGGAGCCGTGGCTGCTCACCTGTGAGTCGCCGACCGGGCAGTCGACGACGAGGGTGAACGTCGACCTCGGCGAGAAGGTACGCCGGGTGCTGTCCAAGTGCGGTGACCTCAAGGCGAAGGGCTGATTCAGCGGCGGGTGCGGCAGTCGGATAACGAACCGGTTCCGGTTCGAGGCCGGATTGACCCGATTGCCGTACCCGCCACGACATCGTGCATAAACTGGTGCGGCCCCGGGGGCCGACGAATCATGGAAGGCAGGTCGCCGATGCGACTTCAGACTCTGGCCGCGGTTCTCGCCGCTTCGGCCCTCGCGCTCACCGCATGCGGATCCGATGACGACAGTGGTGGCGGCTCGGGCTCGGGTGACATCTCGACCATCTCCTCCGGCACGCTCACGGTGTGCTCCGACATTCCGTACGAGCCGTTCGAGTACGAGAAGGACGGCGAGTACACCGGTTTCGACATCGACCTGATGACCGAGATCGCCAAGGGCCTCGACCTCGAGCTCGAGGTCAAGGACGTCGGCTTCGACGCCTTGCAGAGCGGCGCATCGCTTGCGGCCGGCCAGTGCGACATCGGCGCGAGCGCGATGACGATCACCGAGGACCGCGAGAAGAACATCGACTTCAGCGAGCCGTACTACGACTCGAAGCAGACCCTGCTCGTGCCATCCGACTCCGACATCGCCTCGATCGACGACCTCTCGGGTACGAAGGTCGGCGTCCAGCAGGGCACCACCGGCAAGTTGTACGCCGAGGAGAACGCCCCCGAGGACGCAGAGCTGGTGTCGTTCCCGAGCGATGCTGAGCTGTACCAGGCGATCAAGTCCGGCAGTATCGACGCGATTCTGCAGGATCTCCCGGTCAACCTCACTCACACCGAGGGCGGCGACTACACGATCGTCGAGGAGTACGACACCGACGAGCACTACGGCTTCGCGGTCAAGGAAGAGGGCGCCGAGGCTCTGCTCGAGGGAGTCAACGAGCAGCTCGCGAAACTGAAGAAGGACGGGAAGTACGACAAGATCTACAACGAGTACTTCTCGACCTCCAACTGATGCCCACCTGCACCCCAGACGAGGGGAGTAGTGCGTGAAGCGCACGACGCGTACCAAGCTCAACCGCGGCGGGCTGTACGTACTGTTCGTGGTCCTCGTTCTCTTGTTCGTGCTGGTCACGGACTGGGCCGCGATAGGGGAGAACTTCCTCGACCTCGACGTCGCAAAGGAGCAGTTCCCCGATGTCGTGACCACGGCGGCGAAGAACACCGTCTTCTACACGGTGATGGCCTTCATCGGTGGCCTGATCCTCGGTCTGGTCTTGGCGCTGATGAAGTTGTCTCCGGTGGCTCCGTACCGCTGGGTCGCCACGATCTACATCGAGATCTTCCGCGGGCTGCCGGCCTTGTTGGTGATCTTCGGGTTCGCCTTTGCCGTGCCGATCGCGTTCCAGTGGCGGCCGAGCCCGGCGTACGTCTTGCCGATCCTCGGCCTGATCGTGGTCTCGGCGGCTTACATCGCCGAGACGATCAGGGCGGGCATCCAGGCCGTGCCGAAGGGGCAGACCGAGGCCGCCCGTTCTCTCGGCATGGGTCCGACGTGGACGATGATCTCGGTGACCCTGCCGCAGGCGTTCCGGATCGTGATTCCGCCTCTGACCAACGAGGTCGTGGTGTTGATCAAGGACACCGCGCTGCTCTTCATCGCCGGTATGGCGTTGCAGGATCGCGAGCTGACCACGTTCGCTCGTGACTCCGTTTCGGAGAGCTTCAACTCGACGCCACTCGTGATCGCCGGGTTGATGTACCTCGTCGTGACGATTCCCCTCACCCAGTTGGTCGCGTACATGGAGCGCCGGATGCAGAGGAGCCGATGAGCGATGACTGATACAGGCCAGCCCGCTGCCGGCGTGCCCGCGATCCAGGTCGAGAAGCTGCACAAGTACTTCGGCAACAACGAGGTGCTCAAGGGCATCGACTTCCACGTCGACCCCGGCGAGGTCGTCTGTGTGATCGGCCCGTCCGGCTCGGGCAAGTCGACGCTGCTGCGCTGTGTGAACCGGCTCGAGGAGCCGACCGACGGCCGCATCTTCGTCGAGGGCATCGACATCACCGACCCCGAGACCGACCTCGACGGCGTACGCACCCGGATCGGGATCGTGTTCCAGCAGTTCAACCTGTTCCCACACCTCACCGTGCTGCGCAACCTCACGCTCGCCCAGCAGCGGGCGAAGAAGCGTAAGAAGGCCGAGGCGATCGACGTCGCGCGGCACAATCTGGAGCGGGTCGGTCTCGCCGACAAGGAGGGCGCGTACCCCGCGCATCTGTCGGGCGGTCAGCAGCAGCGGGTCGCGATCGCGCGGGCACTGTCGATGGACCCCGACATGATGCTGTTCGACGAGCCGACCAGCGCGCTCGACCCGGAGCTGGTCGGCGACGTGCTCGCGGTGATGCGCCAGCTCGCCGACGAGGGCATGACGATGATGGTCGTCACCCACGAGATGGGCTTCGCGCGCGAGGTCGGCGACCGGGTGGTGTTCATGGACGGCGGTGTTGTGGTCGAGCAAGGCCCGCCCGAGGAGCTGTTGGCGAATCCCCAGCATTCGCGTACGCAGGGGTTCCTGTCGAAGGTGCTGTGAGGTGACGCCCGTCGGCGAGGTGCCGGATGGCGACTCGACTCTCGACGTGGCGATCGCCCATGCCCTGCTGAGACAGGCGAGTCGCGGCGAGCGCGGCGAAACGCTGCGGGTCTATCGCCCGGCGGCCGCAACGGTGGCGTTCGGGCGGTCCGACGTACGCAGAGCCGGTATGCCACAAGCGGTCGCCGCGTGCCACGATGCGGGCTTCGTACCGGTCGTACGCGCTCCGGGCGGTCGCGCGGTCGCGTACACCCGAGACGCGGTTGCGCTCGATCACATCTGCCCGGAGACAGATCCCGGTCGTCGGATGCGCCGCCGCTTCGTCGAGTACGGCGAGCTGTTGGCCGATGCGTTGCGCGGCCTCGGCGTCGACACGAACGTCGGTGAGGTGCCCGGTGAGTACTGCCCGGGCGCGTACAGCGTGAACGCCCGCGGCGTGGTGAAGCTGGTCGGCACCGCGCAGCGGGTCGTCCGTGATGCTTGGCTGTTCAGCGCAGTGGTCATCGTCGATGGCGCGGCCGAACTCGCGCCGTTGCTGCGTCGGGTGTACGACGCGCTGGAGCTACCGTTCGACACGGCATCCGTCGGGTCCGTACGCGACGAGGCTGGTGCGGTCGAGCTGGCCGGGGTCGAGCGGGCGGTCGTCGAGGCGTACCCCGTAGCGCGACTCGAATCGATCGACGAACAGACGCTGGCTGAGGCCCGCGACCTGCTGCCCGATCACGCCCTACCACCCCGCTGAGCCGCACGTTTCGGTCCCGTTGAAACGGTTCAGAGGGGCTGAAACGTGCGGGCCAGCGGGGGTTAGCCAGCCAGTAGTCGGCCCGCGATCAGCTCGCCGATCGGCAGCGCCGAGGTCGCCGCCGGCGATGGTGCATTGAGTACGTGCAGCATCCGACCGGTGCGCTCGAACGTGAAGTCGTGCAGCAGGTTGCCGCGTCCGTCGACGGCTTGCGCGCGGATGCCGGCCTCTGCGGGCAGCAGGTCATCGAGCGTCAGGGACGGGCAGTAGCGGCGGCACTGCTCGAGGTACGCCCGGCGCGACAGCGACCGCCATTGTTCGGCGGCCCCCACCTTGGCGTACGTACGCGCGAGTCGCCAGAAGCCCGGGAAGCTCGCGATCTCACGTACGTCGCGAACGGAAACGGCGCCACGTCGGTACCCCTCCCGAGACAGCCCGAGTACGGCGTTGGGACCCACTGAGACTCCGCCGTCGAACATCGGGGTGAGGTGCACTCCGAGGAACGGCAGTGCCGGATCCGGCACCGGGTAGATCATCCGCGAGACGATGTCGGACCGCTCGGCGCGGAGGCGGTAGTACTCGCCACGGAACGGCAGAATGCGTACGTCGGACGAAATGCCGGCCATCGCCGCCAGCCGGTCGGACTGCAGACCGGCGCACACGATGAGGCGGTCGACCTGCCATAGGTGATCCGACGACGACACGAGTACCTGCGATGCCTCCTCGCGGATCGCGGTCACCTCGGCCTCGGTGACGATCTCGCCGCCGGCCTTCTCGATGTCGGTACGCAGCGCCTCGCAGATCAGGCCGTAGTCGACGCAGGCGGTCGACGGTACGAGCAGGGCAGCGTCGCCGGAGACATTGGGCTCCTCGGCGTGTAGCTCGGCCGCGTCGAGTCGGTGCACCTCGATCGAGTTCTGTGCCGCGCGACCTTCCAGCGCAGACAGGCGGCCGAGCTCGGTCGGGTCGGTTGCGACGATCAGCTTGCCCGTCGACGCGATCGGGATGCCGTGGTCCGCGCAGAACTCCCGGGTCTCTCGTACGCCGCGTCGGCACAGCTCGGCCTTGAAGGAGCCGGGCTCGTAGTAGATGCCGGAGTGGATGACTCCGCTGTTGTGTCCGGTCTGGTGGCGCCCGAGTCGGGATTCCTTCTCGAGGAGCAGCACGCTTGCACCGGGCCGCTGCTGGAGCAGCTGCCGTGCCGTCGACAGGCCGACGATGCCGCCGCCGATCACACAGAAGTCATACCTCATCGCCACCGCAGCCTATTCCAGATCGGATCACCCGCGGGTGCGGCAAGTGACTCAACAGTTAAGTTGTGCGCTGCGTGACCATCCGTTGCCGACGACGCGAGGGTCCGACCCGGGTGTCACCGCACTACGCCAGACTGGACGTCATGAGCCTCGACGATCCGGCCACGGTCGACGGCGCAATCGTCGGAGCTGACGGTCGCGCCCGGTGTCCGTGGGCCGCGACCAACCCGATCAACCGCGACTACCACGACACCGAGTGGGGGCTGCCCGTACACGGTGAGCAGGCGCTGCTGGAGCGGATCAGTCTCGAGGCGTTCCAGTCGGGACTGAGCTGGTTGACGATTCTGCGCAAGCGACCGGCGTTCCGCGCGGCGTTCCGCAACTTCGATGCCGACGAGATCGCCGCATTTGGCGCCTCCGACATCGAGCGCCTGATGGGCGACGCCGAAATCGTACGTAACCACGCCAAGATCGTCGCGACCATCGCCAATGCCCGTGCGACGATCGAACTACGCGATGACATCGGGCTCGACGCCCTCATCTGGTCGTATCGCATCGACGACCCGCCGGCGCCGCGCAGTTCAGCAGAGGTTCCGACGACGAGCCCGGAGTCGAAGGCGCTCGCTCGCGATCTGAAACGACGAGGCTTCTCCTTCGTCGGCCCGACCACGGCCCATGCACTGATGGAGGCAATCGGCCTGGTCGACACCCACCTCGCCGACTGTCATCGTCGCGGGTGCCGTGACCTCTGACCGATGCGTTGCGGCGTTGCCACGTACGCTTGGCGCGCACGACAAGTCATCTGGAGGCCAGCCTTGAACGACTACATCCGTCGGTCCGCACATGGCGCCGCTCCGCAGGTCGCCGACTCCGCGTGGGTGGCACCCGGTGCGGCCCTTCTCGGCGATGTCGTCCTTCGCGACGGCGCCTCGGTCTGGTACACCGCCGTGCTGCGCGGTGACAAGGAGCGCATCGACCTCGGCGTCGACAGCAACCTGCAAGACGGGGTCGTCGTCCACACCGACTCCGGATTTCCCAGCCGGCTCGGCACGGGCGTGTCAGTCGGGCATCGTGCGGTCATCCACGGGGCAATTGTCGAAGACAACTGCCTCATCGGCATGGGCGCAATCCTGCTCAACGGTTCGGTGATCGGCGAAGGCTCACTCGTGGCCGCCGGCACGGTCGTACTCGAAGGCACAGTGGTGCCGCCGGGTTCGCTGGTCGCAGGAGTGCCGGGCAAGGTACGCCGCGAGCTCACCGACGAGGAGCGTCAGGGCGTCATCGACAACGCGCGCACGTACACCGAGCTGCGCGAGGTCCATCGCAACGCCGAGCCCGCCTAGTTCAACCCGACCACGGTCTGAACGACGTACGTCACGATGGACCCGTGGACCGATCACGCGGGCCGACCGCACCGCGTACGTTGACGGTCACGTCCGTCCGAGAGAGGTAACTGAGTGCACACGCTGTCGACCGCGGTGATGATCGCGAGTTCCAACACCGGCGAACCCACAGGCGGGGTCGCCGGCTGGGCCGTCGACATGATGGAGAAGCTCGGCGTCTTCGGCGCCGGTCTGGCGATCGCGCTGGAGAATCTCTTTCCCCCGTTACCGAGCGAGATCATCCTTCCGCTCGCCGGCTTCACCGCCAGCCGCGGGGAGTTCAACCTGGTATCCGTCATCATCGCGACCACGATCGGTTCGGTCGTCGGTGCGGTCGTGCTCTATTACGTAGGCGTCCTGTTCGGTCGCGACCGGTTGCGGGCCGTCGTCGACAAGATGCCCCTCGTCAAGCTCGACGACGTCGATCGCGCCGAGGCGTGGTTCGAGCGGCATGGCCGCAAGGCGGTCTTCTTCGGCCGGATGATCCCGATCTTCCGCAGCCTGATCTCGATTCCCGCCGGGCTCGAGCGGATGCGCCTGTTGACCTTCCTGGTCCTCACCATGGCCGGCAGCCTGATCTGGAACACCATCTTCGTCGTCGCCGGTTATCGTCTCGGCGAGCGCTGGGACGAGGTCGAGAAGTACGCCGGAGCCTTCCAGAACGTCGTGATCGCCGTCGTCGCGATTGCGGTGATTGCGTTCATCGTCGTGCGTGTCCTGCGTCGCCGTCGCCGCGTTTGAGGCCATCCGGGAGCGTTTGGCTCGGTAGAGCCGGCGATCCGCCGTGGCGTACAGCGCATCGAGGTCGACGCCGTCGTTCGGTGCCGTCGCAACGCCGACGCTGATCGACATCCGCCAGCGAGAACCGGGCGCAACGTCCACCAGAGCGAGCGCGCGCTCCAGCTTCGACGCGTACGAGACCGCCTGTGTGTACGTACGACCGGGCATCAGCACTGCGGTCTCGTCGCCGCCGAGTCTGGTGACGACGTCGTCGCTTCGCGCGGCCATCATCGCGGTCGTCGCAAGCTCGATCAGGACGCGGTCTCCGACGGGGTGACCGTACGCATCGTTGATGGCCTTGAGTCCGTCGACATCGGCGAGGACCAGTGAGATCGGCGTCGCGGGGTGCCCGGATGCGTGTCCGGCAAAGGCCGTCTCGAGTACCCGGCGCGTGGTGAGCCCGGTCAGGCTGTCGACATGGGCTTCAGCGCGCAGACGTTCGATCATCCGTAGCTCGCGGGAACGCAACGAGGCGACCACCGCGGTGATCCCGCAGAGGCCCGCGCCGACGGCACCGAGGTTGGCAAGCGCGATCGTCGTGGGGTACGCGGTGAATGAGAGAACTCCGCACGCGATCACGCAGTAGCCGGTCATCGTCCAAGCGCCGACCGGGCGGTAGAAGAACGCGGCGTAGAGAACCGCCCAGCAGAGATAGATCTTCGAGGTCGTACCCGGAGTCGTCACGGCTGCCCCGGCCGTCCAGATCGGCACCGCGAGCGCGGGTAGGACGTAACACAGCACGGTCGGTACGCGGTCGCCGATCGCGACGAGCACACAGCCGACTACGACCGCGAGGATCATCCAGACGATGAGACCGACGTGAAAAGTCGTCACGTCACTGAGGGCCCTGCGCAACAGCGCAGGCAGACATACCCCGGCGGTCCCGATGATCGCGAGCAAACCCATCGCCCGACCAGCGGAAGCGCGTTGCATGCGGTGATTGCCGGCGCCTCGCCCGAGCGCCGCTAGTGCGTGCACCCGAGTCTCCCTACCCGTCACAATCGACATGTCGGAGTGTACAGACGTGCTCGCTATCCGTCAGCAGGTTGCACGGGATGCGATCGCCCGGACACCCGAGCGGAGTCACGTGTCGGGATCGCGCACCATGCCGCTGGCGCCTTGGCCGCACGCGTTCTGCGCAGCGCGTAACGGGCTGGCGGTCTGGCCGGATCCTCGATGAACTGTGCACATGGCAAGAACACTGATCCTCGGCGGAACGGGATGGCTCAGCGGCGAGGTGGCACGTCAGGCAGCTGGGCGTGGTGACGAGGTCGTCTGCCTCGCCCGCGGCGAGAGCGGGGCTCCCCCCGACGGCGTACGCCTCGTCAAGGCCGACCGAGACTCCTTCGATGCGTACGCCGAGGTGGCTGACACCGATTGGGACCTCGTCGTCGATGTCAGCCGACAGCCCCGGCACGTACACGGTGCTGTTGAGGCATTGGCCGAATCGGCGGGCCACTGGGTGTTCGTGTCGACCTGCTCGGTGTACGCAGATCACTCGCGTGTCGGTGCGGACGAGTCGGATCGGCTATTGCCCGCGCTGCAAGGGGATTGGGCGGACATCGAGACGTACGGCGAGGGCAAGGTCGCCTGCGAGGAGCATTGCGTCGCAGCGCTCGGTGAACGGGTCACCCTTGCGCGCGTCGGGCTGATGGGCGGCAGCGGCGACGCGAGCGACCGGTTCGGCTACTGGCCGGGGCGTTTCGCGCTCGCCGGAGACGAGCCGGTGCTCGTACCCGACGCCGACGATATGGCGACCGAGATCATCCACGTCGGTGACGTCGCGGCATGGTTGCTGTTGGCAGGCGAGAAGAGACTGGGCGGCGCGTACAACGTGCTCGGTCCGACCGAACGCCTCGGCGACACACTCGCGCTCGCGCGCAGCATCGGCGGTCATTCGGGCGAGGTGGTACGCGTCCCGAGCGACTGGCTGGAGCAGCAGGGCGTCAACCCGTTCATGGGCGAGCGGTCGGTGCCGCTGTGGATCCCCGATCCCGAGTGGGTCGGCTTCAGTGCCCGTAGCGCCGATAAGGCGGTCGCCGCTGGTCTCGTACGCCGAACTACCGAGGAGACGTTGCGCGACTCGCTGGCGTACGAACGCGAGCTCGGACTGGATCGTACGCAGCGGCGGGCCGGTCTCACCCGCGAGCAGGAGCTCGGCCTGATCGCCGACTGGCGCGCCTCCCGCTGAGTCGTCACTCCTGGACCGGGAGCGGCCACGTTGGGAGCCGATGGCAGGCTGGCTGGGTGACGCATACGTACGGAACTCTCGACACCGAACCCGCTCGCGAGCGGCCCGATCTGCTCGGTCCTCCGGTAGCGAAGGCGATCGGCGATCTCCCCGACGAGGTAGCTGCCGGTATCCGCGTAGCCGAGATCGACCCAGATCTCGCCGACACTGCAGCGATGACGGAGGCGTACGGACTGTCTCTCGACATCTCCGCGAACTGCGTCGTCGTCGCGGGTCGCCGGGCAGGGGAGGAACGCCACGCCGCCTGCGTCATCCTCGCGACCACTCGGGCAGATGTGAACAATGTGGTTCGCCGGCGCCTCGACGTACGAAAGGCGTCGTTCGCGTCGACCGACTTCGCAACGGAGACGACGGGCATGGAGTACGGCGGCATTACGCCGGTCGGCCTGCCCGCGCAGTGGCCGCTGTTGGTCGACCGGGCGGTGACCGAAGCCGGTGACGTCTGCATCGGCAGCGGCGTCCGTCGCTCGAAGCTGTTCCTACCCGGCGCCTCCCTCGCCCTCCTGCCGGGGGCAGAAGTGGTCGACGGACTCGGCCGATAGCGCTACCCAGTACGAGCCCGTGCTTTGATCGGCGACCACACGCGTACGGCCTGATGTGACGCCCCGTCGTGGCACGGCCTCAGCGCGCGAGCATAGGGTCGGCAGCGGTGCCGTCGGATGGCGGTCCCAGATCATCAGGAGTGTCCATGACCCTCGACCCGGAGTTCGTCGATCAAGGGCTGAGCAAGGTGCTCGGGCTGGAGTACGAGCGTGTCGATGCCGACGGCGTCGTCATCTCCTGGACCGCGTCGAAGGACCATCTGCAGCCGTGGGGCATCGTGCACGGCGGGGTCTACTGCGCGGTCAACGAGACGGCGGCGAGTATCGCCGCCCAGGCGTGGTTCGGAGACCGCGGCATCGTCGTCGGGGTGAACAACAACACTGACTTCCTCCGCCAGGCCAAGGAGGGCACGCGCCTGACCGCGACCGCGACACCGGTCCATCGCGGGCGCAGTCAGCAGCTGTGGCTGATCGAGACCAACGACGATGAGGGGCGTCTCGTCGCCCGCGGGCAGGTACGACTCGCGAACCTCGCCGGTGCCGCCGGATAGCCGAGATCTTCCGCGATGCGGACAGCCGCAGGCGTACGAATGGCGCGCCGTATGATGGAGCGGTCGTGACTGGCGTTCAGGTGGGACCACCATCAGGAAGCGACGGCAAGAAGTAGACCGCTGGACCGTACGCCTGGGTCCGGGTCGGCACAGCAGCATCTGCTGACTCGATAGGACACAGGAGGGTCCATGACGACGATGACAACCATGACGCAGACGACTACCGTTCCGGCCGGTCGGGTCGAAGACGGCGACGTACGCGCGCTGTTGCTCGAGAACATCCACCCCGATGCGGCCGCGTACCTTCGCGAGCAGGGCTACCAGGTCGAGACGGTGGCGGGTGCGCTCGACGAGGCCACGCTGATCGAGCGGGTCAAGGGCGTACACCTGCTCGGCATCCGCTCGGGTACGAACGTCACCGACGCCGTGCTGGAGGCGGGTGACCAGTTGCTGGCGGTCGGCGCGTTCTGCATCGGCACCAACCAGATCGACCTCGAGGCCGCCGCTGCCCGCGGAGTCGCGGTGTTCAACGCACCGTTCTCCAACACGCGCAGTGTCGTCGAGCTCGCGATCGCCGAGATCATCTCGCTGGCCCGCCGGCTGAACGAGAAGAGCTACGACATGCACGCCGGCGTCTGGAACAAGTCGGCCAAGGGCAGCCACGAGATCCGCGGCCGCAAGCTCGGCATCGTCGGGTACGGCAACATCGGCAGCCAGCTGTCGGTGATCGCAGAGGCGCTCGGCATGTCGGTCTACTTCTACGACACCGCCGACAAGCTCGCCCTCGGCAACGCGAAGAAATGCGAGACGCTACACGAGCTGCTGGAGACCGTCGACGTCGTCACCCTGCACGTCGACGGCCGGCCCGGCAACGCGGGGCTCTTCGGGCCCGATGAGTTCGCCCGGATGAAACCCCGCGCGATCTTCCTCAACCTCTCCCGCGGTATCGCCGTCGACACCGCCGCGCTGCGCGAGAACATCGAGTCCGGCCACGTCGCGGGTGCGGCGATCGACGTCTTCCCGGTCGAGCCGAAGAAGCAGGGCGACCCGTTCGAGTCCGAGCTGCGCGGCTTGGCGAACGTCATCCTCACCCCGCATGTCGGCGGTTCGACGATGGAAGCGCAGCAGGACATCGGAAAGTTCGTCTCGGGCAAGCTCGCGTCGTACCTCAAGACGGGCGGCACCGAGCTGAGCCCTAACCTGCCGGCGCTCGCGGTGCCGGCGCATGCAGGTGCACACCGGCTCGTACACATCCACCGCAACCTGCCGCGCGTGCTCGCGACGATCAACAGCATCCTCGGCGACCATGAGGTCAACATCGAGGCGCAGGCGTTGGGCACCAGCGGTGACATCGGCTACGTGATCACCGACGTCGGTGAGGCCGTCGATGCCGAGGTGCTCTCCACGCTCGCCGGCCTACCCGAGACGATCCGCCTTCGGTTGGTTTCCTGACGTCCACGCATGTGATCGCTACTACGATGTCGAGGCATGAGAGCGCATCGCATCGTTGCATCCGTAGCTGCCGGGTTCCTGCTTGTCGGTACGCTCGGCGCCCCCGTCGACGCCAACGTACGTAAGTTCCGCGACAAGCGTGGGGATGCCAAAGGCTCGATCGACATCACGAAGGTCCGGGTCGACAACTCGACCAAGCATCGCAACAAGGTAGTCGTACGAGTCAAGCAGCGAGGTTTTCGCAGCGGCGGCCTTGTGGAGGTCTACCTGGACACCAAGCCGAAGCGGAAGGGCCCGGAGTTCCGGCTCACCGGCTACGTCGGCAGTGAGTACGCCATGCGGCGGATGAAGAGCTGGAAGAAGCCGGGCAGCGTCGTGAAGTGCCCGGGCTACGCGATGAAGATGGTCGGTAAGGGCAAGACTCGAGCCGTGTTCAAGCGCGGTTGCATCGGTAAGCCCGGCAAGGTGCGGGTGGCAGTCCACACCAACCGCGGCAACAGATCTGACTGGGCTCGCGGTGTTTTCCGTTGGCTGGGATGGGTCAAGCGCTGATCTCTTACGAGGTGAGTTCGATCAGCTTCTGTGCCGTGCGCCAATTACGCGCGGTGCCGGGCACACCGAGCAGCTTCTGCATCAGCACGGGCGTGAGCTTCGTGCCTTGTACACCGGTCGCGTACCGCACGTAGACCTCTCGTCCGACGACTCGGCATACGTCGCCGAAGTCGCGTCCGTGGAGGGCGTCGACTCCTTCGGCCGATGGTTCGTCGGCGAGATAGACGATGTGCATCAGTTTCGGCTCGAAGTCGGTGTACGGATTGTGCTCGACGGCTGCGACCAGGTCATCGTGCGTACGCCCGATCGCGGGAGTCTCGACGCCGAACTCATCGGCGATCGTCGCCTCCAGCTCGCGCAACGACGCGTCGAGATCGGGCGGAGCGGAGCAGATGATGTTGCCGCTCGCGATGTAGGTAGACACCTCGGCGAGACCGATGCGACCGCACAGGGTACGAAGGTCTGCCATGGGCACCCGGTTGTGACCGCCGACGTTGACCGCGCGCAGCAGGATCGCGACGCGTTCGGTGACGGTCAGAAGTCGAATCCGTCGAACATGCCGCCGATGCTGTCGCCGATGTCGCCGAACATATCGCCGACACCCTCACCCAGGCCCCCGATGCCTTCGCCGAGGCCCTCACCGAGTCCGGCGAGACCTTCGCCGAGGCCGGGTCCGATCATCATGCCCATGAACATCATCGGGAGCATGTTCATACCGAAGTAGCCGCCGGCGTACGAGGCGTACGCGGGCCCGCCGTTCCAGTAAGGCCGGCGCTCGGATCCGACCATCACCTTGCGGATATCGGGCTCTGCTCCGGCGCGTACGCGCTCGGCGTCGAGAGCACACGCGGGCACGTCACGGGCGGTGCCGCCCGGTGGTGTGTACGAGACGTCCTCGGTTGCCATGCCGTGGCGCGGGTCGAAGAAGCACGGCGGACGCCGCGAAGGCAGCGACTCGCCGGCCACTCGTGCCTGCACGCAAGCCATCGCGTAGCGGCCGTCTTCGAGGATCTCGGTCACGTGCTTGACATCGTCGGGCTTCTTGACTGCTGGCACGGCCGCCTTGGCCGCCTCGTACGCGTCGAGGGCCCGCTGGTAGTCGGCCCGCTCACCCTCGTCGAGGGTGCGGCCGGCGAGCTCGAGGTCGAGCTCCTGCAACTCCTCGCCGAGCGCGGTGACGTCTTCGTCGGCCAGCCGCTTCACCGGCGCGAGGTCGCGCTCGAGCTCCTCGGCGCGCCGGAGCTCAGCGGCGGCCTTCGCGCGCTTGGCGACGAAGACGATGCCGGCGACGATTGCGGCGAGGACGAGCAGGCCGATCAGGAAGTCCATGAAACCAGCCTACGTGGTCACGTCGACGCGGTCACTGTCGTCGGCGGACTCCGCTTCGAGCTTGCGGCGCAGACTCTCACCCTCGATGTCGACGTTGGGCAGGATGCGGTCCAGCCAGCGCGGCAGCCACCACATCTTGTCACCGACGATCGCCATGAACGCTGGTACGAGGGTCATCCGGACCAGGAACGCGTCGGCGAGGATGCCGAACGCCAGTCCGAAGCCGATTGTCTTGATCATTGCGTCATCGCCGAGTGCGAACCCGCCGAACACGCCGATCATGATCGCGGCCGCCGCTGTGACGACCCGCGCGCCGAACTGGAACCCGCGTACGACCGATTCGTGGGCCGACCTTCCGTGCACGTACTCCTCACGCATCCGCGAGACCAGGAAGACCTCGTAGTCCATCGCAAGGCCGAACAGGATTCCCACGAGCAGCAAGGGGAGCAGGCTCATGATCGGTCCGGGTTTGTCGACGCCGAGCAGATCGGCCATCCAGCCCCACTGGAAGACCGCGACGGTCGCACCGAGCGCGACGACAACGGACACCAGGAAGCCGAGCATCGCCTTGAGCGGCACCAGCAGCGATCGGAACACCACGGTGAGCAGGACGAACGCGATCCCGACGACGACCAGCAGGTACTTCGGGAACGCATCGTTCATCGAGTCCGAGACGTCGATGCCGAGCGCCGTCTGACCGGTGACCAGGACCCGCGCACCGGTCTTGTCCTCGACTTGTTGCACGGTGTCGCGGATGTCGTGCACCAGCTGCTGGGTATCGGCGTCGGCCGGCCCGCTCGTGGGCACCACGGTGATCGTCGCGTACTGCCCCTGCTGCAGCAGGCCTTGGTACGTCCGGAGTTGTTGCTGATAGGCCTTCTGGGCAGCCGGGTCATCGGACTGCGGCGGCGCGGGCTCGGCCGGTACGACCGCCGCGACGTCCTTCTCGTGTCCCTGCAGCGCCTTGGTCGTCGCTGCCACCGCGGCCTCCGGGTCGTCGGCGTTCTTGGTGTCGACAACGACCATGAGCGGCCCGTTCGTACCCGCACCGAAGTTGTCGGCGATCAGGTCGTACGCCTGCCGCGCGGAGCTGTCCTCGGGCTGCGAGCCGTTGTCGGGAAGTGCCAGCTTCATATCGGTCATCGGGAACGCGATCGCTCCGGCGACGAGGATCCCGATGACGAACGTCCAGGCCTTGTGGTGGGTGAGCAGATCTGCCCACCGGCGGCCCATGGTGCGTCCACCGGAGGTGTCTTCGGGGTCGCGCGCCTTCAGGAACGGGATCTTGCCGCCGAGAATCCGTTGCTTGGCGAAGCCGAACAGCGCGGGGAGGAGGGTCAGCGCGATCAGTACCGCGATGGCAACGGTGATCGCCGCCGCGACGCCCATCTCGGTGAGGATCCGGATGTTGACGACCGAGAGTCCGAGGAGCGCGACCACAACGGTCAGCCCAGCGAAGACCACTGCGCTGCCGGCGGTTCCGACAGCTCGGCCCGCAGCCTCCTCGGGGTCGCGGCCGAGATGGATTTCGTGCCGGAAGCGCGACGCGATGAACAGCGCGTAGTCGATGCCGACGGCGAGCCCGAGCATGGTCGCGAGGGTCGGAGTGGTCGAGCCGAGGTCCATGAATCCGGTCGCGGTGGTGATCCCGGCGACGCCGATGCCGACGCCGACCAACGCCGTCAGCAGCGGCATGCCAGCGGCGATCAACGAGCCGAACGTGATTACGAGTACGAACAACGCGATGCCGATGCCGATCAGTTCTTCGGTGCCGCCGACCGGGATCTCCTGCAGCGCATCGCCGCCGACCTCGACGCGTAGATCGGCGCCGACGTCGTCGGGTGCGTCCTCGAGGGCGGAGGTGTCCTCGTGGGTGAGCTGCAGTGAGTTCCCGTCATAGCGGATGTCCGCGACGCCGACCCGGCCGTTCTCGGAGATGGTCTGGCTCTGGTACGGGCTGGTGATGGAGCTGACGCTCTCGGTGTCGAGGTCGGCGAGGCTCTGCTTGATCGCCTGCTGCACCTGCGGGTCGTTCAGCGTCGAGCCCTTCGGCGCCTCGTAGACGATCTGGGCCGTGGCGCCGTCGGGCGATGCCTCGGGCGTACGGTCCTTGATCAGGTCGAACGCCTGCACGGACTCGATGCCCGGAATGTCGAAGTCGTCTTTCGTGTCGCCGGCCAAGGTGGCCGCACCGACGCCTGCGGCGACGAGCGCCGTGAGCCAGACGCCGAGCACGATCCAGCGGCGCCGGTAGGCGGCGCGGCCGAGTCGGTAGAGATACCAAGCCATGGTCTTCTTCCCCCTGTTGGGTGGGTGCGGGTCAGCTGATGCCGAGTGCGGGCACGACGACGGATTCGACGAGCCCGATGAGGTACTCCTCGTCGGGAGGTTGTTCTTCGATGAACTCGCGCAGGATGTACGGGCCCGCGAGCACGAGCTGTACGTACGGGATCGCGGGCGCGTCTGGTTCGATCTCGCCCCGCTCGGCGGCCTTGGCGAACAGCCGATTGAACGGGTCCTCCGGAAGGTTCATCCGCTCGCGCATCGCCGCTGCGAGCTCGGGGTTGCCGGTGCAGGCGTGGATGATCGCGTGCACCAGTCCGACGTCGGTCAGCGGAGCGGCGAGTGAGACGCGCACCCATTCGTGCAAGTCGGTACGAAGGGAGCCGGTGTCGATCGTGGCGACCTCGTCGTACGGGCGGGTGGCTTCGAGCGCGTCCACGACGAGGGTCTGCTTACCGCCCCACTGTCGGTAGAGCGTCGCCTTGCTGATGCTGGCGGCATGCGCGACCGCGTCCATCGTGAGGCTTTCGTACCCGTGCTCGACGAGTAACGCGACCACGGAGTCGTACACCTCTTGGGTGCGCTCGGGCGAGAGTCGGCCTCGCCCTCTCGTGGTGGTGTCGGACATGGGATCGCCTCTGGTCTGCGGTGAACGAAACGGTTTCGTTTCGCAGAAAACGCTACGCGTTAACCCCAGGTGCAGACAACTTCGAGCGGTGTGACGCTGGTCCCAGTCGGCGAGCCGGCCGCGTTCGCGACACGCCCTGATGGCGACGGCGAACGGCGGTCAGCGGGTCGGTCGGGTCAGCGGCCGATCGCTATGACGGGATGCTGCGCACGGCGTAGCCCGGCAAGGGTTTTGCGGATGAACTTGCGTGGGGCCGACACACAGCCGGCGGTCGCACCCTTGCCGTTGACGTGCAAGAAGATCCCGGAGCCTCGATGACGTACCGGATCGGGTCGGTTGAAGTTGATCACGATCGCCCAGGCGTACTGGCGTTTGTAGTCGCGCAGGCGTTCGGAGCTGTTGTACGCACTCGTCGGCAGCCACCAGCGGAACCCGCCCTGAGACTTGTGCCGGCGGTAGTTGTAGAAGCGGGACTTGTTGTCCTGCACCCAATAGTCGCCCTTGTGCGTGCGGTGGTACGGGAGCTTCGCGCGCTTCGGGGCACGCCTGTTGCCGAATGCGCGCTTCATCGAGTACGTGCCGAGCGGTGTGGTACCCGTGCCCTGCTTGCGCTTCTTGCCCGCGACGACACCGCCGTAGCCGATACGGCCGTGTCGGGTCGTGCGTACGCGCTTCCAGTCATCGCCGCGCTTGTGCCAGACGGTGACCCGCGCCTTGTACCCGCGCTTGTGGTTCACCGTGACCACCTGGCCGGTGTCGGCGGTGAGGCGTACCGGCACACCGCCGAGTTTGATCTGACGCGCTTCTGGTTCCGGTTCGGTGTGATCGGCCGTCTCTGTCGCGTCGTTGGACCGGGTTGCGTCGATCGGCGCCTCGGCCGCGAGCGCGAGGAGGAACGTCACACCGACCGCTGCTCCTGCGAACGCACGAATCGACACGCCACAAGGATGACGCATCAGGGCGTCACGTGGCTACCGCCCCCCGCGGGCCGCATCCTCAGAGCGTCGCGGCGAGCTCGGTCGCCTGCTTGATCGCGCGCTTCGCATCGAGCTCGGCGGCGACGTCGGCTCCACCGATGACATGGACGGGTACGCCTGCCGCCGCAACCGGGTCGGCGACGGTGCGTACCGACTCCTGACCTGTGCACAGCGCGACCGTGTCGACCTCGATCACGCGGGTCTGCCCATCGACCGTGACGTGCAGACCGTTGTCGTCGATGCGTTCGTAGGTGACGCCGGCGAGCATCTCCACACCGGAGTCGCGGAGGGTCGTGCGATGCACCCAGCCCGTAGTCTTCGCGAGCCCCTTGCCGAGCGGCGTGTCTTTGCGCTGCAGCAGGTGGACCGTACGCGCGGGCTTGACCGGGGTCTTCGTGGTGAGTCCGCCGCGCTCCTTCGATGGGTCGGTGACGCCCCAGCGCTCCATCCACGTCGCGAGGGACTCGTTCTGCTCGTGGAGCAGAAACTCGCTCAGGTCGAAGCCGATGCCGCCTGCGCCCATGACCGCAACCCGGTCACCGGCGGTGACGTCACCCCGGAGCAGCTGCGCGTAGGTGACCACGCTCGGGTGATCGACACCAGGGAGGTCCGGGATGCGCGGCTCGACGCCGGTCGCGACGATCACGTCGTCGTACGTGCCGTCGGTCAACTCGCCGATCTCCGGTGCCGTCTCGAGGTGCAGGCGTACGCCGAGAACGTCAATGCGGCGGCGGTAGTAGCGCAGCGTCTCGGCGAACTCCTCCTTGCCGGGGACGCGCATCGCCAGGCGGAACTGCCCGCCGATCTGCGAGTCGGCCTCGTACAGGTCGACGCGATGGCCGCGCTCGGCCAGCGCCGTCGATGCGGCGAGACCGGCCGGGCCCGCGCCGACGACCGCGATGCGCTTGCGGCGCGGAGTGGGTACGGGTAGCAGGCGGAGCTCTGTCTCGCGCGCAGCTCGCGGATTGACCAGGCAACTCGCATGCTTGTTGGCGAAGACATGGTCGAGGCACGCCTGATTGCACGCGATACAGGTGTTGATCTCGTCGCTGCGACCCTGCTCGGTCTTCGCGACGAAGTCGGGATCAGCGAGCAGCGGCCGCGCCATCGAGATCAGATCGGCATCGCCGGCCGCGAGGATCTCCTCGGCGACGTCGGGGGTGTTGATCCGGTTCGACGCCATCACCGGAATGCCCAGCTCCGGGCGCAGCCGGCCGGTCAGGCCGCTGAAAGCGGCTCGCGGCACCGAGGTGACGATCGTGGGTACGCGGGCCTCGTGCCAGCCGATGCCGGTGTTGACCAGCGATGCACCGGCCTCCTCGACGCGGTGCGCGAGCTCGACCGTCTCCTCCCATGACTGCGCATCATCGACGAGGTCGAGCAACGAGATCCGGTAGATCACCATCAGTCGCGGGCCGACCGCCTCACGGATGCGACGGATGATCTCGACCGGGAACCGCATTCGCTTCTCGGCCGTGCCGCCCCAGGCGTCGGTGCGGTCGTTCGTACGCGCTGTGACGAACTGATTGATCAGGTAGCCCTCGGAACCCATGATCTCGACGCCGTCGTAGCCCGCCTTGTCGGCCAGCTGCGCCGCGCGTACGAACGAGTCGACGGTGCGTTCGACTCCCTTCGTCGACAGGGCACGCGGCCGGAACGGGTTGATCGGCGCCTTCTTGCTCGATGCTGACCGGGACAGCGGATGGTACGAGTACCTGCCCGCATGCAGGATCTGCAGCGCGATCTTCGAGTCGTGTTCGTGCACTGCATCGGTGACGAGGCGGTGGCGGTCGGCCGCCCGACGTGACGCGAGCAGCGAGCCGGCCGGCGCCAGCCAGCCTTCCCAGGTCGGCGCGTACCCGCCGGTGATCATCAGTGCCGTGCCGCCCTTCGCCCGCTCGGTGAAGTAGGCGGTCAGCCGGGGGAGGTTGTGCGCACGGTCTTCGAGACCCGTGTGCATCGAGCCCATCACAATGCGGTTGCGCAGGGTGTGGTCGCCGATCTGCAGCGGGGACAGCAGGTGCTCGTAGCTCATCGTTGGTCCTCCGGGTCGGTGCCGAGTGCGGCGAGCATCTCGTCGCACCACTCGATATAGGTCTGTTCCGTACGAATGCCGCCGCGCAGCACGAGATAGGCGGGGAGCTCGGATGCGGTGAGGGAGTCGGGCTCGGGGAAGTGCTTGGTGCAGTCGGCCTCGTAGTACGCAAGCCGGTCGAGGTGGCGGTCGCGCTGCCGGGCGATGTCGGCGAGCACGGCGCTGCGGTCGCCGAAGTTCATCGCGCGTACCTTGACCGCGAAGTCGCTACGCACGCTCTCGATCGGCGTCGGCTCGGCGGTCCAGCGGGTCAGCTCGGTGCGGCCGTCGTCGGTGAGGGCGTACACCTTCTTCGCGGGGCGACCGGGCTCCTCGACGGTCGTCGACTCCACCCAGCCGGCGGACTCCATCCGGGAGAGGACCTTGTAGATCTGCTGATGCGTGGCCTTCCAGAAGAAGCCGATGGACTTGTCGAACCGGCGCGCAAGGTCGTACCCACTCGCCGATCGCTCAGCAAGCGAGACCAGGATCGCGTGGTCGAGGGCCATGTGCGCATCCTGCTATGCAACGAGTTGCATAGTCAACTCGTTGCATACTTTCGTCGAGAACACAAAACGCGCCGAGGTACGCCGTCCCGCCAATAGAGGGGTACTCAATTGGCACGACGGCGTACCTCGGCGGCTTCGCGCGCGCTTTCGCGCTTTCGCGCTACGCGCTCAGCGCTTTTTTACGCGGATGGTGATCTTCTTCGCTGCCTTCTTCGCTGTTTTGGTGCCGGCGAACTTGACTTGGAGCTTGTGCTTGCCGACCTTCAGGGCCTTGCGCTTGACCGTCAGCTTCGCCTTGCCGAGCTTGCCGGTCCTGGCCTTGGCGAGTACGCGCTTGCCCTTGACGAGCCGCACCGGGCCGGCCTTGGCGCCCTTACTGTTCACCGTCACACGTACGACGGCCTTGTTGCCGAACTTGATCGCCCTCGGTGCCCGGACCTTGAGCCTGGTCGGTGCCTTCTTGACCCGAACGGTGACCTTGCTCGTCGACGTGCCGCTGTCGTCCTTGGCTGTGTAGGTGAAGGAGTCCTTGCCGACGAAGTTCTTGTTCGGCGTGTACGTCGCCTTGCCCTTGGCGCCGACCTTGACCTTGCCGTGCTTGGGCTGGGTGAACACGTTCTCGGGGTTCGCTGCACCGGGCTGGTGGAAGAACGTCAGCATCGTCGAGCCGTTCTTGCGCGCCGTGGTGGCGATATGTGCCGGGACCGTGTCCGTCTGGTACGCACCGACGATCGGTACCTCGCCGTTGATGAGGCGGTCGGCCTTCTTGACCGTGCACTTCATCGTGGTCGGGAACTTCTTCTTACCGGCAAACAGCGTCGACTTGATGGTGAACTTCGGCGCCAGCCTGAGCGCCGCGAAGGACGGGTTTCCCTCCCCGCCACCCGCGAAGCCGGGTACGTGCTGCTTCGGCACCACGCCGGTCGAGGTGATCTCCCACGGCGTACCGACCGCAGGAATCTTCGCCTTCGGCGCCGTCAGGTCCTTCAGCGCGATCCGCTCGGTGACCTTCGTGCCGCCCGCGATGGGCAGCGTCAGGTTCACCGCGGAGTCGGGTGAACCGCCGCTCGCGTGGGTGGCCTTGATCAGGTTGACAGTGGCGTTGTGCAGCTTCTCCGGCATCGTGAGCTTGATGCTGACGTCCTGCTTCGCATTGTCGGCCCCGGGCACCAGCGGCACCTCGGCCTTGGTATTCATCTCGAAGTCGATGTCGTAGTTGCCGAGGTTCAGATCGCCCCCGACATTCACATTGCAGCTCGAGACGAAGGTGTGATCGAGCGGCACCTCTGCCGCGTTGGCGGAACCGGTCGTACCGACGACTGTCCCGGCGACCGCGCCTGCGACGAGCGTGCCGGACAGGGCGGCGGCGAGGCTTCTGCGCCCCGCGATTGCGTACTTCATGGGTTTCCCTCCTGAAGAGCAGCGTGGCCGGGCACGATCCGGTGCCCGGCCACGCTGTGCTCCCTACCTCGGTCGCTACTTGCGTACGACCTTGACGGTCTTCTTGAGCTTGCTGGCCTTGACCGACTTGTTGCCGGCGTACTTGATGGTCAGCTTGTGCTTACCGGGCTTGGCGAACTTCTTCAGCGTGACGGTCGCCTTGCCCTTCTTGACGGCTGCGGCGCCGAGGGTCTTCTTGCCCTCCATCACGCGAACCTTGCCGGTGGCCTTGCCCTTCGACATGACGCGTACGTTGACCTTCGCGCGGGTCTTCTTCGCGATGACCTTCTTCGGCTTGATGTTCGCCTTGAGCTTGCTCGGCGCCTTCTTGATCGCGATCGAGCCGAGCGCGCGCTTGCCGTCGGCCGTGCACGTGAGTTGGTTCGGCACAGCGTTCTCGCCGAGGTAGACGACTGCGTCAATCGTGAACTTCTTCGGCATCGACAGGCTGGCCTTCGTGCCGCCCTTTGCCGCCGCGGGTACCTTGAACGCCCCGACCGTGCCCGATGTGGCAATGCTCCACTGCTCGCCGCTCGGCGGAATCGGCGCCTTCGGTGCGCTGAGGTTGTTGATCTTCACCTGGCGCGTCGTCTTGCCGATCTTGACGCCGACCTTGGCGTTGTCGGAGCCGCCCTCGGCGTCGGTGGCGCCGAGACTGAGCACCGTCTCGTGCAGTTCCTCGGAGATGTTGAGCGTGAGCGACGCCTTGCGCTTCGCGACCTTCTGACCGGCGGTGACCGACTTCGGCACCGAGACCTTCGTCGTGACGCCGATCGGGTACGAGTCGCCGGTCAAACTCAGGACGCAGTTGTAGTTGAAGTCCTTGTTGATCTTCGCGGCGTCGGCGGATGTGGTCGTTGCGGCGGTCATGGCCAGCGCCGCTCCGGCGATCAGCGCACCCGATGCACCGATAGCTACGCCCTTGCGCGCGCGTACAGATGTAGTTGCCACAGGTTTCCCTCCCTCTGTCTGCCCGCACACGCGGGCACGTCGTGACGGTACGCGCCGATGGTATCGGCGGGGCTGCGTCCCGGGCCTTGTTACCTGTTCGTGATCTAGAGGTCACGTTGCGTGCAGGTGGTGATCGCGGCGGACAGTTGCCGTCGTGCGTCAGCTCATCGGGTGCACCCAATAGTGGTACGTATCCGTCTCGCGAAAGCCCGCCTTGCGATAGAGGCGCCGGGCCCGGTCGTTGCCCCGCTGCACCTGCAGGTACAGCCACTGCGCGCCGCGGTCGATCGCCGCGTACGCGAGCGTCGACAGCACCAACCGGCCGGCACCTCGGCCACGCGCAAGGGGGAGTGTCGCCATATCGAAGATCCCCGCCCAGCCGCGCTCGGTGACCGAGCGACCGATCGCGACGGGTACATCGCGCTCGTAGACCGTCACGTACGTCGACGATCCGCGTACCCGGCGCAGCAACTGCTTGAGTTGGTCGGCTTCGGCAGGCGCCGAATCGTCTGTCGCGACAAGGAGCCAGTCGTGCGTCGGTGCCGGCGCCAGCCTGGTGCGAAGGTGTCGACGCGGTCGCGGGGTTGCGACTGAATCGGCGGCGCACGTTTCCAGCGACACCGGCGCCGTCGGCGAGTACGCCCGTCGTTCGAGCAGCACGTCGAGTCCGGGTACGCACCCCGCGCAGACCTCGAATCGTGCGGGCGACTCGTACGCACGGTAGAAGCGTTCTGCCGCATCGACGGAGTCCTCGAGCCAGCCGTCGCCACTGTGTGCGATCACGGCATCGGCGCCCTGACGCGTCTCCGAATGGCGTAGCCACCAGCCGTGCGATGACACGTCGACAGCGGCGGGAGTGGCGCGCGCTGCGCGTTCGAGGAGCCGAGCGGTCGGTTCGTGCGGCTGCGCCGCGAAACGTGTGGACATACCCGGCGACCTCCGAGGAGACGACGACTGTCGTCACTCAGAGTAACCGAATATCAGCTGTTGTGCAGCGCGCTATCCGCTGATCGAGACGGTGCCGAAGACTCGCTTCTTCGGGGCCTTGCACGTCAGGCCCGCCTTGAGCTTCGACCCGTTGCGGCGGAACAGCTTCGCCTTGATCCGAAGTCGCTTGGGCACCGAGATCTTCGCCGAGCCGGATGCCTTTGCCGGAATTCGTACCTTGCCGACCTTGCCCTTGGCCGTGATCGTCCAAGTCCCCTTGCGCGGGATCTTGCGCTTCGGCGCCGTCAGGTTCTTCACCGCGACCTTCGACGTCGACTTGTTGATCTTGACGCCGAGGTGGGCCTTCGGGGCGGAGCCGCTTGCCTTCTTCGCCCGCAGAACACTCACTGCGTTGTCGCGGATCACGTCGGGCATGGCCACCTTGACGGTGACCGCTCGCCTGCGCAGTGTCGAGCCGGCCTCGATCGAGCTCGGCAGCTTGGCGCTCACTGTCATCTTGACGGCCGCAGGATTGATCACCATGCCGCCGGCCTTGACCTTGCATTTGTACTTGAATGACTTCGTGGTCTTTGCCATGTCGGCGACGTGTGCGTTCGTCGGCGTGGCGACGAGGAGCCCGGAGGCGGTCAGGGCCAGGATCGTGCACGCGGCCGCGGTGCGGTTGTGGGGCATGGTGTCTCCCATCGGCCGGGCCGTCCGGCCACAGGCGGAACCTAACCCGGCGGGATACCGCGTCACAACTGGTGCAACCAAGGTTTACTGGACCGGAGTTGCCTGCCGAGACGAGAGGAATACGCTGAGTGAGCCAATTTCTCTCGGAGCAGGAAGCCACCCATGACCGTGACCGCGCTCGATGTCGACGCCGCGTACGACCGGATCGAGCCGGTTGTCGTACGCACTCCGCTGCAGTACAGCTCGCGGCACGCGCAACGGCTCGGCTCCGAGGTGTGGCTGAAGCGTGAGGACCTGCAGGTCGTCCGCTCGTACAAACTGAGAGGCGCGTACAACCTCCTTGCCCAGCTGGGTGCCGAGGCGCGGGCCAAGGGTGTCGTCTGCGCGAGCGCCGGCAACCATGCGCAGGGGGTGGCGTACGCCTGCCAGCAGTTGCGGCTCGATGCGCGCATCTATGTTCCGCGTACGACCCCGCGGCAGAAGCGCAGCCGGATCACCGCGCTCGGCGGCCGCCAGGTCGAGTTGATCGTCACCGGTGACACGTACGACGCAGCGTCGGCGCTCGCCCGGCAGGACGCCGCCGACAGCGGGGCCGCACTCATCCCCGCCTTCGACGCGCCGGATGTGGTCGCCGGGCAGGGCACTGTGGCACGCGAGATCGTCGAGCAGCTCGGCGGTGCGCCCGACGTACTTCTGGTGCCGGTCGGCGGCGGCGGGCTGATCGCCGGCTGTGTGACCTGGTTGGCCGAGCACCATCCGTCGACTCGGATCATCGGGGTCGAGCCGAGCGGTGCCGCGAGCATGGCGGCCGCGGTCGAGGCGGGCGAGCCGGTGACCTTGGACGAGATCGACGGGTTCGTCGACGGGGCCGCGGTCCGCCGGGCCGGAGATGTGACCGCGGAGATCGTACGCGCGCACAGCATCGACCTGGTCGATGTCGATTCGGGTCTGGTGTGCGAGGAGATGCTCGACATGTTCCAGACCGACGGCATCATCGCGGAGCCGGCGGGAGCCCTCGCCTCGGCTGCCATGCGTACGTGGGGCGGCCCGATCGAGGGGAGCGTCGTCAGCATCGTCTCCGGCGGCAACCACGACGTGAGCCGCTACGCCGAGGTGATCGAGCGGGCGTTGGTGTCGCAAGGCGTCAAGCACTACTGGCTCGTCGACTTCCCGCAGGAGCCCGGTGCGCTGCGTGGGTTCCTCGACGACGTACTCGGACCCGACGACGACATCACGTTGTTCGAGTACGTCAAGCGGCACAACCGCGAGACCGGTCCCGCGTTGGTCGGTGTCGAGCTCGGCGATGCCACCGATCTGCCGGGTTTGCTGAAACGCTTCGACGCGTCGCCGGTGCATGCGAAGAAGCTGTCGCCGGAGGATCCGGTCTTCCAGTACCTGCTGTGACCGTCTTGGCAGAGTTCGCGGACTTTCAGGTGCGTACGCCCGCCTGCAGCACCGAAAAGTCCGCGAACTCTACGGAACCGATCCCGTGGCTGCCGACTCTTGTTCGTGAGATGTTCGGTGACGAGAGGGGATCGGATGTGGGGCAGAACCCCGGCTTGGGAGGGCGACTACGTCGCCTTCTTCGACGGTCGACAACGCGACTTCATGCGGATCGCGTACTCGATCATGGGCGACTGGCCGTCGGCCGAGGACGCGACGCAGCAGGCATTCAGCGCCTTGTACGTGTACTGGCCGCGGATCAAACCCGAGACGCTCGACGCGTACGCGCGACGGACCTTGGTCAACAGTTGCTTCTCGCTACTGCGTAAGCGCAAGCGGGAGACCGTTGCCGAGTAGGTACCCGAGCGGTCGTACAGCGATGAACGCGATGACGGGATCGACCTGCGGCGTTCGCTGCAGCTGCTCGCGCCGCGCGCCAGGGCGATTGTCACGTTGCGCTACTTGGAGGATCTGTCGGTCAAGCAGGTGGCAGAGATCCGCGACATCGCCGAAGGCACCGTCAAGAGCCAGAGCAAACGAGCACTCGACCGGTTGCGCGACCAGCTGACCGTCGATTCGAACGACCCGGTATGGGGGACACGATGAGCATCGAAGACACCTTGAAGGAACGGATCACGCAGATGTCAGCGGACGTGCAGGGAGGGCCGAGTCTGCAGCGTGCGATCCAGCAGGGGCGTACGCGCCGTCGCCGGCGGGCCGTAGCGCGGGTCGGTTCGGGAGTTGCATCGGTTTGCGCAGTCGGTGTGATCGCCGGGGCCGCTATGTCCGGGCTGGGTCCGTTCGACCACGGCGATGGACAGGCGCCGGTCGCTGGCGGCTCGACCTTGGCCGTACCGGGTGACGAGATGGTAGGCGAGATCAACGACGCGTTCTATGCGGAGCTCCCGGGCCGTGTCGATGTGCCGAGGAGTGTCGGGCGTGCGTACGACCAGAACCTCGATCCAGTGCCGGAGCCGGAGTGGGCGCGGGCGGTGAACTGGGACGCCACCTTCTCGCTCCCGAAGGGCGAGCGAGTCGAGATCAGCGTGCTCCGTTCCGAATCGGCCGCCTCGTCGGCGCAGCGGTGTCGCGAGGACGCGCGCACGAGTGACAGCCTGCACTGTGATTTCTCAGTGCGTTCCGATGGCTCGGAGGTGCTGGAGAGCGATCGTCGGTACGGCAACGGCGATGGGCGTCGCTTCGAACGCCAGGTCGAGGTGCGGTCTGGCGGCCAGTACCTCGTTCGCGTGGAGGATGTCGTGCGTGCCTCGACGTACGAACAAGCCGAGGCCAAGTGGACCCTCGACCTAGATGAGATGTCCAAGATGGCGACAGATCACGGTCTGTTGGAGCAGCGGCCGACTGACCATCGTTGAAGTTCGCGGACTTTTAGGTGCGTACGCCCGGCGGCAGCACCGAAAAGTCCGCGAACTCTGCTCCGCCTACGCCAGCTCGCGTACGCGGTCGATCGTGTCGGCTTCGTCGGCGGACTTGTCGTCGCGGTAGCGCAGCACCCGCGCGAACCGTAGGGCGACTCCTCCTGGGTAGCGGGTCGACCGCTGCAGTCCGTCGAACGCGATCTCGACGACCTGTTCCGGGCGTACGTGCACGACGTGCCGCTCGCGCGACTCCTCCAGCTCGAGGAAGCGTTCGGTCTGCCAGGCCAGCATCTCGTCGGTCATGCCCTTGAAGGTCTTACCGAGCATCACGAACCCACCGTCAGGATCGCGGGCGCCGAGGTGGATATTCGACAGCCAGCCCTGGCGGCGGCCGCTGCCCCATTCGACCGCGAGTACGACGAGATCGAGGGTGTGCCGGGGTTTGACCTTCACCCAACCGGCACCTCGTCGGCCTGCCTCGTACGCGGCGTCGAGTGTCTTCACGACGACACCCTCTTGGCCGCGTGCGACGGCGTCATCGAAGAACTGCTGCGCTGCGTCGGCGTCGTCGGTCACCAGGCGCGGAACCAGTAGCTCTGACGGAAGCGCGTCGGTGAGGAGGTCGACCCGCTCACTCAGCGGCCGGTCGATCAGGTCTTCGCCGAGATACAAGCAGTCGAAGAAGAACGGCGTGAGGGTGACTTCGGCCTCGCGGTGCGTCGCGGCGCGTGCGGCGGTGTCTTGGAACGGCCGCGGTCGGCCCTCGTCGTCGAGCGCGATGACCTCGCCGTCGAGGATCAGCTCGTCGTACGGAAGGCGGGAGACGGTCTCGGCAACGCCGTCGAGCCGGTCGGTGATGTCGTCGAGACTGCGGGTGTAGAGCGTCACCTCACCGCCGTGCTTATGCGCCTGGATGCGGATGCCGTCGAGCTTGACGTCGACCGCTGCGCGCGCGCCGATCTTGTCGAACGCGGCCGCGACGTCGGGCGCCGACGACGCGAGCATCGGGCGGACCGGTGTGCCGACGGTGAGGGTGAAGGCCTCGACGCCGTGGCGGCCCTCGGTCAGCGCGGCAACGGCGACCGGGCCGGTCGCGCCGGCAAGCATGGCGGCCCGGCGTACGGCCGGTGCGGGTACGTCACTCGCATCGGCCACTGCATCGAGCATTACGGCGTCGAGCGCGCCCTGGCGGAGCTCGCCGATGATCAGCGAGCGCAGGAACGTCTGCTCCTCCACGGTGGCAGCGGCGAACAATGCATTCGCCGCTTCGGCCCGCGCGCCCGCCGAACCGGACCCGGAAAGCTGGGAAATCCGGTCGAGCTCGGCGTCGACGGCCGCGATCTCCAGGCTCGGCGTGGAGGCCGGGGCGGGTAGCTCGCCGAGGCTGCGCCACCCCAGGCCGGTACGGCGCTGCGGGAGCGCACCCGCCAAGTACGCGACGACGAGCTCAACGTCGGTGGTGGAGGTGGTACGAAGCAGCTCCGCTATGGCCTCCCGCTTGGCCAGCCGGGAGCGGGTCGCCGTGACAGCGCGCGACACCTCGACCACGTCAGCGAGTCTCATCGCACCATTGTCGCCGCGCGTACCGACATCCGATCGGGTCGCGCGCCGTTTTTGTATCTATCACGCACAGGTACGAACCTATTGGAGCTATGCGTGATAGATACAAAACGACGGCAGCCCGATTCGACCAGTACGGACGTACCGCCACGCCGCCGAACGCGGCAGAATACGATTTCGTTCATGAGCCTGCCCGTACGTACCGCTAGCGCCGTCGCCGCATTGCTACTCGCCGGCGCCGCCGTCGCCTGCGCCCCCGAGGACGACAGCAGCGACGACAGCCAGAGCAGCGAGCCGACGAAGCTCAGCGAGTGCAAGCCCGATCGCCTCGACCTCTACGAGACGGGCACGCTGACCGTCGCCACCGACACACCGGCGTACGAACCGTGGTTCAGGAACGACGATCCGAGCAACGGCAAGGGTTTCGAGAGCGCGGTCACGTACGCGATCGCCGACCGACTCGGGTTCGACAAGTCCGACGTCACCTGGGCGTCGGTGCCGTTCAACTCCAGCTACCAGCCGGGTGAGAAGAAGTTCGACTTCGACATCAACCAGATCTCGATCACCGAGCAGCGCGCTAAGGCGGTGACCTTCTCCGAGCCCTACTACGCGGCCGCGCAGGCCGTCATCACCATGAACGACTCGGAGTACGCCGGCATCACCAGCCTCGACGAGCTCAAGGACGCGAAGATCGGTGCCCAGGTCGGCACCACCTCGCTGGAGGCGATCGACCAGATCGATCCCGAGCAGGAGCCGGCGATCTACGACGACACCAACCAGGCGACCAAGGCGCTCGAGGCCGGGCAGATCGATGCGCTGATCGCAGACCTGCCGTCCGGCTTCTACATCACCGCCGCCGTCCTCGACGGAAGCAAGCTGGTCGGGCAGTTCCAGCCGGAGACCGGTGAGACCGAGGAGTTCGGCCTGCTGTTCGAGAAGGGCAACCCGCTGGTGTCCTGCGTGAACGCCGCGATCGACGACCTGAAGTCCGACGGCACGCTCGCCGATATCGAGAAGAAGTGGCTGTCGGAGACCGCCAAGGTCCCTGAGCTTTCGTGAGCGAGGGAGCGGAGCGAGGAACGAGTGAGCACTCGAGTGAACAAGCCAGCGCTGTGACCGATGAGGCACCCGGCGCCGAGCCCTGGGTGGTGAGCGAGCGCCAACTCGAGCGCATGCGCTACCGGCGTCGGCGTACGTTGAACCGCGCGGCCGTCGCCGCCGTCTCGACCGTTGTCGTCCTCGGCCTGATCGGCTTCGCGGTCGTCAGCGCGCCGGGCTGGGATCGCGTGCACGAGGTGTACTTCAACTGGGGTGACGTGAAACGTACGTTCCCCGACATCGCCGAGGCGTTCGTACTCAACATCAAGCTGTTCCTCGTCACCGAGGTCGCAGTCCTGCTGCTGGCGTTGGCCATCGCGGTCGTCCGCGTCCTTCCGTCACCCGCCCTCGCGCCGATCAAGCTGATCGCGGTGATCTACGCCGACGTGTTCCGCGGTACGCCGACCCTGCTGGTCGTACTCCTCGTGTGCTTCGGGATGCCTGCGCTCGGCCTACAGGGCACACCGTCCAGCCTGTTCTGGCTCGCTGTTATTGCACTGACCTTGAGCTACGGGGCGTACGTCTCCGAGGTGATCCGGGCGGGCATCCTCTCGGTGCATCCGAGCCAGTGGTCGAGCGCGCGATCGCTCGGCATGTCGTACCTCACGACCCTTCGCCGGGTGATCCTTCCGCAGGCGTTGCGCCGGGTCGCGCCGCCGCTGCTGAACGACTTCGTCTCGCTGCAGAAAGACACCGCGCTCGTCTCCGTGGTCGGTCTGGTCGAGGCACTGCGCCGGGCACAGGAGTACTCGAGTCGCGACTTCATCTTCACTCCGATGGTTGTCGCGGCGGCATTCTTCATCGTGGCGACGATCCCGCTCGCCCGGTTGACCGACTGGCTTTCGCTTCGAGCGAGTCGACGTGAAGGGGCCGGTGCCTGATGGCCACTCCGCTCATTCGGGTCGAAGGATTACGCAAGCGGTACGGCGACGCCGATGTGCTGCGCGGCATCGACCTGAGCGTCGATGCACACCAGGTGGTCTGTGTCATCGGATCGTCCGGCTCCGGCAAGTCGACGCTGCTGCGCTGCATCAACCTGCTAGAAGTCATCGACGACGGCGCAATCTGGCTCGACGACCGGGAGATCACCGACCCTCGAGTCGACGCCGATGAGGTACGCCGCGACCTCGGCATGGTGTTCCAGTCGTACAACCTGTTCCCGCATCTGAACGTGCTCGACAACGTGACCGCCGCGCCGCGCTTCGTCGCGGGTACGAAGCGCCGCGATGCCGAGGCCCGAGCACATGAGCTGCTCCGACGGTTCGGCCTGGAGGACAAGGCCGATGCGTACCCCGATCGCCTCTCTGGCGGTCAGCAGCAGCGGGTAGCGGTCGTACGCTCGCTCGCGATGGATCCGCGCGTGCTCCTGCTCGATGAGATCACCTCGGCGCTCGACCCAGAGCTGGTCGGCGAGGTGCTGGAGATCATCCGTGACCTAGCGGCGCAGGGCATGACCATCATGATGGCGACGCATGAGATGGCGTTCGCTCGCGACGTTGCAGACCGGGTGGTGTTCCTCGATGGTGGGCTGGTTGAGGAACAGGGGCCGCCGGAGCAGGTCTTCGAGTCGCCGACCAGCGCGCGTACGGCATCGTTCCTGCGCCGCTTCCTCGCCACCTGACTTCTGGCGCCGCGCCGGACCGCCCACCCGCCCGCTGGGCCGGACGTTTGCGCGCGACACGCCGGCGTGTCGACGCTCGTACGTCCGGCTCACGAGGCAAGTGGGTCGACATCGTCACGCTTCGAGCTTGGCCGTCAGCTCGTCGAGGCGCTCGAACCCGTCGTTGATGCCCATCTCCATATCGGATTCGGCCATGGCGTCGCGGGCCTCGACCGAGGGGAAGACCGAGTGGTTGCGAATGCGCGTACGCCCGTCGCCGAGGTCCTCGAACGTCGCGGTCTCGATTGCGACCAGGCCCGGTGCGCCGTCGAACTCGAAGGTCTGGATGATCTGCTCGTTGCGTTCGACGGTGTGGAAGACACCGCGGAACCCGTACGTGTTGCCCGCGTCGTCGGCGTTGACGTATCGATAGCTGCCACCCTGTCGGGCATCGAACTCCTCGACCTTCATCGACAGGACGCGTGGACCGAGCCACTGCTGGATCAGATCGGCCTCGGTGTAGGCGCGGAACACTGTGGCCGGGCTCGCGTCGACTACCCGCTCGATGTCGATGAAGGGCGTGCCGGGCTCGGTGGTGATGGTGGTGGGGTTCGTCATTTCTCTTCCTCTTTCATGGTGGTGAGTAGCTCGTCGAGACGACGGAACTGTCGTTCGGCGATCAGTCGGTACTCGTCGATCCAGCCCGTCAGCGCTTCGAGCGCGGCCGGGTCGAGGTGGCATGGGCGACGCTGACCGTCCCGCGTACGCGTGATCAGGCCCGCGCCCTCCAGCACCGAGATGTGTCGCGAGATCGCTTGTTTGGTGATCTCGAACGGTTCGGCCAACTCGTTGACCGTTGCCGGTCCGCGAGACAGCCGCGCGATGAGCGCCCGGCGTACGGGGTCGGCCAGGGCCATGAACGCCCGGTCCAGGTGCTCGTCGTCATCCGTCATGATCAAACCTCGTAATCAACAAATCCATTGATCAAACGATAGGTTGATTATCTGGCTCCGTCAAGCCACGCCTCTTCCGCGTCTTCGGGTCAGCGTGCGCCGATCACCCGGCCGGCCAGCCAGGCGAGTCCGTCTGCTGTCCGGCGTGATGTCGAGGTCGGTTGCATGACGTGGCTCAACACAGTGCGTACGACGAGGTCGACGAGCGCGTCGGCACGATCGGGTGCGATCGCCAGGTCGTACGCACCGAACCGCTGCGCGACGGTGGCCTTCGCTGTCGCAAGCAGCGACTCGGAATGGGTGGTCAGCAACGGGAGCAGCTCGGTACTCGCGCCGTGGGTGGCCGACGCAATCTCGCGTACGAGGGTGTTCTCTCGGGCGAGTTCGAGGACCGCGTACGTGGCAGAGGCGATCCCGGCGACGAGGTCGTCGGGATGGTCATCGAACGCCTGCTCCACGACGCCGAGAAATCGCTGCAGCTCGGCGAGGATCATTGCTTCGGCAAGGGCGTCCTTGCCGCCGATCTCGTTGTAGACGGTCTGCCGGCTGACTCCCGCCTCGCTGGCCAGCCGCGCCATGGTGACCGCCGACCAACCGGCCTCACTCGTGGTACGAGCGGCCGCCGCGATGATCCGGTCGCGGTGGGTCGTCGCGGCCTGCCGCGATGTCGTCATGGCGTCGAGCCTACGGGCGACGCCAGTGACCCCTCACCGAACCGCTCCGTTCACCGTGTTCGTCACTGCGTGTCCGCTCGACCGAGCGGTACGAAGTCGACCTTCTCGCGGACGCCGCAGTCGGGGCACGTCCAGGCATCCGGGACCTCCGCCCACGGGGTGCCGGCGGGGAACCCCTCCCGCGGTACGCCGATCCGCACGTCGTACACGAACTCGCATCCCGGGCAGCGGCCGCCGATGATCTGGTCCGGCGCCATCGAGCTCTCTGCGTCGGCCGGTGCCGGTGCGGCGCCTGACGTGTCGTGCCAGGCCGACGGATGCGTGGCGAGCACGGCGTCTCGTTTGCGTGGGCTGATGTTGGCGAGGCTCAGATCGCCGTCGAAGTGGCGCATGACGCGCGGATCCATCACGCGGCGCCACACCGGCGGCACGATCGCGAGCACGATCATCCCGGCGTATCCGGTCGGCAACACCGGCGACTCCTGGTAGTCGCGCAGGGCCTGGTATCGGCGGGTCGGGTTGGCGTGGTGGTCGCTGTGGCGCTGCAGGTGGTAGAGCAGCACGTTCGTCGCGATGTTGTTGGAGTTCCAGCTGTGCGACGGGTCGACGCGTTCGTATCGGCGGTGTTTGCCGTCGCCGACCTTCTGGCGGAGCATCCCGTAGTGCTCCATGTAGTTGACCAGCTCGAGCAGCGTGAACCCGACGACCGCCTGGATCACCAGGTACGGGAGCAACCCGACGCCGAGCCAGACCAGCATCACCGCCCACAGCGCCGCCGACATGAGCCAGGCGTTGAGCACGTCGTTGCCGATGCGGAAGGGGTGTTTGTTGCGCCGGGCGTACCGCCGCTTCTCCAGCCGCCACGCGCTCCGTAACGAACCGATGACCGTACGCGGCCAGAACTGGTAGAAGTTCTCGCCGATCCGCGCGCTGGCCGGGTCTTCCGGCGTCGCTACTCGTACGTGATGGCCGCGGTTGTGTTCGATGTAGAAGTGGCCGTAGAAGCTCTGCGCCAGCGCGATCTTGGACAACCAGCGTTCGTGGCTCTCCTTCTTGTGGCCGAGCTCGTGCGCTGTGTTGATTCCGATGCCGCCGATGCAGCCGATTGAGATGGCGAGGCCGACCTTGTCGACGGTCGCGAGGTCTCCGCGCGCGATCAGCCAGCAAGCCGCGACGAACCCCGCGTACTGCACGGGCAGGAAGAGGTACGTGATCCACCGGTAGTACCGGTCCTGCTCCAAGGCCTCGATCACGTCATCGGGTGGGTTGGAGCGATCGAGGCCGGTCAACAGGTCGATCGCCGGAACGATCACGAGGATCACGATCGGGCCGATCCAGAACCACACGCCCCAACCGGTCAGCGAGTACATGCCGAGCGCGATGAACGCCAGCGACGGTACGACGAGGCCGATCAGCCACAGGTAGCGCTTCTTGTCGTGCCACCGCTGCGTGGAGCCCGCAGGAATGGTGCCGGTGTCGTCGGACTGCATCTGCGCTCCTGCCACTGAGTTTACAAAAATCTAGCGTTTGTACAGTCCGTTGACAAGAGGCTGCGGGTTGTGACCAACCGCGAGTGGTCAGGCGGCGGCAGGTTCGAGCAGTCGTACTACGTTGCGGACGGCGACGCGGCCCGCCCGGTTGGCGCCGATCGTGCTCGCCGACGGGCCGTAGCCGACGAGCTGCACCCGCGGATCGCGTACGGCCTGCGTGCCGTCCAGGGCGATACCGCCCGTTGCTTCCCGCAGGCGGAGCGGGGCCAGATGCGCGATATCGGGGCGGAATCCGGTCGCCCACAGCACGGCGTCGAACGACTCCGCGTGACCGTTCGCCCAGACCGCGCCGTCGCGGGTCAGCCGCTCGAACATCGGCCGCCGCTCGTACACGCCTGCCTCGGCCGCGGCCATCTCCTGCTCGCGGAGCATCAGGCCGGTCACGCTCACCACGCTCTGCGGCGGCAGCCCTTGCCGCACGCGTTCCTCGACCAGTGCGACGGCCGCGCGGCCCTGCTCCGGGCCGAATGGGCCGTTGCGCCACACCGGCTCACGCCGGGTGACCCAGACGGTTTCGGCATACGCAGCGAGCTCGGCGAGAAGCTGCACGGCCGATGCGCCGCCGCCGACCATGAGTACGCGCTTGCCGGCGAACTCTTCGGGCCCTTCGTACTCGGCCGTGTGGAGCTGGCGTCCCGTGAAGTCGTCGACGCCGGGATAATGCGGTACGAACGGCTGGTTCCAGGTACCGGTGGCGTTGACGATCGCTCGGGTCGTCCAGTCGCCGCGGTCGGTGTGCACCGTGAGCAGGTCGTCGGGGCCACTGCGCACAGTGCGTACGCGTAAGGGGCGAAGGATCGGAAGGCCGAGATCGCGCTCGTACGCGGAGAAGTACGCGGGTACCGCCTGGTTCGCCCGATCGTCGTCAGGTGGTTGCGGCGCTTCAGCGCCGGGCAGCGCCGCGATGCCGTGGACGTCTCGCATCGTCAACGACGGCCAACGGTGCTGCCACGCGCCACCGGGTTCGGCGTTCGCGTCCAGTACGACGAAGCCGTCGTAGGGCTCGAGACCGCGTCGCTGGAGATGGTAAGCGGCAGACAGGCCCGCCTGGCCGGCACCGATCACCACCACCTCGGTCGTACGCGTAGTCCCCATATTGGTTCGAACGTCGGCCGACCGTGCAATCGTCCGTCGTGCACGGTGAGGCGCGCCATACGCACCCATGTGTGCAGACCCGATTCATGGGGCGAGCGGGCGACGGTGGGCGTACGGTCGAGAGATGGCAGGCGTAGCGAGCATCCAGGTCAAGCGCGTGTACGAGGAGGCGGCCGACTCCGACGGCGCCCGCATCCTCGTCGATCGGTTGTGGCCGCGCGGGGTGAGCAAGGAGAAGGCCGGCCTCGACGCCTGGCACCAGGATGTGGCCCCGTCTCCGGAGCTGCGCATGTGGTACGGCCACGATCCGGCGCGGTTCGACGAGTTCGCAGACCGCTACCGGGCCGAGCTCAACGGGCGGACTGCTGCGATCGACGGGATGCTCGGGGAGATCAAGGGCGAAACCCTCACCCTGATCACCGCAACCAAGGACGTCGAGCACAGCGGCGCGGTCGTACTCGCCGAGGTGCTGCGCGACCGTGTTTGAGGGTCGGGGATCAGGCGGCCGCCCGCTCCTGGGTGATCCCGAGGCGCATCACTTGGGCCACGAGCTCGGGGTCGTCGATCATCGGTACGTGTCCGCAGCCTGGCAGCGACACATGCCGCGCGTTGGGCAGCCGCCGCCGGGCGATCTCCGCCTGGCGCGGAGGTAGTACGCGGTCGCGGGTACCCCAGGCGATCGTGGTCGGCACGGTCGGTACCGCCAAGCACTGGTACTTGGCCGCTGCCTTCGCGGTGGGTTTGTAGCCGGGGGCTTTCGCCATCGCCAGCGCGTCGCCCAAGAACTCCTCGGCGGTCAGCCGCTCGGGATGCGCGAATATCGGTCGCATCGCCTGTGCGCGAAGTCGTGGACTGCGGGAGATGCGCTGCAGGACCGCCTCCGGAACCATCGCCGACGCGCGCAGCGACCCGAGTAGCAGCAGCGCCTTGCGCCGGTCGTACGCGGACCAGAACCCGCCGGGCGCGAGTCCCGTCACCGAGCGGACGAGACCGGCCGCGCCCAACTCGATCGCGATCGCCCCGCCGAGCGAGTTGCCGACGATATGCGGACGGTCGAGGCCATGCTGGGCGAAGATGTTCGCGAAGTTCTCGATGGTGGTCGCCATGTCGTACGTCAACTCGGGCGGCAGCCCTGGTGACTCGCCGAACCCGGGCAGGTCGAACGTGATCACCTCGTAGTCGGCGGCGAGCGCGTCGACGACCGGGTCCCACGCCTGCCGGCGATGGCCGATGCCATGCAGTAGTACGACGGGCTCGCCCTCACCGGTACGGCTCATCGCGATATCCAGGTCGACCATGGTGCCCTCCAACTCTTCGGCTACGTGACACTAACACTGTTACATCGATCTGGGCACCATCTCGTCGCGTACTGTTGCTTGACGATGACAGCAGAACTGTCACAATTACCGCATGCCTGAGCAACGGGGTCCTCTGCACGGTGTCCGAGTCGTAGAGTTCGCCGGTCTCGGGCCGGGCCCGTTCGCGGCGATGACGCTCGCCGATCTCGGTGCCGATGTGATCCGGGTCGACCGGCCCGGCGGCGGCACCGCGTTCACCCCGCCGCAGTACGACCTCCTCACCCGTGGCCGACCGTCCGTTGCTCTCGACCTGAAACAGCCCGACGGCGTCGCAACCGTGCTCGACCTCGTCGAGCGAGCCGATGTCCTGATCGAAGGATTCCGGCCTGGGGTCGCGGAGCGACTCGGGTTCGGCCCCGACGAGTGTCTCGCTCGCAACCGCGCACTCGTGTACGGGCGGATGACCGGCTGGGGTCAGGACGGCCCGCTGTCGAAGCAGTCCGGGCACGACATCGACTACATCGCGGTAGCCGGCGCACTGCACGGGATCGGTCGGACCGGCGGCCCGCCGCAGGTGCCGGCCAATCTGCTCGGCGACTTCGGCGGGGGCGGCATGTACCTCGTCGTCGGCGTGCTCGCGGCACTGCTCGAAGCTCGTGTTTCCGGCGAGGGGCAGGTCGTCGACGCCGCGATCGTCGACGGCACGGCGCACTTGATGAGCATGCTGGTCGGTCTGTCGGGTGCGGGTGCGTGGCGCGACGAGCGCGGCACCAACCTGCTCGACTCCGGAGCGCCGTTCTATGACGTGTACGAGACCTCTGACGGTGAGCACCTCGCGGTCGGAGCACTCGAACCGCAGTTCTACGCCGAGCTCGTCGAGCGCCTCGGCCTCGTCGATGCGCCCGACCGCAACGACCCCTCGCAGTGGCCGGTACTTCGCAAGGTGCTGGGAGACACCTTCGCCTCGCGTACCCAGGCGGAGTGGGTCGAGTTGTTCGCCGACAGCGACGCATGTGTGGCGCCTGTCGTACCTCTGAGCGAGGCGCCGGACCATCCGCACATCGCCGCACGGGGTACGTACGTGGAGCACCACGGCGTCGTTCAGCCGGCACCGGCTCCCCGCTTCTCGCGTACGCCCGCCGAGCTGTCGACCCCACCCGCCGCCGTCGGTACGAATACCCGAGAAGCCCTACAGGCATGGGGAATCAACGGCGTCGACGATCTGATCGACCGCGGGATCGCCGTACAAGCAGCTGAGTAGTCACGAACGCACTAGGAGCCCTCCATGCAGCGAGACCTGTTCGAGCCCGACCACGACGCGTTCCGCGAGACCGTACGTGCGTTCGTCGAGAAGGAGGTCAGCCCGCACCATGCGGCGTGGGAGGAGGCCGGCATCACGCCGCGCGAGCTGTGGACGAAGGCCGGTGCGCAGGGGCTTCTCGGCTTCATGGTCCCTGAGGAGTACGGCGGTGGCGGAGTCGACGACTTCCGCTTCAACGCCGTACTCGACGAGGAGCTCACCCGCGCGCACGCCAGCGGGGTCGGCTTCGTACTCCAGACCGACCTCGTCTCCGGCTACCTGTTGAGCTATGCGAACGACGAGCAGAAAGCGCGCTGGCTGCCGAAGTTCTGTTCCGGCGAGACGATCACCGCGATTGCGATGACCGAGCCAGGCACGGGATCCGACCTGCAGAGCATTGCGACCACAGCTCGCAGCGACGGCGACCATTACGTCGTGAACGGGCAGAAGACCTTCATCAGCAACGGCATCAACGCCGACCTGGTCATCGTCGCGGTCAAGACCGATGTGGATGCTGGCGCGCAGGGCGTCTCGTTGCTGGTGCTCGAGCGCGGCATGGAAGGGTTCGAGCGCGGTCGCAATCTCGACAAGCTCGGGATGAAGGCTCAAGACACCGCGGAACTGTTCTTCGAAGACGTACGCGTACCGAAGTCGAACCTCCTCGGCGACGAGGGCAAAGGCTTCATCTACCTGATGGAGAAGCTGCCGCAGGAGCGGTTGTCGATCGCCGTCGTCGCGGCAGCGGCGTGCGAGGCGATGCTCGATATGACCCTGACGTACGTGAAGGAGCGCAAGGCCTTCGGCCGGGCAGTCGGGTCGTTCCAGAACTCCCGTTTCGTACTCGCCGAGCTCGCCACCGAGACGCAGATAGCGCGGGTGTTCGTCGATCGCTGCATCACCGAGCTGAATGCCGGCGCGCTGTCCATCAGTGACGCGGCGATGGCGAAATGGTGGACCACCGAGTTGCAGAACAAGGTCGCGGCGAAGTGCCTGCAGCTGCACGGCGGTTATGGCTACATGTCGGAGTACCCGATTTCGAAGGCGTACGCCGACTCGCGCATTCAGACGATCTACGGCGGCACCACAGAGATCATGAAGGAGATCATCGGTCGCACGATGGGCCTCTGATACTCGCCTCCCACCGACTCCTCAGGGGCGCCAACCCCTGAGGAGTGGGGGTTGAGACCAGGGTCAATAGGGGAGACAGCCCCATATCGCCGGCGGGTTCATCGCGCGAGAGTGAGATGACCGCAGAACCACCGCCGGGGGGACCCATGTTGAAGCCGCGCGTAACGCGCACCATGCCAACGCAGTGGTTCGTGGTCGGCGAGATCATCATCGTCGTCGGGCTGTTCCTGGTCTACAAGTACGCCCGGTTGCTGATCGCGCACCCTGACTCCGTCGCATTCGACAACGCCGACCTCGTCGCCAAGGCGGAGTCGTTCCTGCATCTGCCGACCGAGCTGCACGTGCAGGACGTACTGCTGTCCAGTGAGCTGTTGGTGCACCTGGCCAACGTGTTCTACGCGTACGTCCACTTCCCGCTCACCGGGCTGTTCTTGGTGTGGCTGTTCCTGCGCTCTCGGCATCACTACCTGCAGCTACGTACGGTGCTGATCCTGATGACCGGCGCCTCGCTGGCGATCCACACGGCGTTCCCGCTCGCTCCGCCGCGGATGCTTCCGAACCTCGGCTTCATCGACACCGCGGCGGCGTACGGGCCGTCCGTTTACCATGCGGCTCCTCAGGCCGATAGCGTCGCGAACCAGTTCGCCGCGATGCCGAGCCTGCACTTCGGGTGGGCGGTCGTCGTCGCGATCGGGGTGATCAGGGTGAGCGACTCGCCGCGGCGTTGGCTGTGGATCCTGCACCCGGCGGCAACCCTGCTGGTGATCGTCGGCACCGCGAACCACTACTGGCTGGACGCCGCCGTTGCGGGAGCGCTGCTGCTCGTCGCCGACCATGCCGTACGCCGGTGGCGGCCGGTGGCCGGTCTCGCCCGCCCGGCCATGCTTCCGTTGCCACGCCTACCCCACCGTGAGCGTGACGTTCGTGCGCAGGTCACCGTCGGCGGCGTACCGTCTCGCGCTGAGTCTCGTTCACAGCGGCCTCATAGCTCATCACAAGTGCCTGCACGGTGAGCGGTTTGTAGTGCTCGATCAGCTCGCGAATCGCCTCGGGCGACTGACCGCTTTCGCGGTAGTGCGGCCACACGATCTCGAGGAACACCGTCGTCAGCTCCTCCGCAATCGCCCGCCCGTGGTCGGTGAAGATCCGCTGTGCGGCGACAGCGGCGTCCAGTGGAATGCCGATGTCGAGCATCTGGACGCCGAGCCCGAGGTGCGCGGGCGCCACCCGGAACACGTCTTCCTCGGGTGTTGGCTCGACCGTGCCGAGTGCGACCAGAACCTCGATGTCTTCGTCGGACAGGTCGCGCCCGGTACGCGTGACCAGCTCGTCGCGGGTCAGCGTCTCCGGGAGATCGGGAGTCCATGGCGCGAGCAGGGTGCGCTGAAGTGCGATGTCTTGTGGAGTTGCCGTTTCGGGTAGGCGTTCGAGGTAGCCCTCGATGGCAGAGAGCGTGAACCCGTGCGCCTGGAGCTCGCGTACGAGCTCGAGCCGGGCGATGTGCACCGGACCGTAGTAGCCGTTTCTACCTTCGCGGCGCGGAGGTGGGATGAGGCCGCGGCCTGCGTAGAAGCGGACCGTACGCACCGACATGCCGACGCGCCCGGCGAGCTCCTCGACGCTCAGCGTCTCCGACGCGGAATCGGGCATGCAAGGCACGATATCCGGTTGCTCGGCGTCCCTGTGTCAGCCCGCTCGACCCGTCGCTCGCGTGATCGTGGCCACAGACCGACGCCGCGCTCTGGCCACCGTGACAGTCCTGGTGTCACAATGGCGGGCACCGGTTTGCGCGACGCGCTACTGGACAGTAACTTAGAGGTTGCCCGCACTCGAGGGACACGACATCGCCGAACGGAAGGCTGGTCATGACCGAGGCCTACATCTACGACGCGATCCGCACGCCACGCGGTCGCGGTAAGAAGACCGGGTCGTTGCACGAGGTGAAGCCGATCAGCCTGGCGATCGGCTTGCTGCACGAGATCCAGACCCGCAACCCCGGGCTCGACCCGGAGCAGATCGAAGACCTGGTGCTCGGCTGCGTGACCCCGATCGGCGACCAGGGCAGCGATATCGCGAAGACGGCGGCGCTCGCTGCCGGGCTGCCGTACACCGTCGCGGGCGTGCAGCTCAATCGGTTCTGTGCCTCCGGTCTCGAGGCCGTCAACCAGGCCTCGCAGCGCATCCGTTCCGGCTGGGAGGACCTCATCCTCGCGGGCGGTGTCGAATCGATGAGCCGGGTGCCGATGGCATCCGACGGCGGCGCATGGGCGATGGACCCCGAGACGGCGTTCGAGACCGACTTCGTGCCGCAAGGTATCGGCGCCGACCTGATCGCCACGATCGGCGGTTGGTCGCGCGCTGACGTCGACGCCTATGCCGCGGAGTCACAGGCGCGTGCGGCCAAGGCGATCGCCAACGGCTACTTCGCCAAGTCGGTGATTCCGGTCAAGGACCGCAACGGCCTGACCATCCTCGACCACGACGAGTTCGTACGCCCCGGCACGACCGTCGAGAGCCTGTCCGGGCTCAAGCCGTCGTTCGAGGCCATGGGCGAGTTCGCCGGTTTCGACGCCGTCGCGCTGGAGAAGTACGTCGAGGTCGAGCGCATCAACCACGTGCACCACGCGGGCAACTCGTCGGGCATCGTCGACGGCGCCGCCGTCGTGGCGATCGGCAGCGAGGAAGCCGGCAAGCGCAACGGCCTCGCGCCGCGCGCCCGCGTACTCGCGACCGCCGTGAGCGGTTCGGAGCCGACGATCATGCTGACCGGCCCGGCTCCCGCGAGCCGTAAGGCGCTCGCGAAGGCGGGCCTCGAGGTCGGCGACCTCGACCTGATCGAGATGAACGAAGCGTTTGCTGCTGTGGTCATGCGGTTCATGCAGGACCTCTCCGTGCCGCACGACATCGTCAACGTCAACGGCGGAGCGATCGCGATGGGTCACCCGCTCGGTGCGACCGGCGCGATGATCATCGGCACCCTGATCGACGAGCTCGAGCGCCGCGACCAGCGTTACGGCCTTGCCACGCTGTGCGTCGGCGGCGGCATGGGCGTCGCAACCGTCATCGAGCGTCTCTAACGAGCAGAGGACTTCACATATGACTGAGACCACCACCACGGCCGAGGCCGTCCGCTACGAGCTCGACGCCGACGGCATCGCCACGTTGACGCTCGACGACCCGGCTCAGCGCGCCAACACCATGAACGCGGCCTACATCGCCTCGATGGGACGCGCTGTCGACCAATTGAGCGCCGATCGCGAGCGCATCAAGGGCGTTGTGATCACCAGCGCTAAGAGCACCTTCTTCGCCGGCGGCGACCTGCACACGATGATCCAGGCGCAGCCCGAGAACGCCCAAGCGGTCTTCGACGAGATCGAGACCGTCAAGGCACAGCTTCGTACGATCGAGACCATCGGCAAGCCGGTCGTCGCGGCACTCAACGGCACCGCGCTCGGCGGCGGCCTCGAGATCGCGCTCGCCTGCCATCGGCGCATCGCTGTCAACGACGGCAGATCGCTGTTCGGCCTGCCCGAGGTGACGCTCGGGCTGCTGCCCGGCGGCGGCGGGGTCACACGTACGGTCCGCATGTTCGGTCTGCAAGAGGCACTGATGAACGTGCTGCTGCAGGGTCCGCAGATGAAGCCGGAGCGGGCGCTGAAGGCGGGCATCGTCGACGAGCTGGTCGATGACGCGGAGGCTCTCGTACCCGCCGCGCGGGCATGGATCCAGGCACATGCCGATGACGCCGATGCCGCGAGCCAGCCGTGGGATCGCGACGGCTACAAGATGCCCGGCGGTACGCCGTCGTCGCCGAAGCTCGCACAGTTCCTGCCGGCGTTCCCGGCGACGCTGCGCAAGCAGACAAAGGGTGCGCCGTACACCGCGCCGCGCAACATCATGAGCGCCGCGGTCGAAGGCGCGCAGGTCGACTTCGATACGGCAACCCGGATCGAGTCGCGTTACCTCGTCGACCTGATCACCAAGCAGACGTTCAAGAACATGACGCATGCGTTCTTCTTCGACCTGCAGGCCATCAACGCCGGCGGCTCGCGCCCCGACGGCATCGAGCAGAGCAAGGCCACCAAGCTGGCCATCCTCGGCGCCGGGATGATGGGCGCCGGCATCGCGTACGTATCGGCGAAGGCCGGCATCGACGTGGTACTCAAGGACATCAGCGCCGAGGCAGCCGAGAAGGGCAAGGGGTACTCGACGAAGCTGCTCGACAAGCAGGTCGAGAAGGGTCGCATGACCGCGGAGAAGCGCGACGAGATCCTCGCGCGCATCACGCCGACCGCCGACTACGCAGACCTCGAAGGCTGTGATTTCGTCGTGGAGGCGGTCTTCGAGTCCGTCGACCTGAAGCACCAGGTCTTCGCTGACCTCGAGCCGGTCGTCAAACCCGATGCCCTGCTGGGATCCAACACCTCGACCCTGCCGATCACCGAGCTCGCCACGGGCGTGAAGCGGCCCGACGACTTCATCGGAATCCACTTCTTCTCGCCCGTCGACAAGATGCCACTCGTCGAGATCATCGCGGGCGAGCGTACGGGCGACGAGGCGATTGCCCGGGCGATCGACTACGCCAAGCAGATCAAGAAGACGCCGATCGTGGTCAACGACTCGCGTGGCTTCTTCACGTCGCGGGTGTTCGGCACGCTCGTGATGGAGGGCGCGGCGATGCTCGGCGAGGGCGTCAACCCGGTCACCATCGAGCGTGCAGCGACGCTCAAGGGCTTCCCCGCACCGCCGCTCGCGATGATCGATGAGGTCGCCCTGACGCTGACCCAGAAGATCAACGCCGAGGCCAAGGCAGCAGCAGAGGCCGAGGGCTTCGCGTTCGGCGATCACCCTGCCATGAAGGTCGTCGACACGCTCGTCGGCGACTTCGACCGTAAGGGCAAGGCGGCCGGTGCTGGCTTCTACGAGTACCCCGCCGAGGGCAAGAAGTATCTCTGGCCGGGTCTGTGGGACAGCTTCGTCCGCGAGGACGTCGACATGCCGCTGGCCGACATCCAGGAGCGGATGACGTTCATCATGGCGATCGAGACGGTGCGGTGCCTGGAAGAGGGCGTCCTTCGTACCGTCGCCGACGCCAACATCGGCTCGATCATGGGCATCGGGTTCCCGCCGAATTACGGTGGCGCGCTGCAGTACATCGACGGGTACGAAGGCGGACTCGCCGGGTTCGTCGAGCGGGCCCGTGAGTTCGAGAAGGCGTACGGCGAGCGGTTCGCGCCGCCCGCGTTGCTACTGGACAAGGCCGAAAAGGGCGAGACATTCGGTAGTTGATTCGCTCAGCGCCTGATACGCGTGTCATGCGCGTATCAGGCGCGGGCCCCGTCCGTCGCGATGATCGAGCTCGGCAGGAAGCCCTTGAACAGCATCCAACACCCCAGCGAGAACTCCCACAGGGCGACCGGGAGCGCCGCGATTGTTGCGGCTGACGACACCTGGTCGTACGCGCCGAACAACGTCGCCATCGCCGAGGCGAGAAGCAACGGTGCGCCGATGAGCCCGATTACCGGAATCACCCGCGGGACCAATCTCGACCTGTACATCAGGTAGCCGAGTAGCAGCGCGTTGATTCCCGGAATCAATCCGGGACCGAGCAGGAACGTCCAGTCGTGGTACGCGATCAGCGACCGTCCGGTCGTCTCGAGGGCTGCAGCGTCCGTACCCGTTGCTCCGTCGAGATCTTGGCGCAGCGTGACAGCGGCAAGCATGGCCGCCACGCCCGCGAAGACCACGGCCGCCTCGAGAAGTCGTGACGTCACGAAGCCGAGGGCGATGCCCTCGTTCTGCCGTTTGACCACCGGGAACAGCGCGACGGCGGTCGCCACTGCGGCTACGCCGTTGACCAGGTCGAGTGCGCTTCCCCAGAGCACCCGGTCGACCGATCCCACTCCGAGGATGAAATCGGGGTCGTCCAGCACGGGGCCGTGCAGCGCGAGGGCCGGGATCGAGCTCGCGAAGGTGATCAGGTAGCACGCACCAGCGATTGCCGCGGTCTTGCGAAGCGATGTCATATCCACCCTCTCCATCGGCTCCGACCATGAGGTGAGGACCCCTGCCCCGGCGGAGTCCTCACCTCGGTGCCGTCAGCGGAGGCGCCAGATCTGGCCGTTCCATGCCGGGTTGCCCATCGCGCCCGTTGCCGGAGCGATGGAGAAGGCGGCGACGTAGGGCTTGCCGTTCTTCACTGCGACGCCGGCCGGGAACGGCACTGCGTACGTACGGCGCTTGCCGTTCGGAGCAACGCGTACGACCCTGCCCGGGAAGCAGGTCGGGATCTGGTCGAACCCACACTTACCGCCGAACAGTTCGCTCACGTAGAGCGTGCCGTTCTTCGTCCGGGCGACACCCGTGACGGTCGTGAAGCCCTTCCAGGTGCGTACGACCTTGCCCTTCTTCGACAGCGACCACACCTTGGCCTTGCCGGGGATCTCCGAGTGCAGCTCACCGACCAGGATGTTGCCGGTACGCCGGTCCACGGCGAGTGAGGTGGGTACGGCGTCGACCTTCTTGCCGTACTCCTTCATCTTGTGGAACACCCGGATCTTGCCTTTGCGGACCCGGTAGATCGTGTCGCCTGCGGCGTCTGCCACCAGGACGTGCTTGCGCAGCGCGAGCACGGAGTACGGGTTCGAGTCGAAACCCTCGCCGTCGGGGTCGTGGTTCTTCTCGTACTTGGCGATGTCGGCGACGATGTGCATCTTGCCGCCGGCTCGGCGTGCCATCAGCTTGCCGGCCTGTTTACCGGGTACGCCCTCCGGGATGAGGTCCGGCGGTGCGTACGTCATGATCGCGTAGTACGGCCCGCCGGGTCGCTTACTCGCGCCGTCGCTGCCGACCGCGAAGGTTCCGTCCGGTCCGGCCGCAGAGAGCAGATGCCGCATCGGGCTCCACTTCTTGCCCTTCTTGACGACCGTGACTTTGCCGCTGCTGCCGACGCACTGTGCTTCGTCGCCCTCGCCGACACAGTCGGCGGGGTCGTACGACCCGTGGCCCGCCTGCGCGACGAGTAGGTTCCCGTTCGGGGTGAGCGAGAGCTGGCGCGGATTGTCGAGCTTGTCCGCGATGACCTTGTGCTTCGCGGCCTTCAGCGAGTGGGGCGGTGCCTGGTCCGCGCCTGTTGCCGTGACGGTTGGTACGGCGAGCGCGACCACGCCCAGGGCACACGGAATCACCCGTGTGTAAAGGACTTTGGTGTTCATCGAGACTCCAAGGGGTGAGCGTTGATGCGCTATCGGTCACGAAACGGCCCGAGTTGCGCGCCATTTCTCGAAAGGTACGCAGCGGCGGGCGGCATCGCTATACGCTTTTCGGCGTAGCGGGGAGGGCGAATATGACTGCTACAACGCAGACTTCGAGCACAAGGGCCGGGCGGCAGCTGGCCGAACCGGCCGCCGTAGACGGGCCCTCAGAGCGCTTGCAAGAACTCGTCGATCGCCTCGCGAAGGCTCCTGAGATCCGCGAGTGCGGGGCGTGTCAGCAGTACCTCGCGTCGGCACTCGAGCTGATCCTTGCGCACCTTCGTCCGGTGGCAGCCACGCCGCCGCAGCGGGTCACGTTGACGACCCGGGAGCTCGACGTACTGAGGCTGCTGGCGGGCGGCATGACCGCCCACCAGATCGCGCGCCGACTAGGGATCTCGTGCGCCACGGTGCGCAAGCATCTGGAGCATGCGTACGCGAAACTCGATGTGCACGATCGGCTCACGGCAACCATCCGGATGCGTGAGCTCGATCTGCTACCCCGTCCCGACCTCTAGAGTCCGGGAACCGGCGCGCCTCAAGGCATATGTCCGCATCTCACCTCAGCGGGTCGAACGGTGTGAGCTCGGCAGGTGTACGCCCGGTCGTGATCGTCTCCGCGATCAGCTCACCCGTCAGCGGCCCGAGGACCATGCCCCACATCCCGTGACCGCCCGCGGCGAACACATGCGGTGAGCGGGTCGGGCCGATCAACGGCAGCCCGTCTGCGGTGCACGGCCGCGAACCGACCCACTCGTTGCGCCGGTCGTCGAAGTCGACGCCGGGGCCGAACATCGGTCGCGCCGCGGCGACTATTGCCTCGATCCGGCGCGGGTCGACCGGCACCTCGGGCCGCCGGAACTCCATCATCCCGGCGACGCGCAGTCGGTCGCCGAGCGGCGTGCACGCCACCCGCTGATCGGGGAGGTACACGGGATGCTCGGGGAGGGCATCGGCCGGAACCGTGAAGCTGTACCCACGCCCGGCCTGTACGACCCGGCGTACGCCGAACGGGCGCGCCAGCTTGCCGAGCCAGGTGCCGGTGGCGGCGACGACCGCGTCGAAGCGCTGAGTCTGGCCGCCGAGGTCGAGTACGACGCCCGCGTCGTCGTCGCGGATCTCGCTGACGCCGACGCCCTCGTGGATGGTCCCGCCGCGCTGGCGTACCGACGCGGCAAGCGCCGCCATGTACTCGGGCGGGTTGATGAAGCGCTGACCGTGGATGCGGATCGCTGCTTCGACGTTCTCGGACAGTGCCGGCGTGATCCGTCGCGCCTCGTCGCCGTCGATCAGGTCGTACGAGGTGTCCTGCCCGGACTCGCGTACCTCGTCGAGCTCATGGGCGAGGTGCTCGCGAGCCTTGGAGTCGGTGAAGCAGGCGAGGAAAGAGTCGGTGTCGCGCATCGGCGACTCGACGCCGCCCTTCGCGAGCAGGTCGAACGAGTCAAATGCACGTCGGCTCATCGGTGCGTACGCGCGCAGGCTGCGTCGCCAACGGCGAGCCGTGCTCGCCCGAGTGAACCCCGAGAGGAATCGGATCAGGCCCGGGTCGGCGCTCACGGGTACGTAGACCGGCGAGCTCGGGCTGAGCACCGCCTTGACGCCGTACGTCAATACGGCGGGCTCGGGGAGGGGCACGGTCAGGGCCGGCGTGAGCCAGCCCGCGTTACCCCACGAGGAGCCCGCTGCGACGTGGTCGCGCTCGTAAACCGTGACCTCGACGCCGCGGTCCTGGAGGAACCATGCGGTCGAGAGTCCGACCATTCCGCCGCCGATGACGGCTACTCGGTTGGCCGCGCCATTGCGGCCGATCTTGCTCATCATTCCGCCACCATAACTTTTAGGCAACAAACGTGGGACGGGGGTTCACCTACCGGTCAACAGGTTCGCGAACCGGGCGATCCGGCTCGGTTTCCGGAGCCCTGCCGCCTCGCGGCGGTCGGCTTCGCGATAGAGCGCGTACATGGCCTGAACTCCCAACCAGCGCAGGGGTTCTGGCTCCCACTGCCGTACCTGTCGACCGGTCCAGGGCAACGACACGAGCTCGGATTCCTGGCCGAGAACGAGGTCCGCGAGAGTGCGGCCGGCGAGGTTCGTCGTGGTGAGGCCGCTGCCGACGTATCCGCCCGCCCAGCCGAGTCCTGTATCGCGGTCGACGGCGACGCTCGCGCACCAGTCGCGGGGCACGCCGAGCACTCCGCACCATGCGTGCGCGATCGGCAGGCCGTGAGCCGCCGGAAACTGGCTGTGCAGGATCGCGAGCAGGGACTCGATGGTCTGTGCCTGCGTCACCCCGTCGACATCGGTACGCGAGCCGAAACGATAAGGAACCCCGCGTCCGCCGATGGCGATGCGCCCGTCAACCGTGCGCTGCGCATAGCTGTACGCGTTTGCGGCGTCACCGACGAGCTCCGCGCCGGTCCAGCCGATCTCGTCCCATACCGCCGGCGGGAGCGGCTCGGTCGCGATCATCGAGGAGTTCATCGGCAGCCACTCCCGCCGTTGGCCTTCGATGCTCGCCGTGTATCCCTCGAGGCAACGCAAGACGTGATCCGCGCTTACGACACCGTTGCGGGTGATCGCGCGGCCGGGCTCGATGGCCGTCACCTCAGTGCCCTCGTAGATGGTGACCCCGAGAGCGCGAACGGCGGATGCGATGCCTTGTACGAGCTTGGCAGGCTGCACCCGGGCACAGTGGGGGCTGTACACGGCGCCGAGCGCACCCTCGACCCGCACCCGATCGCGTACCTCACCGCGGCTGAGTCGACGCTCATGCGACTCGTCGATGCCCCAGCCGGCGTTGGCTCGTAGCGTGGCGTCCAGGCGGGCGAGCTGGGGTTCGGAGCGGGCGACGTGGAGCACGCCGTCCTTGACGATGTCGGCGTGGATTCCCTCGGCCTCGCAGACGCCGATGACCTCGTCGACCGCGGACTCCATTGCGCGTACGAGCCGCAGGACTCCGTCGCGCCCGCCCGTCTCGGCGTACCGGTCGAGATTGCCGGCGAGCTCGGCCGAAAGCCAGCCGCCGTTGCGCCCGGATGCTCCGTACCCGGCGAACTCCTTCTCCAGCATGACGATCCGCAGATCGGGCTGCTGCTTCGCGAGGTAGTACGCGGTCCACAGCCCGGTGAGACCTGCGCCGACGATGCAGACGTCGGCAGTGCGGTCGCCCGGGAGCTCCTCACCGCGCTCGGGTACGCCGATCTGGTCGTACCAGAACGACACTGCGCCGTTCGTGATGCCGCCGGTGTGCTCGCTCCGGTACGTACGGGCGCTCATCCGGCACTAGCCCCTTCGACCGCGGGGACGCAGCGACACGTCGGGGATCGGCGGCGCGGGAATCCGGTAGCCGTCGAAGGAGTCGACAACTCCGTAGTCGGAGCCCTCCGACCAGGCCTTGCGCATCGACTCGATCTCGGCGTGGCTGCGTCCGATGAAGTTCCACCACATGACGAGCTCTTCCTCGAACGGCTCTCCGCCCAGCAGTAGGAACACCGCCTCTCCGGCCACCGCCAGCTCCGTACGCCCGCGTCCGAGGTACGCGAGCGAACCCGGCTCGACCGTGGTGCCCTCGATCTCGACCGAGCCCGTCGCGACCACGATCCCGTACTCGAAGTCGCTCCGTAACGGCAGCGCCGACTCGCCGTCGAGGCGTACCTCTGCTCCTAGGATCGGGGTGTGCGTTGTCGCCGGGGACTCGACGTCACCGAGCGCGCCGAGCAGTACGCGGACCTGTGCATCGCCGAAGGAGCCTCCCGGTAGCTCCTCGTGGTACTCCCACCCGGGCTCACCGGATCGACTCGCGTCCGGGAGTGCGACCCACAGCTGCATGCCGTGCAGCATCGCCGGGCGCTGATCGGGCGATGCCTCGGAATGCGAGATCGCCCGGCCCGCCGTCATCAGGCCGAGACCGCCGGGATCGATCAGCTGGTCGCTACCGATGCTGTCCTGATGGTGTACGGCACCTTCATACAGCCAGCTCACCGTCTGTAGACCCGAATGCGGGTGCGGCGCGACCTGCATGCCGCTCGTTGCGGAGATGTCGTCCGGGCCGTAGTGGTCGACGAAGCACCAGGCGCCGATCATCCGGCGGTGACGCTGCGGGAGCATCCGGTTGACGATCGTCTCGTCGCGGGCCTGCTGTGATCCGTCGGCAGTGCCCTGTAGAGGGCGGCGAGCGCTCAGCGGCACCAGCCGCCCCGATAGCAGATCGACCGTTGGTCCGTCGGGTGAGTCGCTGCCGCAAACGGACTCGGCTGGATTTCGCTCGAGATTGCTCACCGAAGCAGCGTAACGACCCCGGGCCCCGATAGGGTGCGAACACTGTCGACAACGGGGGTCTTGATGAAGCATCTCGTCGTACGCGCCGCTGCCGTTTTCGGGGCGATCGGGCTGGCCGGCTCACTCCTCGCCGCGCCCACCACGGCGCGCTCCGCGGCACCTACGGCGTCGCCCGATCAGGTCGCCGCGCCGGTGCCCGATATCAACTGGCACAAGTGCGAGTTCGCCAAGAAGTTCGACTGCGCCAACGTGCGGGTGCCGCTCGACTACGACAACCCCGACGGCCCGAAGACGAAGGTATTCGTACAGCGTCATCGTGCGACGAAGCCGAAACAGCGCATCGGATCGCTGTTCATCAACCCCGGCGGTCCGGGCGGAAGCTCGAGCGGGTTCGTGTTCGACGCGATCAACCTGTTCGGCAAGTCGGTACGACAACGCTTCGACATCGTGGGAGTCGACCCCCGAGGCGTCGGCGGGTCAGCGATCGCCGAGTGCAAGGGCAAATGGCACCACGCGCCGGGCTGGCCACCGCTACCGTTCCCGTTGAAGCGCAAGGCCGAACGCAAGTGGATTAAGGCCGACAACGATCTGCGAGCCTTCTGCGCGAAGCACAAGAACGCCCTCCTCGACCACATGTCGACGGCCGACACTGCCCGCGACATGGATCTTGTCCGGCAAGCGCTCGGTGACGACAAGCTCACCTACTACGGCGTCTCCTACGGCACCTACCTCGGCTCGACGTACGCCGCGATGTTCCCCGACCGAGTACGCGCAGTCATCCTCGACGGTGTGCTCGACCCGGTCGCCTGGTCGACCGGCCGTGGAGACGCCGGTCGCAAGCTGCCGTTCTCGACCCGGTTGCGAAGTGGCTACGGCGCGTACGAGGCCTGGATGTCGGCGCTCGACGAATGCGCTCGGGTCGGCAAGAAGCGCTGCGGAGCCTCGGGCGACGTCGAGCACATGTGGCGCGCGGTCATCCGCAAGGCGCGCAAGGGCAAGCTCGTCGTCGGCAAGCAGCACGTGCGTTACGAGTCCATCGTCGGCGATGTGCTCAGCGGGTTGTACGCGCGTCAGAGCTATCGCTCCCTGATGCGCTACACACAGCGTCTCTATCGCACGTCGAAGGCGAAACCGGGCTCGCGCCTGCATGCGCAGGCGTCCGCTGACGTCCAGCGTCTGGCCAAGAGGCTGCGCGCCATTCGCAGGGAGCTGCCCGGTCCGTACGCCGCGCCGCAGGTTGGGCCGCAGGCGCGTGGATTCTCCGATGCGTTCTCCGGGGTCGCCTGCTCCGACACGGCCAACCCCAAGCGGCCGAACGCCTGGATCAGGGCGAGTAAGCGCGATGACTACACGATGCCTTGGTTCGGACGACTCTGGACCTGGAGCTCGTCGCTGTGCGCCGGTTGGCCGGGCTCGTCGGCCGATGCTTTCCACGGACCGTGGCGGGTGAAGACCTCGACCCCGGTGTTGATCATCGGTAACTCGCACGATCCCGCCACGCCGATCAGCGGGGCGCGGGCAGCGAACCGGGTACTCGCGAAGTCACGCCTGTTGATGCTCGACACCTGGGGGCACGGCGCGATCGGCCAAAGCCGGTGCGTGACCGACAAGATGGCCGACTACCTGCTCGGGCAGAACCTGCCCGAGGCGGGCACCGTGTGCAAGCCGGACCGTCAGTTGTTCCCGCCGAGGGGCTGACCGAGCGGCAGCCCCTTCTCTGCCACTATGAGGCCCGACCCGCCGACGTACAGCCCGTTGGCGCGGTCGGCCTCGGGGTCCGAGCCGATCCGCATCCCAGCGGGTACGTTGACCGACTTGTCGAGAATCGCGTTGTGGACCTGGGCTCCCTTGCCCACGTACACGTCGTCGAGAAGCACCGAGTTGGTCACAAGCGCGTCGGCATCGACGAAGCAGCGCGGCGACAGCACCGACTCTCGTACGGTGCCGCCGGTGATGACGGCGCCCGCCGACACGATCGAGTCCTCCGTACGAGCAGGTTCGCCGTTGGCGCCGTGGACCAATTTCGCCGGAGGGTATGGCCCGTAGTGCGTGTAGGTCGGCCACTCATAGTTGTAGAGGTTGAAAACCGGCAGCGGTGAGACGAGATCCATATGTGCTGCGTGGTACGCCTCGAGCGTGCCGACGTCGCGCCAATAGTCGCGGTCGCGGTTGTACGAACCGGCGACATCGTTGCCGCGGAAGTCGTAGACCGCAGCCTCTCCGCGTTCGACGAAGGTCGGCACGATGTCGCCGCCCATGTCGTGCGCCGTGGCATGGGCATGCGCGTCGGCACTGACCGCCTCGACGAGGGCATCGGTGTCGAAGACGTAGTTGCCCATCGACGCGAGTACGTGATGTGGCGTATCGACAAGTGGTACGGGTGATTCCGGCTTCTCTCGGAACGCCACGATCCGGGTCGGGTCGGCGGGGTCGACCTCGATCACGCCGAGTTGCCCGGCATGCTCGATCGGCTGCCGGATCGCACCGACCGTTGCGGATGCGCCGGACGCACAGTGCGCAGCGACCATCTGGGAGAAGTCCATGCGGTACACGTGGTCGGCGCCCGCAACCAATACCAGGTCGGGGCGGGCATCGCGGATCAGGTTGAGACTCTGATAGATCGCATCGGCGCTACCGAGGTACCAATGTTTCCCGACCCGCTGCTGCGCCGGCACGGGTGCGACATAGTTGTCCAGCATCGTCGGCAGGCGCCAGGCCGTACTGATGTGCCGGTCCAGGCTGTGCGACTTGTACTGGGTGAGGACGATGACCTGCAGGTACCCCGAGTTAACGATGTTCGACAGCGTGAAGTCGATCAGCCGGTACGTACCGCCGAATGGCACGGCGGGTTTCGCGCGGTCGGCAGTGAGCGGCAGCAGACGTTTGCCCTCGCCACCGGCAAGGACGATCGCGAGCACCTTGGGGTTGCGCGTACGTGGGCTCACGGAGACGAGACTAATGCGCATAGCGCCCGGGTGGCCGACTCGCTTCGTCGGGCGACTGTCCGCCGCTTCGGTTCTCGTCGCAGTCGGCTTCCGCTTCCTACTGTGCGACTACCCGTCTGCCCTGGTCCGCTCGCTGTCGGCCTTCCCCGTCCGCCGTACGACTACCCGCTTGCCCGCTCGGCTTCGCTGTCGGCTTTCCATACTGCGACGGTTGGGCAATAGACGCGGCGACGCGGGAGCCGCAGCTACGACCTCGGGTTGCTGGCCGGCTTTTCCCATTTCGGTTGGCTTTTGCGGGGGGTGGCGCTTTACCAAGTAAACATGGTGAAACTCCACTTTGCACGGCAGAGACGCCGTGCAAAGTGACACGTTGCCGTACTCGTTGGTACGCCAGCGACTACCGGTACGGAAGTGACACCGAATCCAAACTTTACCCCGATCCAATGTCAAGGTGACGGGAGAGCCGCCAAGCAACCGAACCGAAGTGGCGGCTCCGCGCGTCGCCCCGTCTTTTGCCCGGCCGAAGGAAGCGGGCAACGCCGACAGCGCCGAGAATCGGGCAGGCGGGTGGTCGCACCGAGGGAAGCCGAGAGCCGAACGCGACGAGGAATCGGGCGGTCGGGTAGTCGCACCGAAGGCCGACGCGTGCACTCCCAGCACTGTCAGGACGCGAGCACGTTCGAAGCACTAACGTTGGCCGAACGGGTCGTGCCGTGAGGAGAGGCTATGCGAGTCGACATCCTGAGCCGTGAGTACCCGCCGGAGGTGTACGGCGGGGCGGGCGTGCACGTTGCCGAGCTGGCGAGTGCGCTGCGCGCGCGTGACGACGTCGACTTGCGGGTGCGGTGCTTCGGCGACCCGCGTGATGAGGAGGGTACGACCGGATACCTCACACCGGTCGAACTCGCCGATGCGAGCGCCGCGATCCGCACGCTGGCAACGGATCTGACCATGATCGACGACTGCGCCGGTACGGACCTGGTGCACTCGCATACGTGGTATGCGAACCACGCCGGTCACGTCGGATCCCTGCTGCACGGTGTGCCGCATGTCGTGACTGCGCACAGTCTGGAGCCGCTGCGACCGTGGAAGGCCGAGCAGTTGGGCGGCGGCTACGCAGTCAGCTCCTGGGTGGAGCGGCAGGCGTACGAGAACGCCGCCCGGATCATCGCGGTGAGCGACGCGATGCGTGCCGATGTCCTTCGCTGCTATCCCGACGTCGACCCGACGAAGGTCGTCGTTGTCCGCAACGGGATCGATACAGACGCCTGGACCCCGTCTCCCGAGCGGGCCCGCGTTCGCGCGCTCGGCGCAGATCCGGATCTGCCGAGCGTCGTGTACGTCGGCCGGATCACGCGACAGAAGGGTCTGCCACATCTGTTGCGCGCCGCGCGACTGCTTCCGACGGACACCCAGCTGATCCTCTGCGCCGGCGCGCCGGACACCCGCGACGTCGAGCGGGAAGTCGAAGCGCTCGTCGCCGAGCTGCGTGAGACTCATGAGAACGTCGTCTGGATTCCACAGATGCTCGCGCGCTCAGACGTCGTCGCGATGCTGACGGCCGCGACGGTGTTCGTCTGCCCGTCGGTGTACGAACCGCTCGGCATCGTCAATCTCGAGGCGATGGCCTGCGAGACGGCAGTCGTGGCAACCGCTACCGGTGGCATTCCCGAGGTGGTGGCCGACGGCGAGACGGGATGGCTGGTGCCGATCGAACAGCTCGGTGACGGCACCGGCACACCCGCAGATCCTGAACAGTTCGAACGCGATCTGGCCGCAGCCCTCACCGAGGCGCTGTCGGACCCCGTACGTGCGGCGGCGTACGGAGCGGCCGGGCGGCGGAGGGCGGTCGAGTCGTTCAGTTGGGATGCCGTCGGGGAGAGCACGATGCAGGTCTACCGCGAAGTGCTGGGCTGACCCGACGGCGAAGCGCCAGATCCCTCCCTGGTGGGACGAACCTCATCTGCTCGGGCGATCCGTACGTGTTGGCGCGGTGCGAGATTCGTGGCATGTCAACTGATGCGAGTGTCTCCATCCCCCCTCGGTCCAGCGATCGGCGCGGGCGCGTGCGTACCGCGTGGCGATCGGCCCATGCCGCGGTCGCCGGTGTGCCCCGATGGGCGCGGATCGCCGCGTACACCATCCCGTTCGTGGTGGTGGGCAGCAGCATCTGGCGGATCCTGACGTTCACGTTCCATGTGCCGCTGGTTGACCCCGCGCCCGCGGGTGCCGACGTCAACGGTGACCTTCCGGCATGGATTCCGCTCGGACTGTACGTAGTACTGCTCTCGATCCTGTCCGAACTGCTCGCTTTCACCGCGATCGGGCTGGTCGCGCGCTGGGGTGAGGTGTTTCCGCGCTGGCTGCCCGGTCTGCGAGGTCGTCGGGTGCCGATCAGTCTCGCAGTCATCCCGGCAGTCCTCGGATCGTTGATCTTGACGCCGCTGTGGGCGTGGACGACGTTCACGTCGTTCTTCCACAAGACGATCCAATGGACCGACATCTCCCCTGAGAACCCGTTCGCCGAGTTCGACTGGCAGTTCCTGGTGGCCAGTGTTGCCTACGCGCCGCTCGTCCTGTGGGGGCCGCTGCTCGCGGCGGTCACGATCGCGTACGTCCGGCGCCGCACCGGTCGCTATGCGACCTGATCCGCGACCCTCTGCCAGCCGAGGACCCGGGGCCGCTCGGGGGGTCTAAGTTCACAATTGCGCAATTGGGCGCACGTGGACAAAAGGACACCGCCATGGCACTGAGCCGTCGGGCATTTCTGGCTACATCAACAGGGCTCGGCCTCGGTGCCGCGCTCGGGTCGACCGCTCTCCCGCAAGGGCTACTCCCAAGCGCCGGCGCCGCATCGATCTACAAACAGACGATCACCGGTGTCGGCAAGGACCCTGACCGACGTTGGCGGGTGGTCGGCACCGATCTCGGTATCCCGTACGTACTCGAGAACGGCTCGATCGGCTACCTGTTCGGCGACACCTTCAGCTCCGCGATGCCCGGCGGACCCGACTGGCGCTCGCCGGTGATGCTGCGTTCGGCGACCCACCCGGGAAGCGCTGAGGGCATCGTGTTCGACAGCGCCGCCGGCGTCGCAGGTGACGGCCTCGCTCCCGAGATCATGTACAACGGGCACCGGACCGACGACGGCGCCGGCACCCCGGAGTTCACCGTGATCCCGAACGACGGGATCGGCTTCCCCGAGACCGGGGAGCAGATCGTCTCGTACATGAGCATCCGCGACTGGTACGACGGCACTCCCTCGTGGCGGTCGAACTACGCAGGCATTGCACATTCGACGGACGGCAACACGTTCCGGCGCACGCCGTACGTCTGGTGGAACAACGACGCCAACAACGACCCGTTCCAGATGTGGACGATGCAGCGCGACGGAGCGTACGTCTATGTCTTCTCGGTGGCCGCGGGGCGCCAGGTCGGTCCGATGATGCTGCAGCGTGTGCCGTGGGATGCGATGTTCGACAAGGCCGCGTACGAACCGTGGGGCTACCTGAACGGATCGTGGGCGTGGGGCAACCCGTGCACCGGGATCCTGCACGGCGGGATGGGCGAGCCGTCCGTACGAAAGCTCGACGACGGTACGTGGGCGATGTCGTACCTGCGGATGAGCGACCTGTCGATCGTCACTCGTACCGCGGAAGGACCGGACAAACCGTGGTCGCCTGAGGCCATCCAGGTGACGTTCGCACAAGAGCCCAATCTGTACGGCGGGTTCATCCACCCTTGGTCGAAGTCCGGCGCGGGCAACCTGCACCTGTTGGTTTCCAAGTGGACGTCGAACGCCTATCACGTGAGTCAGTACGTCGGCACCTTGTGACCCTTCCCGTACGCCGGGCGCGCGGAATCGGTCGATCGCTGCGAAGATGACGCAATGACCAGCGAACGCACCGCCGTACGGCATGAGGATGCCTTCGACGTCTCGGCCGTCGCGGCATGGCTCGACGACGAGGTCGGCATCGCCGGCGTACCGACCGTCGAGCAGTATCGAGGCGGCGCATCGAACCTCACGTACCTCCTCGGATATCCGGACGGCTCGCTCATCTTGCGGCGTCCGCCGGCGGGCGCGAAGGCCGGCGGGGCGCACGACATGGTGCGTGAGTACACCGTGCAGTCTCGCCTCAAGCCCAAGTTCCAATACGTACCCGACATGATCGCCCTGTGCACCGACGAAGACGTCATCGGATCGCAGTTCTACGTCATGGAACGCATTCCGGGTGTCGTTCTGCGCGCGAACCTGCCAGACGGTTACGCGTTGTCCCGCGACGACGCGGGTGCGCTCGCGAGCGTGTTCGTCGATCGCTTCGTCGATCTGCACCGAATCGACCCTCGAGCCGTCGACCTCGTCGATCTAGGTAAGGGCGACGGCTACGTTTCCCGGCAGGTGACCGGCTGGACCGATCGCTATCGCAAGGCGATGACCCCGGGCGCTCCCGACTTCGAGCCGATCGCCTCGTGGCTGGAGGCGGTTCAGCCGGCCGACGTCGACAGCTGTGTGATCCACAACGACTACCGCCTCGACAACCTCGTGCTCGACGAGGGACTGACCAAGATCCGGGCCGTCCTCGACTGGGAGATGGCCACCATCGGCGACCCGCTGATGGACCTCGCGTGCGCGCTCGCGTACTGGGTGCAGTCCGACGATCCGCCAGGCATGCTCGGGCTGCGCCGGCAGCCGAGTCATCTGCCGGGTATGCCGACGCGCGCCGATATCTTCGAGTACTACTGCCTCCGCATGGAGCTGTCGCCCGACGCATGGCCGTTCTACGAGGTCTACGGCATCTTCCGACTGGCGGTGATCCTGCAGCAGATCTACTACCGCTACCACCTCGGGCAGACCTCGAACCCCGATTTCGCCGGTTTCGGCGCGACGGTCGAGTACCTGCATGGTCGTTGTCAGGAGATCCGCGACCGCGCGTAGGCTCACCAGCGTGACGATCAGGAGCAACGACCGCGTGCTGGTGACCGGTGCTGCGTCCGGGCTCGGCCTGGCGTTGGTGCGTGAGCTGGTACGCCGCGGGGCCCGCGTACTCGCGAGCGATGTCGCCAACGAACGCCCTGCCGTATTCGACGATCTGCCCGGTGTGGCATATCGCAGGCTCGACGTACGCGAGGATGCCGATTGGGCTGCTGCGTTGGAGTGGGTCACTGCCGAGTGGAAAGGGCTCGACCTGCTCGTGAACAACGCCGGCGTCGCCGCGGGCGGACGCATGGAGCTCACCTCGATCGACCAGTGGCAGTGGATCGTCGACATCAACCTGCTCGGTGTCGTACGCGGTTGCCGTACGTTCACGCCGATGATGAAGGGGCAGCGGACCGGCCACCTCGTCAACATCGCATCGGCGGCAGGGCTCGTACATCCGCCGCGGATGACCGAGTACACCTCGGTCAAGGCGGGCGTCGTCGCGCTGAGCGAGTCGTTGCGCTACGAGCTCGCCCCGTACGGCGTCGACGTCTCGGTCGTCTGTCCGACGTTCTTCCGGACCAACCTCGCGTCGTCGCTGCGCGGCAACGACCCCGACTCGAAGGAGGGGGCGCGCCGCCTGATCGACGAGTCGCCGATGTCGGCAGACCTGATCGCCGGTCGTGTTCTCGCCGGCGTCGACGCCCGGCGCCATGTCATCCTCACCGATCGCAACGGCCGGCTCGCGTACTACGCCAAGCGGCTCGCCCGTCCGCTGTACGACGCGGTGATGCTTCGCGAAGGCAAGAAGGCTGCCGGCCGAGAGACCGAGGTCGGCTGATGGCGCTGGTCGTTCTCGTCCGGCACGGCCAGGCGTCATGGGGTGCCGCCGACTACGACGTGTTGTCTGAACACGGGCACCGCCAAGCCCGCACGCTCGGCGAGTCGTGGCGTACGCCGGGCTTCGAACCGACTCGGATCATCAGCGGCACGATGCGCCGGCATCGTGAGACCGCAGACGAGATCCGTGCCGGGTACGGCGCGGCGCCGACGGTCGAGGTCGTCGACGGACTGGAGGAGTTCGACCATGTCGACGTCTTCGCCGAGTCGCTCGGCGCGGACGGCTCGCTACCCGAGCTCGACGAGTCGTCGATGGAGGAGATGTTCGACGTCGGGTTGCATCGGTGGATCGCCGGCGACGGCGCCCGTGCGTACCGTGAGACGTACCGCCAGTTCAGGGCGAGGGTCGGTGATGCGTTCACCGGCATCCTCAACGGGCTCGGCGCCGACGACAAGACGGTCGTGGTCACGTCTGGCGGCGTCATCGCGGGTGTCGTATGCGACCTGCTCGGCGTCGCGGACGACCGTTGGCCCGCATTGGCCGCTCCGATCATCAACACGAGTACGCACAAGGTCCTCGTACGAGACGACCGACCGATGCTCGTATCGTTCAACGAACACGCACATCTGGCCACGGCCGACATCACGTACGCCTGACTCGGAGCGAACGCCTATGCGACAGAACATCTGGATCACCGGAGCAAGCGCCGGCCTGGGCGAGGGCATGGCTCGGGAGTTCGCGGCCCGCGGTCACAATCTCGCACTCGCGGCGCGTCGAATCGACCGGCTCGAGGCGCTGCGCGACGAGCTCGTCGCAGCGAACCCCCGTATCGAGGTCAGCTGCCACGAGCTCGACGTCAACGACCACGACCGAGTCTTCGAGGAGTTCACGGCGGCGACGACGACGCTCGGCGGGATCGACCGCGCCATCGTGAACGCCGGCCTCGGCAAAGGAGCACGCATCGGTAGCGGCAGGTTCGACGCTAACCGCGACACGGCGATGACGAACTTCGTCGGTGCGCTCGCCCAGTGCGAGGCCGCGATGGCGCACTTCTACGAGCGCGAGTCAGGTCACCTGGTGCTCGTGTCTTCGATGTCTGCCATGCGCGGGATGCCCAGCTCCATGACGACGTACGCCGCGACGAAGGCCGGACTCGCGATGCTCGGCGAAGGTATTCGTACCGACCTCATGCGCCGACCCGGCCTCGACATCTCGGTCACCACGCTCTACCCCGGCTATATCGCCTCGGAGATGAACGAACGGGCTGCCGAGTCGGGGGCGGGTGGCACCAAGATGATGGTCGACACCGAGACCGGTTGCCGTGCGATGGTCGCCGCGATAGAAAAGGAGGTCACCCAGGCCGAGGTGCCGGGGTGGCCCTGGAAGCCGATCGGGTTCGTGATGCGCCATGCGCCGCTCTCGATCGTCCGCCGGATGGTGTAGTCGCGGGTAGGTGCGACCTCTCGCCGCTCGAGTCCGGTGGCGCTCGCTTCCGGCTCGCCCGCTTCCTTCGGCGACATCCCGTCGCTTCACCTCTCGCCGCTGTCGGCTATCCCGCTCCTTGGGCTGGGCAAAGACGCGGCGACGCGGGAGCCGCAGCTACGGGGCTGGGTTGCTTGCCGGCTAACCCGATTCGGTTGGCTTTTGTGGGGTCGGTCGGTGGTGGTTTACCAAGTAAACATGGTGAGACTCCACTTTGCATGGCAGCGACACCATGCAAGGTGACAGGTTGCCATGCCCGCTGGTACGCACGCGGCGTCCGAGACTGATGTGACACCGAAACAGAACCTTACCCCGATCCCACACTAAGGTGGCGGGAAAGCCGCCAAGCAACCTCACCCGAAGTGGCGCGCCGGCGTCGCCGCCGTCTTTCCAGAACCAAAGGAGTGGGGAACCCCGGCAGCGAGCCGGAGCCACCTGGCCACGGAAGCCGCTCCGAACCCGAGCGAGCCGTGGGTCGTGCCGGGCAGGCTCAGCGACGGCGTGCCCAGGCGTACGCGAGCGACGGAGGAGCGTATCCGCGGTCGGCGTCGTTGAGCGTCGTACCGGGCGCGACGATCTCGTCGATCCGGTCCAGTACGTCGTCGGTCAGCACGATCTTGTCGGCCGCCAGCTGGTCCTCGAGCTGCTCCAACGTGCGTGGCCCGATGATCGCCGAGGAGACAGCCGGATGCGCCAGTACGAACCCGAGCGCGAGGTGGATGAGTGACAGACTTGCTTCGTCGGCGAGCGCGACGAGCTTCTCGACCGCTTCGGCCTTTCGTACGTTTGCGGGCAGGTTCGGGTCGTGGCGACCCGGCTGTCGTTTGGTCCGTGGGGTGATCACAGCGTCGCTTCCGCGGTACCGGCCGGCCAACCAGCCGCCGGCGAGCGGGCTCCATGGCAGGACGCCGAGCCCGTAACGTTCGGCGATCGGAAGTACATCGCGCTCGGCTTCACGTGCCAGGATCGAGTACGGCGGTTGCTCGGTCACCGGGCGTTCGAGTACGCGCCGCTCGGCGGCCCATTGTGCCTCGACGATCTGCGATGGCAGAAACGTCGACGTGCCGATGTAGCGGATCTTCCCCTGGTGCACGAGATCCGAGAGCGCACCGAGGGTCTGCTCGATATCTGTCTCGGGCCGCGGCCGATGCACTTGGTAGACGTCGATGTAGTCGGTGTCGAGCCGACGCAGCGACTCCTCGACCTCACGGATGATCCAGCGCCGTGAGTTGCCCTGCTGATTCGGATCGTCGTCGGACATCGTGCCGTGGAACTTCGTTGCGAGGATGACATCGTCACGTCGCCCGGCGAGTGCCTTTCCGACGATCACCTCCGACTCGCCGCGGGAGTACACGTCGGCTGTGTCGATCACGTTGATGCCGGCGTCGAGTGCGCGGCGGATCACCCGGATCGAGTCGTCGTGGTCGGGGTTGCCCCACTGACCGAACATCATGGTGCCAAGGGTCAGCGGACTGACCTTCAGGCCGGTGCGGCCGAGGTTGCGGTACGTCATGGATTCCTTCTCTCGTTGGGTGTTGACGATCGTCACGCCGTCGCAGTGCGCAGCGACTCGTACTGGCTGGGTGGTCGCGCGAGGCCGTAGTGCTCTCGAAGGGTCGTGCCCTCGTAGTCGTTGCGGAAGAGCCCGCGCTTGCGGAGGATCGGGAGTACGTGCTCGACGAACCGGTCGAACCCGCCGGTCAGCCACGGAGGCATGACATTGAATCCGTCGGCGGCACCCGCGGTGAACCAGGTCTCCATCCGGTCGGCGATCTGCTCGGGCGTACCGACGACGACCTGATGACCGCGTGCTCCCGCGAGTCGGTGCATGACCTGACGCAGGGTTGGTCGCTCCCGTTCGACGATGTCCGCGACGAGGCGATACCGGCTGCTCTGCGCGCGGTCGCCCTCGGAACGGAGCACGTGCCGTGGAAACGGTGCGTCGAGGTCGTACTCAGCGAGGTCGACGCCGGTCAGAGAGCGCAGCAAGGACAACGAGTACGCCGGCTGGGTCAGGGAGTTGAGCTCATCGTGCAGCGCCTGCGCTTCGGCTTCGGTCGAGCCGATGTACGGGCTGATGCCGGGGAGCACCAGCGTGCTGTCGGGTGAGCGGCCCACGCCGCGTACGCGCTGTTTGATGTCGCTGTAGAACTCCTGCGCGCTACTCAGCGTCTGGTGCGCAGTGAAGATCGCCTCCGCGTAGCGCGCTGCGAACGAGCGTCCGTCTACTGACGAGCCTGCCTGTACGTACACCGGCCTGCCTTGTGGTGTACGCGGGGTGTTGAGCGGCCCTCGCACGCGGAAGTTCGCGCCGACGTGGTCGACCGGGTGGATTCTATCCGGATCAGCGAACCGGCCGCTGAGCGGATCCGCGACGTGCGCCGAGTCTTCCCAGCTGTCCCATAGCTTCGTGACCACGTCGACGAACTCCGCGGCGCGGTCGTATCGGTCCGCGTGCACAGGGTGTTCGGCCATGCCGAAGTTGGGCGCAGCGTCGGCGGAGCCGGTGGTGACGATGTTCCAGCCCGCACGACCTTTGCTGAGGTGATCCAGCGATGCGAACAGCCGAGCCAGGTTGTACGGCTCGTAGTACGTCGTGGATGCGGTGCCGATGAGACCGATACGCGACGTGACGGCGGCGATGGCCGACATCCAGGTGAGGGGCTCGAGCCGGAACCTCGAGGCGTACTGGACGTTCTCGGGCAACGACGGGCCGTCGGCGAAGAACACCGCGTCGAACCGCGCTCCTTCGGCGCGCAAGGCGAGGTCCTGGTAGTAGGCGATGTCGAGGACGCGATCGGGTGCTGATCCGGCGTATCGCCAGGCCGCCTCGTGGTGTCCTCCCGGATAGATGAACAGGTTGAGCTTGAGCTGACGTGCGGTCATGTCGTTCTCCTCAGGCTGTCGCAACTGCGGGGGATTGACTGTCATCGGGTACGCCGTCGATGACGCCGAGCTTGTCCAGCAGCGTCGCCCGGAGCTCGGCGAACCGTGGATCGGCCGGCGAGCGGTGACCGGGCATGTTCACTCGGACGTCCGAACCGATGACCCCGTCGACCAGGACGATCACGCGGTCGGCGAGGACGATCGCCTCGTCCACGTCGTGCGTGACCAGCAGGACGCTTGGCCGATGTACTTCGCACAGCCTGCGTAGCAGGTCGTGCATGCGTATCCGGGTCAGTGCGTCGAGCGCGCCGAACGGCTCATCGGCGAGGAGGAGCTGCGGGTCACGGACGAGCGAACGTGCGAGCGCCGCTCGCTGGGCCTCGCCGCCGGAGAGCTCGTTCGGCCACGCTCGCTCGCGCCCTTCGAGCCCCACCTCGGCGAGTGCGGTCCGCCCTCGCTCATCCGCGTTCTTGTCGCGCAGACCGAGGATCACGTTGTCGAGGATGCGTTGCCAGGGCAGGAGCCGTGAGTCCTGGAACACGACCGACACCTTCTCCGGCACGCGTACGCGCCCGGAACCTCGTACGTCGTGGTCGAGTCCCGCCAGCGCACGCAGGAGGGTCGACTTGCCGCTACCGGATCGACCGAGCAGCGCGACGAACTCGCCGGCGGGTATGTCGAGATCGAGGCCGTTGAGTACGCCGCCACTGCTGCTGAAGCTGCGGCGCAAGTCACGTATCGAAACCGAGTATTCGTCGCCGGTCAGCTGTCCAACGTTCGCCGCCATGCGAGCGCCCTCCTCTGTACTAGTCGTACGATCCCGTCCGATACGAGGCCGAGCGCCGCGTACACGACGAGACCGACGATGATGACGTCGGTCTGCCCGTACGTCTTGGCGAGCGTGATCATGTAACCGAGTCCCTCGGTGGCGTTGACCTGCTCGACGACGATCAGGGACAGCCAGGCGGATGTGACCGCGAAGCGCATGCCGAGCAGGAACCCCGGAAGTGCCCCTGGCAGTACGACAGATCGGATGAATGCGTACCGGCGCAGATCGCTGGTCTGTGCCAGCTCGACGTAGCGGCTGTCGATGCTGCGCAGTCCGTTGTGGGTGTGGATGTAGATCGGGATCATCACGCCGAGTGCGATGGTGATGATCTTCATCTGCTCGCCGATGCCGAACCACAAGATCAGCAAGGGAATGAGCGCGAGGTTCGGAATCGAGCGTTTGATCTGGATGGGGCCGTCGATGATCGCCTCGCCGAGTCGGCTGAGACCCGACAGCAGCGCGAGTACGAGACCTGCAGCGACGCCGATGCCGAGGCCGATCAACGCACGTTGCAGCGACACGGTCAGATTGTCTTGCAGGCGGCCGTCGGACACGAGGTCCTGAAAGGTCGAAACGACCGTCCACGGCTCCGACAGGACCCGAGGCTCGATCCATCCCGATGCCGATCCGATGGTCCAGATCGCGAGCAGGAGCAAAGGTCCGAGTGCCAGTCCGAACGGGATCTGACGTCCGAGACCGAGCCGCCGCTTTCGTACGCGTTCGTCGACGGCATTGTCGGATGTGGGTTCTTTCGTGGGGGCAGTGAGCGTCGCGGTCATCGGTCGGCACCCTGCAGTGCCTTGGCTCCGACCGCTTCGTAACGGCGGTCGTAGATGTCCTCGACGTCGAACTCCTCGCGATCCTGCTCCTTCGCGAGCAGGTCGGCCGTTTCCTGGTGACGTTCGATCACGTCATCCCAGCTGGCCGGGATGTCGACCTGGCCGAAGGCCTTGAACAGGTACTTGCCGTCCGCTTCGCTCAGTCCCTCATGGTCGACGTAGTAGCCCTTGATCCACTCCTGCGGATGGTCACGCATCCACTGCTGGGCACGGGCCCAGTACTTCACGTACTCCTTGAGCGCGGCGGCCTTGTCCGCGTCGTCGAGGACCGACGACTGTACGTACAGATGGAACGGGTCGTCACGAAGTCCGTGCGTGATCGTCGTACCACCCTCATCGCCGTACTTTGCGAGGTACGTGCGGTTGAGCACGCCGCCGAGTGGGGCGACGTCGACCTGGCCGCTACCGACTGCATCGACGTAGACGTCTTCGGTGCTCGCCATCTCGACCAACTCGACGTCGTCCTGCTCGAGCCCGGCCTTGGCCAGTACGCGGAGAACGAGCGCACCCTGGGCCTGTCCGGGGCTGTACGCGATCTTCTTGCCCCGCAGGTCGTCGAGGCTCTTGACGTCGACGCCCGGGGCGACGCCGAGCTGGTAGATCGGATGGTGCACAGGATCCTTGCGGAACTGCGCCGCGACGATCTTCACGTCGAGGCCGGTCCAGTGGGCGAACAGCGGGGGGATGTCTGCGACCGCGCCGACATCGAGTGCGTCGGCCCGAAACGCCTCGCTGGTCTGCGGACCCCCGCTCAAGTTTGCCCATTCCACCTTGAAGGGCAGCTTGTCGATCTGGCCGGACAGTTCGAGTGCCGTCTGGGTCTCCGGGTCGCCGATGCGCAAGACGGTGTCCTTGTCGACCTTGTTCGGTATCGGTTCGTCGGAGTCCAGACTCGGCCCCTGCCCGTTCGCCGACGAGCATGCGGTCGTCACGACTGCAACGGCGATGGCCGCCAGTACGAGGCGCCCGCGGGTGTTGGGTCTGTGTAGACGCACGTTGGTCTCCTCATCGTGAGGTGGATGGGTGGCCCGAGACATCAGTAACAGATTAAGTCGAGCAAATTACTATACAAAGACTGAAACGTGAGACCTGCGTCACATCAAAGTGTTCGGTCGTCCAGCGCCAGTTACAAGCAGGCTTGACTGTTTGTAACTGGGCGGGCCATGCTGAACGGCATGGCCGTCGAGTCGCGTGTACGTACGCCACAAGGTGAGCGCAGCCGCGTCATGCGCACCAGGCTTCTCGACGCGACCATCGACGTCCTGGTCGAGCGCGGCTGGGCGGGTACGACGACAACCGTGGTCTCGGACCGAGCCGGCGTCTCGAGGGGCGCTCAGCTACATCACTTTCCGACCAAACAGGACTTGGTGGTCGCCGCCGTCGAGTACATCGCGACGAAGCGCCGCGCCGAGCTGGCGGCCGCGGCCGAGCACCTGCCCGCACGCAGGCGTACGCGGGCGGTACTCGGGATTCTCAGCGATCAGTTCACCAGCCCGGTCTTCCTGGCTGCGCTCGAGCTCTGGGTGGCCGCACGTACCGACTCGGCATTGCGCGACGCCGTCGGTCCGCTCGAGCAACGAATCGGTCGCGAAACGCATCGTCAGGCGGTCGCATTGCTCGGCATCGACGAGTCCGACTCCGGCGCGCGTGAGCTCGTGCAGGCAACGCTCGACCTGCTACGCGGTTTGGGTCTTGCCGACACCATCGCCGACGACTCCCGCCGCCGTAAACGCATCCTCGCCGTCTGGGCGCAAACAATCGACGACAAGATCGGAGCCAGCCGGAGATGACCGACCGACTCGCCGAGGTGCTGACCGACCTCGCCGCCGAGAGCGACCAACTGGACTCATGGGTCAGCACACTCACCGACGACGGGTGGGCTGCGCAGACCCCAGCCGTCGGATGGACCATCGCCCACCAGATAGCGCATCTGCACTGGACCGACGAGGCCTCACGCAAGGCGGCCACCGGTGCCGGCTTCGGCGAGTTCCTGCAAGCGGCAGCCGAAGACCCGACCGGATACGTCGACAAGGCGGCGTCCGACCTTGTCGCGCTCGGGCCGCGTGAGGTGCTGACCCGCTGGCGCGATGGCCGGGCTGCCCTTGCGTACGCACTCCGAGGCGTGCCATCCGGTGAGCGGATCGCGTGGTTCGGCCCGCCGATGAGCCCGGCGAGCATGGCCACGGCCCGCTTGATGGAGACCTGGGCGCACGGACATGACGTCGCCGAAGCGCTCGGGGTCGACGTGCCGGTGACGCCAAGAGCGCGCCACGTCTGCCACATCGGAGTACGTACGCGTGGCTTCGCGTACGCGGTGCGCGGTCTCGAGCTACCCGAGACAGAGGTGTACGTCGAGCTCACCGGTCCGAGTGGCGAGGTCTGGACCTGGGGTCCGCAGGATGCTTCCGAGCGGGTCACCGGCTCGGCGTGGGACTTCGCGCTGCTGGTCACCCGCCGCCGGCATCTCGACGACGTCGACGTACACGCCGACGGTTCCGACGCCGAGCAGTGGTTGACAATCGCGCAGGCGTTCGCGGGTATGCCCGGACGCGACCCGGTGCGCCTCGCTGAGCGGGAGTCCGCATGACAGCCGTCCGCATCGGCAATGCGTCGGGCTTCTACGGTGACCGGCGGTCCGCGGTGCGCGAGATGCTCGAGGGCGGCGAGCTGGACTACCTCACCGGCGACTACCTCGCCGAGCTGACGATGCTCATACTCGGCCGCGACAAGCTGCGCGACGAGTCGCTCGGTTATGCGAAGACCTTCGTGCGACAACTGGAGGACTGCCTCGGTCTCGCGATGGGTCGGGGCGTACGTATCGTCACCAACGCCGGTGGGCTCAACCCGGCCGCCCTCGCTGGTCGCATCCGAGAGATCGCCACGGACCAAGGGATCTCAGCGTCGGTAGCGTACGTCGAAGGTGACGATTTGCTGCCCCGCTCCGCGGAGCTCGGGTTCGGCGAACCGCTCACCGCCAACGCGTACCTCGGCGCCTTCGGGATCGCCGAGGCGCTTCGAGGCGGCGCTGACGTGGTGGTGACGGGCCGGGTCACGGATGCGTCGCTCGCGGTCGGCCCGGCCATAGCGCACCACGGTTGGGGTCGCGCCGACTACGACCGGCTCGCGGGCGCGGTCGCAGCGGGCCACGTGATCGAATGCGGTACCCAGGCGACCGGCGGTAACGTCGCGGGGTTCGAGTCGCTCGACCTCGCGTCGAAGAGTGGGCGTCGGTTCGGGTTTCCGATTGCGGAGATCGATGAGGCCGGCGACTCCGTCATCACCAAGCACCCCGGCACGGGCGGTGCGGTGACGGTCGACACGGTGACGGCGCAGCTCGTCTACGAGATCGACTCGCCCGCATACCTGGGGCCGGACGTCGTCACCCGTCTGGACTCCCTGATGCTCGCAGCCGACGGTCCGGACCGAGTGGCGATCACGGGCGTACGCGGCTCGCCGCCGCCTGGGCAGGTGAAGGTGTGCCTGAACCGACTGGGTGGCTTCCGCAACAACGTCGAGTTCCTGCTGACCGGCCTCGACATCGAGGCCAAGGCGGCCTTCGTACGTGATCAGTTGAGCGATGCGCTTGCGTCGCTGCCGATCGATACCGTCGAATGGCAGCTCGAACGCACGGACCGTCCCGACCCCGCGACCCAGGCCGATGCGACCGCTCGGCTGCGGTGCCACGTACGGGCAGCGACGCTTGATGCGGTCGGTCGCAGCTTCTCGGGCGCTGCCGTCGAACTCGCCCTCGGGTCGATCCCCGGCTTCACCATGACCGCCCCGCCTGGGAGCGGGTCACCCTTCGGCATCTACGAGCCCGCGTACGTCGACCAGGATGTTCCCGAGCAGGTTGCCGTCCATGCCGACGGTTCGCGTACGCCGATTTCGCCGCCGTCCGATTCTGTATCCCTCACGCACAGCTACAAACCTATTGGAGCTATGCGTGATAGCTACAAAACGACGGGACCGGAAACTGCCGCCACCGTACGCGCGCCGCTCGGCCGAATCGCGTACGCCCGCAGCGGCGACAAGGGCGGTGACGCGAACCTCGGCGTGTGGGTGAGCAGCAATCATCCCGACCGCGACAGCGCGTACGAATGGCTTCGCGCGCTGCTCGACGAGAAGGCCGTCAAGCAGTTGCTTCCGGAAGCGGCCGATCTCGACGTCGACATTCATCCGCTGCCCAACCTCCATGCAGTCAACATCGTGCTGCACGGCCTCCTCGGTGAGGGCGTCGCGGCCTCGACGAGGTTCGATCCGCAAGCCAAGGCGATCGGCGAGTGGCTGCGTGCGCGCGAGGTCGAGGTACCCGAGCAGCTTCTGGGGGCGCCGTGACCGAGTGGAGTACGCCCGAGCGCACGGCACTGAAGGAGAGCGCGACCCGATTCGCCGAGCGCGAGATCGTCCCTTACCTCGCTGATTGGGAGGACGCCGGCGAGGTGCCTCGCGAGCTCCACAAGCGTGCCGCCGATGCTGGGCTCCTCGGCGTCGGATTCCCTGAGGCGGTCGGCGGTCAGGGCGGCACGGTCGTCGACACGGCGATCGTCACCGAGGCGATCATCGAAGCAGGAGGGTCATCCGGACTCGTCGCCGCATTGTTCACGCACGGCATCGCCTTGCCGCACATCGTCGCATCGGGCGACACGAGCCTGATCGACCACTACGTACGGCCAACGCTCGCCGGAGAGCTGATCGGGTCGTTGGCGGTCACCGAGCCCGGGGGCGGATCCGACGTCGCCAACCTGACGACCCGAGCCGTACGAGACGGCGACGCGTACGAGGTCAGTGGGGCCAAGACGTTCATCACCTCAGGTGTACGCGCGGACTTCGTCACCACCGCGGTGCGTACCGGCGGCGAGGGCTTCGGTGGGATCTCGCTGCTGGTGATCGACAAGCACACACGCGGATTCGCGGTCGGCCGGCCGCTGAACAAGATGGGGTGGCTGTGCTCCGACACCGCCGAGCTCGCCTTCGACGGTGCCCGGGTTCCGGTCGCCAACCTGGTCGGCGACGAGGACGCCGGGTTCGTCGCGATCATGCGACAGTTCGTACCCGAGCGGCTCAGTCTCGCAGTCCAGGCGTACGCGACGGCCCAACGGTGCCTCGATCTGGCCGTTGAGTACGCCCGCAAACGTGAGACTTTCGGACGCCCGTTGATCAGCAGGCAGATCATCCGGCACAAGCTCGTGGAGATGCACCGCGCAACCACCACTGCGCGTACGTACACACAGGACGTTGTGAAACGTGCCGCAGCAGGAGCCGATGACGAGCAGCGGATCGCGCTCGACGCGAGCATCGCGAAGAACGACGCCGTTGCCGCATGTGACTACGTCGTCAACGAGGCGGTGCAGATCTTCGGCGGTGCGGGCTACCTGCGCGAGTCCGAGGTCGAGCGCCACTACCGCGATGCACGCATCCTCGGCATCGGCGGCGGTACGAACGAAGTCCTGACCGACTTGGCAGCGAAACTCTTGGGGTACACGTGATCCGGACGACTATCGACACTGCGGCGCCGGAGTTCGCCGCCAACCGCGACGCCATGACCGAGCGTGTCGCCGACCTCGCCGAGCAGCATGCGAAAGCGTTGGCCGGCGGCGGCGAGAAGTACGTGGAGCGTCATCACAAGCGTGGCAAACTGCTCGCTCGCGAACGCATCGAGCTGCTGATCGACGAAGACTCCGCATTCCTGGAGCTGTCCAGCCTTGCCGCGTGGGGCACCGACTTCGCTGTCGGCGGGAGCATCGTCACCGGCATCGGCGTCGTCGAGGGCGTCGAGTGCATGATCGTCGCCAATGACCCAACGGTCAAAGGCGGATCGAGTAACCCGTCCACGTTGAAGAAGGGACAACGAGCGGCCCAGATCGCTGCCGAGAACCGCCTTCCGACCATCAACCTGGTCGAGTCCGGTGGCGCAGATCTGCCTACCCAGAAGGACATCTTCATCCCCGGAGGCGCATCCTTCCGCAACATCACCAGGGCGAGCGCGGCTCGGGTGCCGACCATTGCGCTCGTGTTCGGCAACTCGACCGCCGGTGGCGCGTACGTCCCGGGTATGAGCGATTACGTGGTGATGGTCGACGGCGGTGCGAAGGTGTTCCTCGGTGGTCCGCCGCTGGTGAAGATGGCCACCGGCGAGGAGTCCGACGACGAGTCGCTCGGCGGTGCCAGGATGCACGCGCGCCAGTCCGGGCTGGCCGACTACCTGGCTGCCGACGAACACGACGCAATCCTGCTCGGCCGACAGATCGTACGAAGGCTCAACTGGCGCAAGCACGGTTCGCCACCAGTACCGGTGTACGCGGAGCCTGCCTACGATATCGAGGAGCTTCTCGGCATCGTTCCGAACGACCCGAAGCTGCCGTTCGACCCGCGGGAGGTGATCGCCCGCATCGTCGACGGATCCGAGTTCGACGAGCACAAACCCTTGTACGGCAGCAGTCTGGTGACCGGCTATGCCCAGCTCCATGGGTATCCGATCGGCATTCTCGCGAATGCACGAGGAGTGTTGTTCAGCGAGGAGTCGCAGAAGGCCGCGCAGTTCATCCAGCTGGCCAATCAGACCGACACCCCGCTGCTGTTCCTGCACAACACGACCGGCTACATGGTCGGCGCTGAGTACGAGCAGGGCGGCATCATCAAGCACGGCGCGCAGATGATCAACGCCGTCTCCAACAGCACGGTGCCGCACCTCTCGGTCGTACTGGGTGCGTCGTACGGCGCGGGCAACTACGGCATGTCCGGCCGGGCGTACGAGCCGCGGTTCATGTTCAGCTGGCCGAACGCCAAGTCAGCGGTGATGGGGCCGGCCCAGTTGGCGGGTGTCGTCAGCATCGTTGCCAGACAGGCGGCCGAAGCGAAGGGTCAGCCGTACGACGAAGACGGCGACAAGCAGATGCGTGCGTACATCGAGCAGCAGATCGAAGAACAATCCCTTGCGTACTTCACGTCAGGGATGCTCTACGACGATGGCGTGATCGACCCGCGCGACACCCGTACGGTGCTCGGCATCTGCTTGTCGGCCATTCACAACGCCGAGGTGAAGGGGGCAGAGGGCTATGGCGTCTTCCGTATGTGAGCGGGTGCTTGTCGCAAACCGTGGTGAGATCGCGCGACGTGTCATCCGCACCTGCCGTCGGCTTGGCATCGAAACGGTGGCAGTCCACTCCGACGCCGACGACGCTGCGCCGTTCGTACGGGAAGCGGACGCCGCGGTCCGGCTGCCAGGTAACGCCGCGGCAGACACGTACTTGCGCGGCGACCTGATCGTCGAGGCCGCGCGAGTCACCGGAGCGGACGCGATCCATCCGGGCTATGGCTTCTTGTCGGAGAACGCCGAGTTCGCGCAGGCCGTGCTCGACGCTGGCCTCACCTGGATCGGCCCGGAGCCGAAGACGATCGAACAGATGGGCTCTAAGGTACGCGCCAAGGAGATCATGGCCGCTGCGGGAGTTCCGGTCCTCACTGCCGAGTCGGGCAGTTTCCCCATGCTGGTAAAGGCTTCTGCCGGAGGCGGTGGTCGCGGTATGCGCGTCGTGACGGAGTCGGGCGAGCTCGATGCGGCGGTCGCGGCGGCCGAGGCGGAGGCACTGGCGTCGTTCGGCGACGGCACGGTGTTCGTCGAGCCGTACCTTCCGACGGCACGGCACATCGAAGTACAGGTTCTGGCCGATCGGCACGGCACCTGCTGGGTGTTGGGCGAGCGCGACTGCTCGATCCAGCGACGGCACCAGAAGGTCGTCGAGGAGACCCCGGCACCAGGCATCTCCGACGCAGTACGTACGCGGTTGCACGACGCGGCTCGCGCAGCGGTCATGGCGGTCGACTACGTCGGCGCCGGCACTGTTGAGTTCCTCGTGGACGGAGTCGAGTCAGGTCACGCGACCGTCAGCTTCTTGGAGATGAACACACGACTCCAGGTCGAGCATCCGGTGACCGAATCCGTTTGGGGCGTCGACCTCGTCGAGCTGCAGATCGCCGTGGCAGAAGGGCGTGCGCTCGGAACCGAACCGCAACCGCGCGATTCGCATGCGATCGAGGTACGCGTCTACGCCGAGGATCCCGCCGACGACTGGCGCGCGCAGACCGGCACCGTACGCGCCTTCGAGTTCGGCGGAGCCGAGGCGGAGTTCGCCAACCCCGACGCATACGGCGTACGGGTAGACGCGGCCGTAGCACCCGGATCGGTCGTCGGCATCCATTACGACGCCATGCTGGCGAAGGTCGTCGCATGGGCGCCCGACCGCACGCAGGCGATCCGGATGCTACGTGGCTCGCTTCGCCGCGCCCGGGTGCACGGGATCGTCACGAATCTCGATCTGTTGACTGCCATCCTGTCCGATGAGCAGTTCGGCGCCGGAGACGTGCACACCCGGCTGCTGGACGATCGGAAGGAGCTGTGGACGGCGCCACGTCGTTCGGAGGCGGCGATACAGCGCTATGCGACTGCTGCAGCGCTCGTACAAGCACATGCCACGCAGTCCTCGGCGAGCGTGCAGAGCCGTATCCCGACGGCGTTCCGCAACGTTCCGTCGCAGCGCCGGAGCCGCGCGTACCTGCTCGGCGATGAGCGGATCGAGGTCTCATACGCCAATGAGCGTAGACGTTTCGTCGTCGACGGACTCGATGTGATCGAAGTCGGTGGCCACTGCGCGCGGCTCGGTCACGGGGGAGTCGGCGAGTCGTACGAAGTCCGTTTCGAAGACGACTTCGCTTACGTTGACGGGCCGAGCGGGTCGGTCGACCTGCGCCGAGTACCACGATTTTCCGACCCCGCAGACGAAGTCGCCGAGGGATCCCTGCTCGCCCCGATGCCGGCGGCCGTTGCGTCGGTTGCGGTGTCGGCCGGAGACCAGGTCGCCAAAGGTCAGACCGTGCTCGTTCTCGAGGCGATGAAGATGCAGCACCCGATCAACGCACCGGTCGACGGCATCGTGGCTGAGGTCGGTGTGACCGCAGGACAACAGGTAGACGCTGGCACCGTTCTCGCGGTGATCGACGAAGGAGAGAACGAAGATGAGTGACGTACCCACGTTCAGCGAGTCTGCCGAGCGCCAAGCGCTGCGGCAGGCCGTCGCCGATCTCGCCTCGAAGTACGGGCACGACTACTTCATCGAGCGCGCGCGTACCGGCGAGAAGACCGACGAGCTATGGGCGGAGGCCGGCAAGAACGGCTACCTCGGCGTCGCCGTACCGGAAGAGTACGGCGGCGGAGGCGGGGGCATCGGCGATCTCGCCGCCGTGTGTGAGGAGTTCGCTGCCGCCGGGTGCCCACTACTCATGATGGTCGTCTCGCCGGCGATCTGTGCCACGGTGATCGGTCAGTACGGCACGGATGCTCAGAAGCAGCATTGGCTGCCGGGATTCGCCGAGGGCACGACGAAGATGGCCTTCTCGATCACGGAGTCCGATGCCGGCTCCAACTCGCATCGGATCGTGACCACCGCCCAGCGTGACGGTGACGAGTGGATTCTGAACGGAGGGAAGACCTTCATCTCCGGAGTCGACGAGGCCCCACACCTGCTTGTCGTCGCCCGGATGGAGGATGCGAAGACCGGAAAACTCAAACCGGCGTTGTTCATCGTTCCTACCGATGCGGATGGCTTCGTCGCGCAGCAGATCGAGATGGAGGTCGTCTCGCCAGAGAAGCAGTTCACGCTGTTCTTCGACGACGTACGCCTGCCCTCCGATGCGCTCGTCGGCAGCGAGGATGCCGGCCTCGAGCAGCTGTTCGCCGGGCTCAACCCCGAACGCATCATGGCCGCATCGTTCGCGACGGGTATGGCGAGGTACGCGTTGGCGAAGGGTGTCGCGTACGCCGCCTCGCGAGAAGTGTGGAAGCAGCCGATCGGCGGACATCAGGCGATAGCTCATCCGCTGGCCGAGTCGCATATCGAGATCGAGCTGGCTCGGTTGATGACCCAGCGAGCTGCCGCTCTCTACGGCGCGGGCGATCTGATGGGTGCGGGCGAGGCGGCCAATATGGCGAAGTACGCCGCCGGTGAGGCCGTCTGCAATGCCGTCGACCGCGCGGTGCAGACGCACGGCGGTAACGGTCTCACCACCGAGTACGGCATGGGTGCCCTCGTCGCCGCGTCGCGGCTGTCGCGGATCGCGCCGGTGAGCCGGGAGATGGTGCTCAACTTCATCGCTCAGTTCAGTTTGGGGCTGCCCAAGTCGTACTGAGGCCGTCTCGGCATTGGCCCGCTCGGCGGAGTTTGGTGCGAATTGCACCACCGTCACAGTCCTGCGTGGTGCAATTCGCACCGAACTCCTCGCGACCCGGCCCGAACTCCTCGCGACCCGGCTCAGTGGGCGATCTCTTATGCTGCTATCAGCACCGTTTCCACCTCGCCCTCGAACGGAGAGTGCGTTGCATCGCCCCGCCGGGTCCTGTCCGACCCGCGGTCGTACATCGGCCGTGGTCGACAGACGCGCGCCCCGGGCCCGTTCACGACTGCACGAGACGCGGCCGTGACCTCGGTCGGCTACGCGCGAGGTACGCGTACCCACGTCGTTCCTCGGCTCGCGCTCGGGCCCGTCCTCGTTGCGATGGCGACGGTCGCCGCAGCGCTGACGTCGGCGAGTCCGGCGTACGGGTATCACCGCGACGAGATGTACTTCCGGATGCTGCCGCTGGACTGGGGGTACGTCGACCAGCCGCCCCTGACGCCGCTGCTCGCCCGGATGTTCAGTGCGATCGCCGATGAGACGTGGGCGATCCACATCCCGGCGACGGCGCTGATGGCATTGTCGATCCTCGTCGTCACGCTGATCGCCCGCGAGCTCGGCGGCGACCGTGACGCACAGACACTGTGCGCGTGGGCGTACGGCACGTCGCTGATCCCGCTCGAGTTCGCGCGGGTGCTGCTGACTGCGACCGTCGACCTCGTCGTATGGCCGGCGGTGCTGTTGTTCATGATCCGAGCGGTACTTCGCAACGAGCCGAAGTGGTGGTTGCTCGCGGGCCTGGTGACCGGCCTGAGCATGTACAACAAGCTGCTGATCGCGGTGCTCCTGGTCGGTCTCGCCGCCGGTATCGCTGCCGTCGGCCCGCGCGACCTGTTCCGGTCGCGCTGGGTATGGGCGTCGGGCGCCATCGCGTTGCTCGTCGGGCTCCCCAATCTCATCTACCAGGCGATGAACGACTGGCCACAGCTGACGATGGGCGAGGCGCTCGCCGAGCACAACGCCAGCCAGGTACGAATGCTGCTGATTCCGGTCATGCTCGTCACCTTCGGAGTGGCGCTGGCCCCGGTGTGGCTGGTCGGCCTGCGAGAGTTGTTCCGGTCGCCGCGATGGCGACCCGTCCGTTTCGTCGCCGCCGCGCTGCCGGTCGTGGTGGTGCTGGTCTTCGTCGGAGGGTCGCAGGTCTACTACCCGTTGGGCCTGATGACGGCTTTCCTGGCCGCGGGCTGTGTCGTCGTCGCGCAGTGGGTGGCCGCAGGCTCCACCCGCCGGGCGTGGACGGTGATCGGTGCGGTCGGGGCCAACGCCGTCATCTCGGTGCTGATCGCGCTACCGGTCGTACCGCTGAACCTTCTCGGCTCGACACCTATCCCGACGTTCAACCAGATCGCGCAAGACCAGGTCGGCTGGCCGGCGTACGTCCAACAGGTCGCCGACGTACGTGAGCGGCTGGCGGTCGATGAACGCGACCAGGCCGTCGTCATCGCCGACAACTACGGCGAGGCGGGTGCGATTGCGCGGTATGGGCCCGATCACGGCATGGACGAGGTGTACAGCGCCCAGAACGAGCTCTACTACCAGGCGCGTCCGTCCGAGTCCGCCGATACTGCGATCTTCGTCGGCACCAGCCCGAGCCAGTTGGAGCCGCTGTTCGGTTCGTGTTCGGTCGCAGACTGGCTGGACAACGAACTCGGCGTCGGCAACCAGGAGCAGGGCGCGCCGATCACCATCTGCCGGCGACCCGCCGGTGGCTGGACGACCGTCTGGCCCAAGCTGCAGCACTACGACTGATCGCTGTGTGCCCGCGCACCCAGCGATGAAACAACCACAACTCAACGAAGCAAGCACAGTCATGATGGGGGACCGCATCATTCAAGCCGCCGGATTCTTCGCCGAACCTGCCGAGACCGACGCACCACCCGCCAAAGGGTGGCGCGCATATCGGTGGGTGATCACCCTGTGGGTGACCGTCGCGCTGTTCGGCGCGGTCATGATCGCTCGTTCCATCCAGGTGGGTGTGCCGATCCGAGACCCGGGCGGCGCGATGTTCTGGACCCGGATGGGTCTGTCGCTGCTCTGGTTCGTGATTCTGTGCCTGGTCGACGCCGTGATCCGGTCGGGTCGTCGGGGCATCTCCATCGGCAAGGTGGTCGCGACGCTGCGCCGGCGCTGGCCGACCGATCGACTCGCGCTCGCGATCAGCGGACTGCTCGCGTACCACCTCGTCTATCTCTTCTATCGCAACTTGAAGAGCTGGGTGGTCTTCCGCGGCTACCACGACGACGCGCTGAACGACTTCGAGAAAGACGTGTTCTTCGGGCACACGCCGGCGTCGCTGTTGCACGGGTTGTTCGGCGAGCACATCGGGTCGTACGTCATCGCGGGCATCTATGAGTCGTTCGCGTACATCGTGCCGATCTCGTTCGTTGCCGCACTGGTGTTCGCAGGCCGCATCCGTGACGGGTACGTGTTCTTGACCGCGGCGATCTGGGCGTGGATCCTCGGCACGCTTTCGTACTACCTGATCCCGTCGCTCGGTCCGTTCGCATCGGCGCCGGGCGACTTCGACGGACTCTCGCGTACGTTCATCAACTCCAAGCAGGAGACGCTCCTGGTCGACCGGCTGCATCTGCTGGAGGACCCGTCGGCGAGCGATGCGTTCGCGAGCATCGGTGCGTTCGCGAGCCTGCACGTCGGCTTCACCTGCATGATCGTGTTGATGTTGCGCTACTACGGTTTTCGGGTCGCAACTCTGGTCATGACCGGGTACCTCGCAGCGACGGTCGTCGCGACGCTCTACCTCGGCTACCACTTCGTCGTCGACGACATCGCGGGCATTGTGTTGGCGATATTGTCGGTGCTGTTCGCGCGCTGGACGATCTACCCGGGCGGTGGTCGTACGCTCGCGTCGGCCCGTGAGCGTGAAGACGTGAGCGGTGAGCACACAGGTACGCGCGTCTGAGAGGCTTGGGCGCATGACTGAGCCGAGCATCAAGGAGCCGCTCGTTCGCCTCGAGGTCGACTCCGAGGTCGCGACGATCACGCTCGACAGCCAGCAGAACCGCAACGCGCTGAGCCGCCAGCTCGTCACCGAGCTGATGCACCTGATCGGCGTTGCCGACGCCGACTCGGGCGTACGCGCGATCGTGGTCGCAGCGGCGGGTCCGGTGTTCTGCTCAGGCGCCGACATGTCCGAGGCGGCCGACGGTGGAATGGACGAGGGCGCTCGCGCTCTGGTGACGCTGCAGCGCCAGATCGCCACCGCGACCAAACCCGTGGTCGTACGCCTGCACGGGCCGGTACGCGCAGGTGGGCTCGGCATCGTCGGCGCGGCAGATGTCGTGGTCGCGGCCGACTCGGTCTCGTTCGCGTTCACCGAGGTACGCCTGGGGCTGGCGCCGGCGGTGATCTCTCTGACCACGCTGCCCCGGCTGACCGAGCGCGATGCCGCCCTGATGTACCTCACCGGGTGGACCTTCGACGCCGAGGAGGCACAGCGGATCGGTCTGGTCACCAAGGTCGTCCCCGACGACGAGCTCGACAAAGCGATCTCCTCGGTGCTGGCCGGGCTCCGGAAGGGCACACCGCAGGGGCTCCGTGAGACGAAGGCCCTGGTCAACCGCGCCCTCGTCGAGCGCATCGACGACCTCGGAGATGTGGTCGCTGCGCAGTCGTCGCGATTGTTCGCAAGCGATGAGGCACGCGAAGCGATGATCGCCTTCCTGAACCGAAAGAAGTCCACGTCGTAGTACCCGCTCCGCACGTCTCACGAGACGTGTGAGACGGCGTTCGGATGCGACGACCGATCGCATAGACTTGTTCGTTCCGCCCGGTGAAGGAGTTCGGTGGCAGAGAGCGAATCGGTGCGCCCCACAGCGTCGCAGCAGCAGGCCCAGGACGAGATTGCGCACGAGCAGGCGTACGTAGACGGTGTGTACGCGCGCCTCGACGAGGCGTCGAAGGTCGCGCGCTCGCTGGTTGCGGAAGGCCACGCACGCGCGAGCGTCGGTCACGAGGGCGCGCTCGTCGAGCGTGACGCGATGGTCTATCAGGCATCGAAACGGATTGCGGCGCTCGACGCGGCCCACGACGGGCTGGTGTTCGGCCGGCTCGACCTCGTCGACGGCGAGGAGCGCTACATCGGCCGCATCGGCGTACGCGACGCCGACCGCGAGGTGATGCTCGTCGACTGGCGCGCTCCCGCAGCGGCGCTGTTCTACAGGTCGACGGCGCAGGAGCCGTCCGGAGTCGTACGCCGACGCGTGTTGCGCTGCCACGGCGAGGTCGTCATCGGTGTCGAGGACGATCTGCTCGACGCCGACAACGCCCCCGACGACATGGTCGTCGTCGGCGAAGGCGCCCTGCTCGCCTCGCTGAGTCGAGCCCGTGACGCGACGATGCATTCGGTCGTCGCGACCATCCAGAAGGAGCAGGACGAAGCGATTCGTGCGCCGAGTCGCGGTGCGACGACGATCGGCGGAGGCCCGGGCACTGGCAAGACGGTCGTCGCTCTGCATCGCGCGGCGTACCTGCTCTATACCGACCGGAGGCGCTTCGAGTCCGGCGGCGTACTCGTCGTCGGCCCGTCGGGCATCTTCATGAACTACATCGACCGGGTGCTGCCGAGCCTCGGCGAGACGAGCGTGACCCTGCGCTCGCTCGGTGAGGTCGTCGACGGTGTCAAGGCTGTGCGGCACGATGCCGGTGACGTCGCTTCGGTCAAGGGATCTGCCCGGATGCAGCAGGTGCTCGCGCGCGCCGTGCGTGCAGACACGCCCGGCGCACCGCAGGACTTCCGCTACTTCTACCGCGACGACGTGGTGCGTCTCGAGCACCGCGACCTCAACGCGATCCGCCGGCAGTTGCTCGGCGGTGGCCAGCGTCGCAACCGCGCGTACCCCAAGGTGCGCGGGCACCTGATCGACACCCTGTGGCGTCAGGTCAGCGGTGAGCGGGCGCTCGAACGCGGCAAGGAGGAGTTCGTCGAGGAGCTGCAGTCGTCCGATGAGCTCGCGGAGTTCATCGACTCGTGGTGGCCCGTCCTCGACGCTGTCGAGGTATGGCGATGGCTGCGCGACCCCGAGCGTCTCGCCCGATTCGGCGACGGGCTGTTGGACGCTGACGAGCAGCGTTTGCTCCGTGCGTCCTGGACCGATCCCGATGACGCCGCCGTCGAAGACGTTCCGCTGATCGACGAGCTGCGCTACCTGCTCGGCGAGGCGCCCGCGGAGCAGGGCTCGGACGACGCCGACGTACCCAAGCAGCTGATGTCCTTCGAGCGTGCCGAGCGCGAGGAGGCCTCCCGGGTGCATACGACCCAGAGCATCGAAGACGACGGCTACGCGCACGTACTCGTCGACGAGGCACAGGACCTCTCGCCGATGCAATGGCGGATGCTCGGACGTCGAGGCAAGTACGCGAGCTGGACGATCGTCGGTGACGCCGCGCAGTCGTCGTGGCCGTTCCCCGACGAGGCGGCACAGGCACGCGCCGCGGCTCTCGACGGTAAGGCCGAGCACAACTTCCGGTTGTCGACCAACTACCGCAACTCGGCGGAGATCTATGAGTTCGCCGCTGATGTCGCGCGCGTTGCCGTCGATGACCCCGATCTTCCCGACGCGGTTCGGCGTACGGGCACGCCGCCGGAGCACCGCGTCGTCGACCCGTCGCAGCTGCTCGATTCCGTACGTACGGCCGTCGACGAGATTGCCGGGCAGGTCGAGGGCACCGTCGCAGTCGTCACGGCCTCGGCACGCCGCGACGAGCTCGCCGCATCGCTGTCCGAGTCCCTCGGCGCGTACTCCGGCCGAGTCAGCGTCCTCGACGGGTTGGACACGAAGGGTCTCGAGTTCGACGGAGTCGTTGTCGTCGAACCCGACCAGATCACCCTTGAGTCGGAGGCTGGCTGGCGTACCCTCTATGTCGTGTTGACCCGTGCAACGCAGTTGCTGACATCGGTCGGTACGACCGACGACTGGCTGGCGCGGATCTAGACCCGGCTTGTCCCCAGTGTCTCGAGGAGTAACCCCAGAGCAATGACCCGGCTGGCGAAGACGCGCCGTTTCCTCGGGTTGGCTCTCCCGCTTGTCGCGGTCTGGCTCGTCGTGACCGTCCCGACGGCGCTCTGGATGTTCGACCATGATCAGCGCACCGTCGTGATCGGCGCCCATACGACGACCGTCTCGCCGACCTTCGACCAGCACGCGACGCTCGACTTCGGGCCGATGTTGCCCAAACTGCGGATGCCGGTCGACGCGCCGTTCGACCTGGGCGTTTCGATCGACGTCGGTGACACCGACGTCGAAGACCTCGACGAGCTCATCGCCCGCGATGCGGTGATCGCGGCACAGCCCGAAGGTGAGATCGCGCGAGTACAGAACCATCTCGTCGGGATGGCGGTCGACAGCGCCTTGCGCGGCGCTGGAGTCGGCTTGCTCGTGACCCTGCTGATCGCGGTCGCGTGGCGGATCACCGGGCGAGAGCGCCGCCTGCTGGTGGTGCAACGTCTGCGACATCCGCGTCGGGTTGGCCGCAAGGAGCTCGCTGTCGGCGTCGCAACGATCGGCGTGTTCGCGACGGCGATCGTGCTGATCGCGGTGCCGACCGGCCCCGATCCGGAGTCGGCGGCCGAGAGCGGTTGGCGACGGTTGCCCGATGTGATTCCCGGGGTCGACGACACTCCCGAGCTGGAGCGCATCGAGCTGTCGACCGGCAGTGCAACCCGTGGCGGCGTCGCCCTGATCGAGGGTGCGCTCGATACGTACCGCACCTCGCAGAAGTTCTACGGCGACATGGCCGACCGGGTGCCGACGATCGCCGACGACATCCGGATGCCGGAGGAGGACCAGAAGCTCGCCGTGCTGGTGTCCGACCGGCACGACAACATCGGCATGGATCCCGTCATCGCCGCGATCGGGCGGGAAGCGCGTGCCGACTTGATCATCGACGCGGGCGACGACACCTCGACCGGCGGGTCTTGGGAGGCATTCAGCATCAACTCGATGGCCCGCGCGTACGAAGACTTCGAGGTCGTCGCGATCGCCGGCAACCACGACAAGGGGGGTTTCGTACGGGACGCGCTCGACGATGCCGGGTTCACGGTGCTCGACGGTGAGCCCACCGACGTCGAAGGCATCCGCTTCCTCGGAGCGAGCGATCCGCGTAGCTCGGGGCTGACCGCCGGCTACGGCGAGGACTCGGGCTCAATCGAGGAGCAGGGCGCCCGGCTCACCGACGTCGCCTGTGAGGACGAGGACGTCAGCACCGTCGTCGTACACAGCCCCACGACCGGCGAGCAGGTCGCACGGTCCGGATGTGTCGACTTGATCGTCTCCGGCCATCTGCATCGCCAGGTCGGGCCCGACACCGTCACCGGCGAGAACGGCGTGACGACCACCTACACCAACGGCACGACCGGCGGTGCCGCGTACGCCTTCGCCCTCGGCAGCAAGTTGCGCCGTCCGGCGCAGGCCACCCTGATCACCTACGACGAGGACGGCCGACCGGTCGGACTCCAGCCGGTCAATTTCGAGACCGGCGGGCAGATCAACGTCGCCGACTACGAAGAGATCGTCACCGACAAGTCGATCGAGAAGGACGCCGAGCAGGCGAAGAAGGACGCCGACGAGAATCGCGATGGATCCGGGGACGATACCGACGAATCCGGCGAATCCGATAAGTCCGACGAGGCCGAGGGGCAATGACCCAGATCCGTCGTGTGGCGTTCGCCATACGACGGGTAATCGACCTTCGTACGCACCGGCCGGGAATATCCGTGGTTCTGGGGGTGTTCTCTACTTTCGCCCGGAAAATACGTCCGGGACCGGTCACAAAACGTTTGGACCGCTGTCACCGGCCTCTGCGAGGATCATCAACGGCCGGTGTGGTGGCTATCCACGTCGGCGGCCGACGAACAATTCGTGCGGATATTCCGCTCTTGACCGTGGGGGGATCCACTCATGTCAGCTGTGTCTGACGCCGACGACAAACTCGACGGCGCAGTATTGAAGATCGCCGGAGTCGTCGTGCTCGGTGCGATCATGTCGATCCTTGACATCACCGTCGTCAGCGTCGCGCAGCCGACGTTCCAGGATGTCTTCGAGGCGAGCCCGGCGGATGTCGCGTGGTCGATGACGGGCTATACCCTGGCGCTGGCCACCGTCATCCCATTGACCGGATGGGCGGCCGACAGGTTCGGTACGAAGCGGCTCTATCTGCTCGCGCTGACGCTCTTCGTCGTCGGCTCGGTGCTCTGCGCGGTCTCGTGGGACATCGGCTCGCTGATCGGGTTCCGGGTCGTACAGGGCCTCGGCGGCGGCATGTTGATGCCGCTCGGCATGACGATCATGACCCGCGCGGCCGGTCCGCACCGCGTCGGCCGGGTCATGGCCGTCCTCGGTATCCCGATGCTGCTCGGGCCGATCGGCGGTCCGATCCTCGGCGGATGGCTGATCGACCAGGCCAGCTGGCACTGGATCTTCCTGATCAACCTGCCGATCGGTGTCCTGGCCTTCGTGTACGCGCTGCTCATCTTGCCGAAGGACGCGCCGGAGCCGTCGGAGTCGTTCGACTTCATCGGCATGCTGCTGCTGTCCCCGGGCCTCGCGCTGCTCCTGTTCGGTGTCTCCTCGATTCCGGAGAAGGGCACCGTCATGGACAACCGGGTGCTCATTCCGGCCATCGTCGGCGCGGCTCTGATCGCGGTGTTCGTCTGGCACGCGTTCCGCCCGGCACATCCGCTGATCGACCTGCGGTTGTTCAAGAACCGTCAGCTCAGCATCGCCGTGATCACGATGTTCCTGTTCGCGGTCGCGTTCTTCGGGGCGACTCTGTTCATCCCGTCGTACTTCCTGCAGGTGCGCGGTGAGAGCACGCTCGACGCCGGTCTGCTGATCGCACCGCAGGGCATCGGCGCGATGCTCACGATGCCGTTGGCCGGCCGCATGGTCGACACGATGGGTCCGGGCAAGATCGTGTTGTCCGGCCTGGTCGCGATCATCGCAGCAATGGCAGTCTTCACCCAGATCGAGGCCGACACCTCCTACTGGGTGCTGCTCGGTGCGCTGTTCGTGATGGGCCTCGGCATGGGCGCAACCATGATGCCGACGATGACGGCGGCGTTGCAGACACTGCGAGATCACACGATCGCGCGGGGCTCGACCCTGATGAACATCGTTCAGCAGATCGCCGCGTCGGTCGGCACGGCGATCATGTCGGTCGTCCTGACCAACCAGATCAAGGACTCCGACTTCGCGGGCGCCGCGACGCAGTCGTGGCAGAACCCAGAGATCCTCGAGCAGCTGTCGCCGCAGATGCTCGCAGCAGGGTTCCGCGATGCTGCGGAGGCATTCGGCTCCACCTACACGGTGGCTTTCGCGCTGATGGTGCTCACCCTGGTGCCGGCGGCGATGCTGCCGCGGCGCAAGTACGAGGGTCCGGTCGACGGCGAGCCGGAGGAGAAGATCGAAGCTCCGGCCGCCTGACGCCGCGCCGACAGCACCTCGCCGAGGGCCGTTCCCACATGCCGGGAGCGGCCCTCGGTCGTACGCGGGGTCGCACTACTATCGGGACTCGCGCGCCACTTCCCTCCAAACCCTTTGAACGGACGCCCATGAGCATCCTCGACGACCTGCTCGACCATCCCGCGTACGCGATCATCCGGCAGCGCGAGACCGATGTGGTCACGCTCGTCGCCGGTCCACGTGAGGATGTCGAGAGCCTTGCCGACATCCCCGTCGAGGACGGCGTACCCGAGTCGGGTCCGAGGTACGACCGGCTCGTCGTGGTTCCGTTCGCGCAGGCCCGCGAGCGCGGCTTCGATGCCCACCAGGACGGCACGCCGCTGTCGGTGATCGAATGTCGCCTGAACGCCGAGCTGCCGCTTGCAGAGCTGCTGGAGCTGCTGCCCGAAGCAGAGCTGGACTTCGCCGATCGCGGTGGATTCGAGACCGGCGATGACGAGTATGCCCGGATGGTCGGCGAGGTCATCCGCGACGAGATCGGCGACGGTGAGGGCGCGAACCTCGTCGTGGCGCGGCACTATCGCGCGCGCATTGCCGACTGGGGGCACCGGGCCGCATGGTCGGTACTCCGACGGTTGCTCCTGCGCGAGCACGGCGCGTACTGGACGTTCTGCATCTTCACCGGCGACCGTTTCCTGATCGGCGCCAGTCCCGAGCGGCATGTCAGCGTCGACGCGGGCCAGGTGCGGATGAACCCGATCAGCGGCACCTTCCGGCTGCGCGGCCTCGAAACCCATGCGGCACGCACGGACGCGATGATCTCCTTCCTGCGGGACGAGAAGGAGATCTACGAGCTGTTCATGGTGGTCGACGAAGAGCTGAAGATGATGTGCGACATCTGCCACGAGGGCGGCCTCGTACTCGGGCCGTACCTCAAGCAGATGTCGCACCTCGTACACACCGAGTACCTCCTCGCCGGGCGTACGCACCGAGACGTACGCGAGGTGCTGCGCGACACGATGTTCGCGGCGACCGTCACCGGAAGTCCGGTCGAGAACGCCTGCCGGCTGATCCGACGCTACGAGCCGCGCGGCCGCGGCTACTACGCATCGATCGCGGCGTTGATCGGACGCGATGCCGATGGCGCTCAGACCGCAGATGCGCCGATCCTGATCCGCACGGCCGACGTCGACCTCGACGGCAACCTCACGGTGTCCGCGGGGGCGACGCTCGTCCGCGACTCGGATGCCGAGTACGAGACGGCCGAGACGTGGGCGAAGGCTTCCGGCGTGCTGTCGGCGTTCGGCCTGGTCGAGGGCGCGAGCGTCAGCAGCGCCGACCTGAGCGCATTGACCTCAGAAGACGATGTGCTGATCGCACTCGGCGAGCGAAACCAGCGGTTGAGCCAGTTCTGGCTCTCGGACCAGGCGGGTACGGAACCCGTCGAGGCACTACGCGGCAAGCGAGTGGTCGTACTCGACGGTGAAGACGACTTCGTGAACATGCTCGGGCACGTCTTCGGCGTCTTGGGCATGACGACCGACTTCGTCCGGCACGACCGGTACGTCCCCGGTGCGCTCGACGGGTACGACCTTGTCGTGGTCGGACCCGGCCCGGGCGACCCACGCGCAGAATTCGACCCCAAGATCAGGGTCTTCGACGCCGCCGTACGTACCCTGCTCGATGCGCAGCGCCCGTTCCTCGCGGTCTGCCTCGGGCATCAGGTGCTCGCCAAGGCGATCGGGCTCGACCTCGCGTACAAGGACATCGTCTTCCAGGGCACGCAGTCGACTCTCAGCGTCGGCGGGCGAGAGCGGACCGTCGGGTTCTACAACACGTTCGTCGCGCGCGTACCCGACACCGGTCTCCCTACGGGGGTCACGGTTGAGACCGATCCCGAGACGGGTGACGTACACACGCTCGCCGGCCCGCACTATCGGGGCCTGCAGTTTCACGCCGAGTCGATCCTCACCCGAGACGGGTTCGCGATCGTGCGCGACGTCGTCACCGACCTGCTGAAATGAGGAAGAGGATCCCCTGAGCAGGGATCCTCTTCCTCAACTCATCGCACCGTCAGGGAGCCTGCCCGCTGTCGGAGCCCAGCTCGACGTCCGTCGTCTGCTCGTCACCGTCGCGGGTGTACGTGAGCTCGACGGTGTCGCCGGGAGCGTACCCGCGGATTGTCGCGACCAGCGACTGGGAGCCGGTGATGACATCGGAGTTCAGCTTGGTGATGACGTCACCTGACTTGAGTTCCGCGTCGTCGCCGGGGCTGCCCTTCTCGACGCTGCTGACCAACGCGCCGTTCGTGGTCATATCGTCCGAGCCGGTCGAGTCCTTGACGCTGATGCCGATCTGCGCGTGTTGGACGGTCTGACCGTCGATCACCTGGCTGGCGATGTTGCGGGCGAGGTCGATCGGGATGGCGAAGCCGAGGCCGATCGAGCCCGCCTCGGAGCCCGAGGAGTTGCTGCGGATGCTGGAGTTGATGCCGATGACGTTGCCGTTCATATCGACCAGCGGACCGCCCGAGTTGCCGGGGTTGATGGCAGCATCGGTCTGGATCGCCGGGTAGACGTTCGACGTCTGCCCGGAGCCGTCGCCGGCCGAGACGGGGCGGTTGAGCGCACTGACGATGCCGCTTGTCACCGTGCTCTCCAGGCCGAACGGCGAGCCGACCGCGACGACGTCCTGACCGACCTTCAGATCGGCGGACTTGCCGAGAGTTGCCGGCTCGAGGTCGGAGACGTCCTGCGCCTGGATCACCGCGATATCGGTCACCGGGTCGCGGCCGATGATCTCGGCCTTCGCGGTGGTGTTGTCGTCGAACGCGACCGTGATGGTGCCGTTCTCTGCGGCGGCCTCGACCACATGGTTGTTGGTGAGGATCTTGCCGTCCTTGCTGATGATGATGCCGGTGCCGCTGTCGGCCATGCCCGAGCCCGAGACATTGATCTGTACGACCGACGGGCGCACCTTCGCGGCAACCGATTCGATGGTGCCGCTCTTCAGCTTCTTGTCGGTCGACGACACCTGCTGCGACAGCGACGTACCGGATACGGCGGTATCCGTCGACCCTGACGAATTGTCGTCATTGAGCGCGTTGATCCCGGCCGCGCCCGCACCGCCGCCGACGAGACCGGCGACGAGTGCCGCGCCGACCAGCAGTCCGAGGCGTGGTCGCCGATTGCGCTCGGACTGGGGCGCCGCTTGGGGGCCAACAGACGGCTGACCGGATTCGGCGACGCCGGGGCCCGTCGGGAACCGATGCGTGAACTGCGTCGTCGGCTCCGGCCGGCCGTACGCGGGCTGGCTCGGCTGACCGGGCGGCATACCCGGCGGCGGACCGTACGCCTGCGAGGGTGTCGGTCGCGGCGTCGGCTCGGAGGCCGGCTGCTGCTCAGGGGGTCGCCCGTCGTTCATGTCTCCAGCGTTCCTATCTCCAGCGCTCATACGTCAAGGATGTGCCGCGTGGCTGAGATGTGCCTGAGATGCGATTGTGACATGTCTGAAGATCTGCGGAACTCCGTCCTACTTCCCAAGGGCGGTTGTCACTGTCCACGGGGAGTGTCCCTTGGGACAGTGACCATTTGCCTTGGGGCGTACGGCTGCGGGCTGCGGTTTGCCTTGGTACCAGGGCAAACCGCACCACGGTCGGCGCCGACGACGCGCGACGGGTACGAGTGAGAGGACTTGTGCCACGGTGGCCACGTACGTACCAACGGGCGCGGCAACCAGTCGCTTTGCACGGTGTTCCTGCCGTGCAAAGCGGTACTTCACCATGCTTACTTGGTGAAGCACCACCGGGCGCCGTCCGAACCGCCGGCCATGAGTGGCAGCCAGCGATCAGCTGTCGTCGGGCACCTGGCTCGGCGGCTTGCCGGGAATCGTGAGCGTCATCAGCGCGCCACCCGACGGGGCGCGACGTGCGGTGACTGCACCGCCGTGCCGGCCGGCCGCCTGCGCGACGATTGCCAGGCCGAGGCCGGACCCGGGCAGCATCCGCGCCTCGCGGGAACGGTAGAACCGCTCGAACACATGCGGGAGGTCCTCTTCGTTGATGCCGGGGCCGGTGTCGGCCACGGTGAGGACTCCGTCGCGCAGTCGTACGGTCACGGTGCCCAGCGGGGGGCTCCACTTCGCGGCATTGTCGAGCAGATTGGTCACGGCCCGCTCGAGCAACTGGCCGTCGCCGACGACCACCCAAGGCTCGCTTTCGACGTTGAACTCGATACCCGGCGCGCGCAGACGTACGCGCTGCACGCAGTTCATCAGGATCTCCGACAGGTCGATCGGCTCCGGCGCGCTCTTCGGCGACGTGTCGCGGGCGAGCTCGACGAGATCGCCGACGAGGGTGGTCAGCTCGCCGATCTGAGCGCGTACGTCGGCCATCAGCTCGCCGCGTGCGCGTGGCGCGAGTCCGCCCTTCGCTTCGGCCTGGCTGAGCAGCTCGATGTTCGTACGCAAACTGGTGAGCGGCGTACGGAGCTCGTGTCCGGCGTCTGCCACCAGCTGGCGTTGGCGTTGCTTGGACGCATCGAGAGACGTGAGCATCGAGTTGAAGGCGATGGTGAGCCGCGCGAGCTCGTCGTCGCCGGTCACCTCGATTGGCGTGAGCTGCTCGGTGCGGGCGACCCGCTCGGCCGCACGGGTGAGCCGGCGTACGGGGCGCAGAGAGTTGGTGGCGACCAGCCACCCCGCGATGCCGGCGACGATGACGCCCGCCGCTCCGACGACCCACAATGCGATCTCGAGCCGGTCGAGCGTACGCGCACTCGACTGCATCGACTGCGCGACGACGACGGAGGTGCCGTGTCCGGACTGTACGGCGACCACGCGGTACGGCCGGTCGTAGATCGTCACGGTGCGGATCGACTCGGCGTTGACGCCGTTGGCGACCGCTCGCTCCGGGTCGCCGAGGGCGGGGCCGAGGTCGTCCATCGCCCACGTGCCATCGGGTGTGATGAGTGCGATCAGGATGTCGGCGGCGGCCAACGCGCCCGGCACCTCGCCCGTGCGCATTTGCTCCGCGGCCTCCGGCGAGTCGGCGACGGCGTGCGCACGTTTGACCAGTGAGGTGTCCAGCGAGTGGTTGACCTCGGTGCGTACGGTCAGGAAGATCGTCACCCCGACGGCAGCGATCGTGAGACCGACGGCCACCGTTGTGAGCAGGGTGATCCGGGCCGCGAGCGAAACCCGGTCGGATACCTGCTCGCGCAGGCTGGGTACGAGGCCCGTCGAGCGGTCGGGTTGGGATGCCGCGGGGGCAGTGTCCGGTTCGCGTTCACCCATCTCGATCACGGTGGGCTCTCGCGGAGCACGTACCCGACTCCGCGTACGGTGTGCAGCAGCCGCGGCTCATCCTCGGACTCGAGCTTGCGGCGTACGTAGCCGACGTACACCTCCAGCGAGTTCGCCGATGTAGGGAAGTCGAATCCCCACACCTCCTCGAGGATGAACGACCGCTCGAGCACCCGGCGCGGTCGCTGCATGAACAGCTCCAGCAGCGCGAACTCTGTGCGGGTCAGCGAGACGGCGCGTTCGCCGCGCATGACCTCGCGGGTCGCGGTGTCGAGGGTGAGGTCGGCGAATGCGAGCTGGGTCGACTCCTCGTCGTCGTCGGCGGTACGCGACATGCGCCGCAGCAACGCGCGTACGCGGGCGAGTAGCTCTTCGAGTGCGAACGGTTTGGTGAGGTAGTCGTCGGCACCGGCATCGAGGCCGTCGACGCGGTCGTCGACCGCGTCGCGCGCCGTGAGTACGAGGATCGCGACGTCGTTGCCCGCATCGCGTAGGGCGCGGGTCGCCTCGAGCCCGTCGAGCCGCGGCATCATCACGTCCATGATGATCGCGTCCGGGTCGATCAAGGGGACTCGCGCGAGCGCCTCCGCGCCATCGGCGGCGACGTCGACCGCGTAACCGTTGAACTCCAGTGATCGCCTCAGCGAGTCGCGTACGGCCCGGTCGTCGTCGACGACGAGCACCTTCATCTCGTCCACGGTCTATTCCTGCCCGGCCGTACCGTCGAGCACGGATGCGGCCGCAGCGCCGGCGCGTGCTCCGTATCCGCCGCCGAACAGTGCCGCGTGCACGAGCAGTGGGTGCAGCTGATGCAGTGGGAGTCGAGCGCGCCAGTCGTCGGCGAGCGGCGCCTGCTCCTCGTAAGCCTCGAGGATGCGCTGCAGATGCGGTGCACCGAACAGCGAAAGCATCGCGATGTCGGTCTCCCGGTGACCGCCGTGTGCGGCGGGATCGATCAGGTGTACGGCGCCGTCGGTGCCCCAGACGATGTTGCCCGACCACAGGTCCCCGTGGATGCGGGCGGGCTCCTCGGCCGGGCCCGAGAACTCCGTGATGCGCTGCATCAGCGTCTCGATCGGTGCCGCGTCGTCGGTGGAGATGGCGTCGCGGTCGCGGGCGAGCTTGAGGTACGGGAGTACCCGGCGGGTGGCGTAGAACTCCGGCCAGGTGTCGGCGGGCTTGTTGGGCAGCGGGGCGAGCCCGATGTAGCCGTCGTCAGCTGCGCCGAAGGTGTCAGAACCCGCCGCATGCATTCGGGCCAACTCGTGGCCGAACTCGGCGGCCGCCTCGGGTGAGGGTTTGCCCGGCTCGACCCAGTCGATCAGCAGGCAGTCGTCGGCGACCCCGAGCACATCGGGTACGTGGGCGCTGTCTGCCTCGGCGAGCCACCGCAGCCCGGCGGCCTCACGGGCGAAGAAGTCGGGCGGGGTGTTGGGTCGGGTCTTGGCGATCGCGCTGCGCCCATCGGACAGGCGCAGGCGAGTGCTCGTGCAGATGTCGCCGCCGGCGACGGGAGTCGTCGAGATGACGCTGATGCCGAGCAGCCGCTCGGCCCGAGAAGCGATACCAGACATCCTTGCCATGCCTCGACGTTACCGGGTCGGGGCGGAACTGCGCTGATGTCGCCGACTCAGGCCGTGGTCTCGAGCCGGTCCGTGAGCGATTTCGCTGTGCGTTCGACCATCTCGAGCACCCGGTCGAAGCCGCTGCGTCCGCCGTACCACGGGTCGGGCACCTGGTCGTCGCCCTCGGATGCCTGCGGGTCGTACGCGCGAAACATCCGCACTCGCGCTGCGTCGTCGGCGGAGCGGGCGAGGGCGCGTACGTCCTGGTAGTTGGAGTGGTCCATGGTCAGGATCAGGTCGTACTCGTCGAACCAACCGGCGTCGAACTGTTGCGCCCGGTGGCGGCTCGGGTCGTGGCCGGCCGACTCGAGCGTCGCCGCGGCGCGGTCGTCCATGCCCTCACCCGAGTGCCAGCCGCCCGTGCCACTCGATGCGACGTGGACCCGGTCGCTCAGTCCCGCGTCGTCGAGCGCATCGGTGAGCACGACCTCGGCCATCGGCGAGCGGCAGATGTTGCCCAGGCAGACGACCGCGATGCGGTACGGGCCGTCGGGATCGTGTGGTGGTGGAAGTGCCGTCATGGGAAAGCGCTCAGTCGCCGACGTCGAAGACCGCGTGCAGGATCGCGTTGACGATCGAGATCACGATCGAGCCCCATACGGCTGCCCAGAACCCGTCGACGACGAACTGGGCGCCGACGGCGTCGGCGATGTTGGCGGTGAGCATCAGCAGCAGTGCGTTGATGACGATGAGCGCCAACCCGAGCGTGACGATGATGAACGGCAGCGAGAGCAGCTTGATGATCGGCGCGACGAACGTATCGATCAGAGCGAACACCGCGGCCACGATCGCGAGGGTGATGAGCTCGTCGTTGCGGTCGGTGCCGCCGATCTCGACGCTGTCGAACAGCCATGCCGCGACCGCGATCGCTCCAGCGCTGAAGATCCAGCTGGCGATGAGTCGAATCACGCGACCATACTTGCATCCCGTTCAATCATCCGCCCTGCGCCCTGCCGCGTGAGTACGGATTCCGGGTGATCCAGCAGGAGTCCGTACGTGGGCTACCAGTCGGCGAGCAGCGCGTCGCGGATCGACGTCTCGGCATTCTCGAGGTGCTCGCGTAGCGCGGCATCGACCGTAGCGGCGTCGGACGTCTCGATCAGCTCCAGCAGCCGGCGATGGTCAGCGATCTGGGCCCGGGCGTTACTGCGCAGGCGGTCGAGATGCGCGAGTGCCAGCCGGATCTCGGCGTAGAGCTGGTCGGCGAGCGCTGAGAGGCGTTCGTTGCCGGTGAGCCCCACGATGCGGCGGTGGAAGTCCAGATGTGCCTCGGTGATGTCGCGGGCCGTGGCACCGGACTCCGCGAGCTCTTCGTACCGCGACAGCGACGCATGCACGGCATCGCGAAGCGCGGGTTCGGCATCGGCCCAGGAGTGCGCGCCGGCGCGTTCGACGACGAGTCGAGCGTCCACGAGGTCGTGCACCTGGTCGCGGTCGTACGACGTGACCGCGACTCCGCGGTTCGGCTTGCGGGTCACCAGGCCTTCGCCGGTGAGCTGGGTCAGCGCCTCGCGCACGGTGCTGCGCGCAACGCCGAGCTGGTCGGCGAGCGCCACCTCGCGCAGCGGGGTTCCCGGTACGAGGTCGCCCGCGAACAGCGCGTGCCGCAGTGCCTCGGCAACGCGTTCGACCGTCGAGCTGTGCTCGAACTCGAGTGCGTCGTACACGGCCCCGATTCTGCCCGATCGCCGATCACCCCGTTCGTTCGCCGCCCGGGCCTGTCGACCGCTATGATCTGAGTGTCGGATTGTCGGACAAAATTGGAGGCGAACATGAACCGCGGAAACACCCTGTCCTGGGGCCGCCACTACGCGATGGTCACCCCCGACCACTACCGCATCGAATACGGCATCAACCCGTTCATGGACCTCGCCGATCAACCCGATCCGATCCGCGCACGTGAGCAGTGGCAGAGCCTGCGCGAGCTTCTCGGTTCGCTCGGCGCCCGGGTCGACGTGCTCGAGGGCGCGGCCGGTTCGCCCGACATGGTGTACGCGATGAACCTCGGTCTCGCCGTCACCGACATGTCCTCGATGCCGAGAGTGCTGATGTCGCATATGCGGTACGAACAGCGCCGCGCCGAGACGCCGGTCGCAGAGAAGTTCTTCGCGGAGTTGGGGTACGCAGCGGCGTACGTCGGGCGCAGCGGCGTCGGCGGCCACTTCGAGTCGGGCGACGCCTTCCCGTACGGCGACTCGTTGCTGGTCGGCCACGGCAAGCGCTCCGACGAGATCGGTCTCAAGTCGCTCGCGGCCGAGCTGGGCGTACGGGTGCGTGCGCTGCGCATCGTGCATCCGGCGATGTACCACCTCGACCTCGCGTTCTGCCCGCTCGACGATCGCGTTGCGATGGTCTGCCCCGATGCGTTCGACGCGCCGAGTGCGAAGGCGTTGCTCGACGTCGTTCCGGAGCCGATCGTGCTGGACGTCGACGAGGCGCTGACCTTCTGCGCCAACTCGGTGGTCGTCGATCGAACGGTCGTCATGCCCGACTGCCCACCGCGGGTACGCCAGGCGATCGAGGCAGCCGGCTTCGACGTGCAGCTGTGCGACCTGAGCGAGTTCCACAAGGGCGGCGGATCGATCCGGTGCATGACGAACCCGCTCGACATCGTCATCGGCCGCGATCTGCCGTCCGTGCCCGGCGGGGAGCTCATCGCGTCCTGAGAGCCGCTGCCCGGTGCGTCCGGCCGCTCTCAGCCTGCTGGCGGATTCGACCGCGCGGGTGCACCTCGTGCCTTAAGGTTCAGATAACGGCTCGCCTCCTGGCCGGCCGAGTACGCGTGTGTATCGGCGGGCCGGTGGTGCGCGAGGGAGGCACGAAGGATGAGTCGGCAGGTCGAAGTGTTCGCCGACGGGTTCTCCTATGCCATTGCGCCTCGCTGGCGTGACGGCCGCCTGTGGGTCTCGGATATGTACACGCCGGCCGTGCTCGCGATCGACCTCGGCGGCGCCGTCGAGCACGTGGTCGAAGTACCCGGCCAGCCGTCGGGCATCGGCTGGCTCCCCGATGATCGGCTTGTCGTCGCCTCGATGCGCGACCATCGAATCTTGCGGCTCGAGGCGTCCGGTGAGCTGGTCACGTACGCCGATCTCACGCCGCTGCACCCGGCCGGCCACCTCAACGAACTGATCGTCTCGACCAACGGGTTCACCTACGTCGGTGACTTCGGCTACGACCTGATGGGCGGCGGGCCGATGCGTACGGCGCGCCTCTATCGAGTGTCCGTTGACGGCGACGTCGATGTCGTCGCCGACGGGCTGTACTTGCCCAACGGAATGGTGCTCACCCCCGAGAGCACGCTGCTTGTTGCGGAGACACTCGGCAATCGGGTCACGGAGTTCGACGTCGGCACCGATGGCGCCCTGACCAACCGCCGTGCGTGGGCGACTCTCGAGGCGGCGAGCGGTACGTCTGCATCGACGCCTGCCGCGCCCGTTGGTATGTGCGCGGACGTCGAAGGCGCCGTCTGGGTAGCAGACGCGCTCGGGAACCGGGTGCTACGCGTCCTCCGTGGTGCGATCGTCGAGGAGATCTCGACCGGCAAGCTCGGGGCGTACGGCTGCATGCTCGGTGGCAACGACGGACGCACCTTGTATGTGTGCGCAGCGCCGTCATTCGCCGAACGCGAACGACGCCACACCCGTGACGGGGTGCTACTCGCCGTCCAAGTGGACGTGCCGCGCGGCGCGTTGCCCTGACGGCGCGGACCGTGCGCTAGTTGCGGAACGCCTCCACCTGGATGCGTACCCGCTCGGCGTTCTTGTAGTGGTCACCGAATATGCCCGTCATCTTGCCGATCTTGCCCGGCGAACATGCTCCCGAGTCGACGCAGCTGTGCGTGCCGCAGCGCACTCCTTGTCGAATCCGCGCCGCCGTGGCGGCAAGACGCTCAGCAGCATATCCGCGCGGTGCGCGCAGGGGGAGGGATTCGCAAAAGCGACAGTTCGGGCTCGGATACCCTCGGGCCTCATGAGCGAGCGACAGCCCCGGATCCGCGACGTGTTCGAGACGATCCCCACCTACCGGCCAGGGAAACCGCCGGAGCCGAAGGCCGGCCGATCGACGTTCAAGCTGTCCAGTAACGAGAATCCTTACCCGCCGTTGCCGGGTGTTGTCGAGAAGATCGCCGGCGCGTCGGAGCGCATCAACCGCTACCCGGACATGGGGAGCGTGCACTTGTACGAACGCCTCTCGGAGCGGTTCGGGGTGCCCGTCGACAACCTGGCCGCCGGCACTGGCTCGGTGGCGGTGCTCTATCACCTGCTGCAGGCGGTCTGTGAACGCGGCGACGAGGTCGTGTACGCATGGAGGTCGTTCGAGGCGTACCCGATCGCGGTGCAGGTGACGGGCGCGACCTCGGTGACCGTGCCGCTCAATGCGAAGGCCGAGCACGACCTCGACGCCATGCTCGACGCGATCACTGATCGCACGAAGGTCGTCATCGTGTGCACACCCAACAACCCGACCGGCCCGGTCGTACGCCGCGATGCGCTGAGCGAGTTCATCGACCGGGTGCCCCCGCATGTCGTGGTGGTCATCGACGAGGCGTATCGCGAGTTCGTCCGCGACCCGCACGTCGCCGACGGCGTCGATCTCTATCGCGATCGAGACAACGTCGTCTGCCTGCGTACCTTCTCCAAGGCGTATGGCCTCGCGGGTCTGCGCATCGGGTACGCCATTGCGCCGGCGCCCCTCGCGGCGGCGGTACGCAAGGCATCGCTGCCGTTCGGCGTCTCGGACTTCGCCCAGGTCGCCGCGACGGCTTCGCTGGAGGCGGAGGACGCATTGCTCGAGCGGGTCGAGGCGCTGGTCGCCGAGCGCACCCGGGTCGTCGACGCGCTGCGCGGACAAGGCTGGACGGTTCCCGACACACAGGCGAACTTCTTCTGGCTGGAGCTCGGCGCCGACACGCTGGACTTCGCGGCGGCGTGCGCAGCCGAGGGTGTGATGATCCGCCCGTTCGCGGGCGACGGAGCCCGCATCACGATCGGCGAGTCGGAGGCCAACGACATCGTGCTCGAGGTTGCACAGGAGTGGCGACGCGCGCACGGCTAGAGGTTCGCTGGCCCGGCGGTTCCCCATCCGCGCGAGCTCGTAGCGGTCGCGATCTCTTAGACTCCCTCCGACGCAGCACGCCCGGCTGCGTCGATGGAACGGGGAGGGACGGATCGTGAGCAAGCATCGGGCAGAGTTCCCGGTCACAGACGTACGCGCACTGCTCGACCTGCATGTCTGGGAGCCGCTCGATGTCGACGACGCCGGCCGGATTCTGGCCGGCTACGACGGCAGTGGCACCACCCAGCTCGTCGAGATCGGCACGGACGGCTCGTTGCGCGAGTTGACCGCACTGGACCACCGCTGCACCGGTCGCTATCTGGTCGGCGAACGCGCCGTTGTCGTACAGCACGACGACCGAGGCAACGAGAACACCCAGCTGTCGTTGCTGCGCCTCGACCGCGAGGGTCCGGCGGCGCTCGATGACCTGGAACCGCTCGTCCGCCGCCCGGAGTTCATGCACAACCTGCTCGACGTACGAGAGCGCCGCATCCTGTTCGCGACCAACCGGCGCAACGGCGTCGACTTCGACGTGGTCGTGCTCGACACCGCGACGGGCGCCGAGCAGACGTTGTACGACGCGGGCGGTTACGTCGCCGACGCCGCTCTGTCGCCGTCCGGGCGCGAGGTCGCAGTGACCTGTCTGTCGGCGCCGCCGTGCTCTACGCAGGTCAGCATCGCCGTCGACGGTGGCGTCGCTGCCGTCACCGCAGCTGACGACCATGCTCTGCACACCGGTGTCGAATGGCTACCCGACGGCACCGGCCTGCTGATGTCCTCGAACCACGATCGCGAGTTCCGCGGCATCGTGCGCGTACGCCCGGACGGCAGCTGGACCTGGTTGGTCGAGTCCGATGAGCACGACCTCGACTTCTTCCAATCTCCGGACGGCGTCGTGCTGCTGGTCGTACGTCACGTCGAGGGCGCTACCGAGCTCGCGGTGTACGACTCCGATGGACGCCACGTACGCGATGTTCAGCTGCCCGCGGAAGGTGTGGTCACGGCCTGCTGGTCGCCGGACTCCGGTCGCGCGGTGATCGGCCTGAACGCGCCGCGGGTGCCGGGCGACATTCTCACCCTCGATGTCGCCAGCGGTGTTGCACAGAAGGTGGTTTCGTCCGGTGACGGTGCACCGGACGGCATGATCGAAGCGCTCGTGGAGCCGACGGTCCATCGCGTCGAGACGATCGACGAGGAGGCGATTCCGTGTTTCGTCTATCGTCCGCACCTCGACTCGGGTGCAGCGACCGGCGCGGTCGTCATCAACATCCACGGCGGGCCCGAAGCGCAGGCGCAGCGGGTGTTCAACCCTGTCGTCCAGGCGATGGTGGGCGCCGGGATGACGGTGCTCGTCCCGAACATCCGCGGCTCCACGGGATACGGAAAACGCTGGTACTCCATGGACGACGGGCGGCTGCGACTCGATGCGGTCGCCGACCTGCTCGCACTCCGTGAATGGGTGCCCAACGTCGGCGGTGACGCCGACCGGGTGGCGCTGTACGGCGGCAGCTACGGCGGCTACATGGTGCTCGCCGGCTTGTCGATGCAGGCACCGGCGTGGCGTGCGGGCGTCGATATCGTCGGCATGTCGTCACTGGTGACGTTCCTGGAGAACACCTCCGACTATCGCCGTGCACTTCGTGAACGCGAGTACGGCTCGCTGGCGAAGGACCGGAGGTTCCTCGAGGCGGCATCGCCGATCACGTACCTCGACCACATTTCTGCGCCGCTGTTCGTGATCCACGGCGCGAACGATCCACGCGTACCGCTCACGGAGTCGGAGCAGATCAAGTCGGCACTCGATGAGTCGGGCGTACCGTGTGAGCTGATGGTCTTCGACGACGAGGGTCACGGTCTCGCGAAGCGCGCCAACCGGCTCACTGCGTACCCGGCGGTCGTATCGTTTCTGGCCGAGCAGCTCAAGGGCTCCGCGTGACGCGTACTGCGCCATCTCCTACGCTCGACCCATGGCCGACCTACGCGCGATCGAGATCAACGACGAGTCCATCAGGCTCGGACAGCTGTTGAAGTTGGCCGGTCTCGTCGACTCGGGCTCGGACGTCAAATCGCTGCTCGCCGCCGGTGAGATCGTGGTCAATGGTGAGCTGGAAACGCGGCGAGGCCGACAGTTGGTGGTCGGTGACGTCGTCGAGTACGGCGGCGAGAGCGTACGCGTCGCGGCGCACGGCTGATCGCCCGCTTTTCACGGATGCGTCGCGTTACGCGTCCGGAAGGCGTCGACGGCACTTCGGGCAGTGATGGCGACCACCCAGAGGCTCACCCGGAGGCGCCGGGACAGCCCGACCTCGCTGCTCGTCGGGGCGGGCGCGTGTCCGGTGGGGGTGTCAGGTGCCATCGCGGGTCTCCTCCCGATTCGGACTCACCCATCTAGACGGCCAACTCCCCGTTCAGGTTGCCCTTGACCTCGAGTTCGCTTGATGTTTCAGGATTGGTCACGCGGCCCTGGCCGACGAGAAAACGGTTTGCGGGCCTGTCGGGGATGCGCCGTACTCTGATCCTCAGATCGTCGCGAGGAGCAACCAACACCTGATGCCACCAAGATCCGTCACTCAGCCCCGCCCTCCAGGCGCGCGTACCCGCTCGACCACGTCGTTGTGGAGGCTTCGCGGGTACCTCTGGCCATACCGGTGGCGGCTCGTGACGATGCTGGTGACAGCCCTTGTCGGCGTGTTCATCGCACTGTCGATTCCGCTCGTCACCCGAGCAGTGATCGACGGGCCGATCGCCGACCGTGACCGCGCCGGGATCGTCTGGCTCGGCCTCCTGGCGCTCGCGCTCGGCATCGTAGAGGCGGTGCTGATCCTGATCCGCCGCTGGGTGCAGGCTCGCGCCGTGCTCGGGGTCGAGACCGCGATCCGGGGCGATTTGTACGCGCATCTGAATGCCCTGCCGATGGAGTTCCACGCCCGCTGGCAGTCTGGTCAGCTGCTGTCTCGGGTGACCAGCGATCTGTCCACCATCCGCCGGTTCTCCGGTTTCGGGATGCTGTTCCTGATCATCAACATCGTGCAGCTGATCGTGACCACCGTGCTGTTGCTTCGGCTCTACTGGCCGCTCGGCATCGTGGTGGTGCTCGCCGCCATCCCGATCGTCTACACCTCGATGCGCTTCGAGCGGAAGTACACCACGGTCTCGCGCCGCGTACAGGACGAGAAGGGCGATGTGGCCACCCAGGTCGAGGAGGCGGCGCTCGGCATCCGGGTGATCCGCAGCTTCGGCCGCCGCGAGTACGCCTTCGGAAAGTACGACCGGCGGGCCGTCAAGCTGTACGGCTCGTCGATGGACCAGGTACGCCTCTCGGCGCGGTTCTGGACGTTCCTCGAGGTGCTTCCCAACCTCGCCCTCGTGCTCGTGTTGCTGCTCGGGTCGATCGCCGTCGGCAACGACGCCCTTTCGCTGGGCACGCTCGTCGCCTTCGTCACCTTGATGCTGAGCCTGATCTGGCCGGTCGAGGCACTCGGCATCATCCTGGCGATGGCGCAGGAGTCGATGACGGCCTCCGATCGGGTGCTCGAGATCCTGGACACCCGGCCCGCGATCGTCGGCGGCGATGTCACCCTCGAGCGACCGCAAGGGCATCTGCGGTTCGAACAGGTGTCGTTCCGCTTCCCCGACAGCGACGAGGACGTCCTCGACGGCGTCGACCTCGACGTACGCCCGGGGGAGACCGTCGCAGTCGTGGGCGCGACCGGCGCGGGCAAGACCGTGCTGACCGGGCTCATCCCGCGGTTGCACGATGTGACCGGTGGACGGGTCACCATCGACGGGGTCGATGTGCGTGATCTGACCATCGACTCGCTTCGGTCAACGGTTGCAACCGCCTTCGAGGAACCCACGCTGTTCTCGATGAGCGCGCGGGAGAACCTCTCCCTCGGCCGACCGGGCGCGACCGACGACGAGATCGCAGCCGCGATCGAGACGGCTCAGGCCCAGTTCGTCTACGACCTTCCTTGGGGCCTCGACACCCGCATCGGCGAGCAGGGCATGGCATTGTCGGGCGGTCAGCGTCAGCGTCTTGCTCTGGCACGGGCGGTCGTCGCCCAGCCACGGATCCTGGTCCTCGACGACACACTTTCTGCGCTCGACGTACACACCGAGGCTCTTGTCGAAGCGGCGCTGCGCAACGTGCTTGCCGATGCGACCGGCATCGTGGTCGCGCATCGGGCGTCGACGGTGCTGCTGGCCGACAAGGTCGCACTGCTGCAGGGCGGCACGCTCACCCATGTGGGTGAGCACTCCGAACTGCTCGCGAACGTCCCGGCGTACCGCTCGCTGCTTGCCGCAGACGCCGAGGCCGAAGTCGGTGCCGGCCGATGAGCGACCCACAAACGAACGAGCCGCGTTCCGACGACGCCGATCCCGACAGCCGTTGGAGGGGCGTCGCCGCCGAAGACATCGACGAGGTCGCGGCGACTCAGTCGCTCGTGCTGCGCGACCGCTCGCGCCGGCTGCTCGGTTCGCTACTGGCGCCGCACCGGCGCACGCTCTTCGCGATCCTCGCGGTCGTCCTGGTCGAGAACGCCGCCCGGCTAGCCATCCCGTACCTCGTCAAGGTCGGCATCGACGAGGGCATACCCCCGATGAAGGCCGGCGACGGCACGACGATCCTGACCTGGGTCATCGTCTCCGTCGTCGCGATCGTGCTCGTGCAGGCCGTGACCCGGCAGGCGTTCTTGATCATGGCCGGCCGCGTCGGTCAACAGTCTCTGCTCGAACTCCGGCGCCGGCTGTTCCGGCATTTCCAGCGACTGACGCCGGCATTCCACGATCGCTACACCTCGGGTCGCGTCATCTCCCGCTCGACCTCGGATATCGATGCCATCGAGGAGATGCTCGACACCGGGTTCGACGGCCTGGTCACCGCCGTGCTGACGCTCGTCGGCACCGCGATCATGCTGCTCGTCCTCGACCTCGAGCTGGGTCTGATCTCGTTACTGTCGTTCCCGGTCCTGCTGCTGCTCACATCGTGGTTTCGGCGCCAGTCCGCGCTCACCTACCGGCGTACGCGGGTCACGATCGCGGCGTTGATCGTGCACTTCGTCGAGTCGATGACCGGCATCCGCGCCGTGCAGGCGTTCCGGCGGGAGCACCGCAACGAGGAGCTGTTCGCGGAGGTCAACGACGACAACCGGATCGCGAACGAGAACGCCTTCCGGCTCGTCGCGCTGTTCATGCCGGGCATCAAGCTGATCGGCAACGTCACCATCGCGGCGGTCTTGTTCGTCGGGGCGTACCGCGTCTTCGACGGCGCCGTCACGATCGGCGTGCTGACCGCGTTCCTGATCTACCTGCGGCAGTTCTTCGAGCCGATGCAGGAGATCAGCCAGTTCTACAACACCTTCCAGTCGGCCAGCGCCGCACTCGAGAAGCTGTCCGGAGTGCTCGAAGAGGAGCCGGACGTCGCCGAGCCGAGTCGACCGGTCGATCTCGGCACGGTGCACGGCGACGTCGCCTTCCGCGAGGTGCGGTTCGAGTACCAGGAGGGTCGGCCCGTCCTGCCCGGGCTCGATCTGGAGATTCCCGCGGGGCAGACTCTCGCGCTCGTCGGCACGACCGGTGCCGGCAAGACGACGATTGCGAAGCTGGTCGCCCGCTTCTACGACCCGACGGCGGGTAGGGTTCTCCTCGACGGCGTCGACCTACGCGATATCGCCGACGACGACCTACGCCACGACGTCGTGATGGTCACCCAGGAGAACTTCATGTTCGCCGGCTCCATCGCCGACAACATCCGACTGGGCAAACCTGACGCCTCCGATGAGGAGGTGCGCCGGGCGGCCGACGCCATCGGTGCCTCCACGTTCATCGAAGCAATGCCGCTCGGTTACGAAACCCAAGTGGAGTCGCGCGGTGGGCGGCTGTCGGCGGGGCAGAAGCAGCTGATCGCCTTCGCTCGTGCGTTTCTCGCCGACCCCGCGGTGCTGATCCTCGACGAGGCGACATCGTCGCTCGACGTACCCAGCGAGCGCCTCGTGCAGCGCGCACTGCGCACGATCCTCGCCGACCGGACCTCCGTGATCATCGCGCACCGGCTCACGACCGTCGAGGTGGCCGACCGGGTCGTCGTGCTCGAGCACGGCCGCATCGTCGAAGACGGCGCTCCGGCAGATTTGGTGGCCGCCGGCTCTGGGCGGTACGCCGATCTTCACGATGCCTGGATCGCCTCGCTCGCCTAGGTCGAGTCGTGGTGCATGCATGCGCGCTCGGCTTGGCTGAGCGGCCGGGGTCAAACTGGTTCCGGGGTTCGCACGCCCGCTGGCAGCCCTTCGCTGCAGAGGCGCTCGAGCCGGATCCGGCTCTCGTTGTCGCGGGGCGAGTAGATCAGCAACCGATTGAGCCCGTCGTCGCCGACCGACAGCCGGGTGCCGTGCACATGGAGGACGCCGTACGGACTGCGGAAGCTCTTCTCCGGCTGCGCCGTCGACGTCACGTCGTGGCGTTTCCACAGGTCCGAGAACTCCGGCGACGCGGCCGTGAGACGCCCGATCAGCGACGTCCAGAGCGGATCATCGAGGTGGTTGGCCATGGCTGCGCGCAGGTTGTTGACCAGGTGACGCGCGGCCGGGGCGCGGTTCATGCAGATGCGGCGCCAGTACGGGTCGGTGAAGTACAGCCAGAGGTGGTTGCGCTCATCCGGGTCGACCTCGTCGAGGTCGCCGACCATGAGGCCGTACGCCCGGTTGTAAGCGAGGATGTCGTATCGCTCCGAGATCACGAAGGCGGGAAACGGGTCGAGCTGCGACAGAATCGTCTCGACGCCTTCGGGTGGTGCCGTCGGCGCGTTGCCGGGGACGATCGCCACACCGGCGAGCTTCAACAGGTGCCAGCGCTCCTGAGCGTCCATGCGCAAGGTGCGCGCGATCGCGTCGAGGACCTGAACCGATGCGTTGATCCGGCGTCCCTGCTCGAGCCAGGTGTACCAAGTGACGCCGACGCCCGCGAGGTGCGCGACCTCCTCGCGTCGTAGCCCGGGCGTACGTCTCCGCCCGCCTGACGGCAGCCCGACGTCGTCGGGTGTGATCCGCTCGCGGCGGGTACGAAGGAAGTCGGCGAGTTCGGTACGCCGACTGTCAGACCTCGTTGACATGATCCGATTATTGCCGGGTCGTGCGGTCAGTACCAGGTACCCCCAATACCAGGATAATCAAGCACTTACTACCAGGATCAGACCGCAACATGATCGACCCATGACAGTTTCCCTCTCCGAGCTCTCGGCCGACCAGCGGGCGCCGAGACGTATGTCCTTCCCGGCGCTGTTCGCGATCCTGGCCGCGGCCACGCTTCCCGTCATGTCCTTCTTCGGCGTCAACGTCGCGCTCGGTGAGCTCGGCGCCGAGCTGGACGCGTCTCCCGCGGTGCTCCAACTGGTGATCGCGACGTACGGCGTCGCGTACGCCAGCCTGGTGGTCATCGGCGGTCGTCTCGGCGACGGATTCGGTCGTCGCCGAATGCTGCAGATTGGTTCCGCCTCCTTCGCGCTCGCCAGCGTGCTCGCCTCCGTTGCGCAGACCCCGAGCCAGTTGATCGCGGCTCGCCTGGCGCAGGGCGTCGCTGCCGCGATGGTCGCCCCGCAGGTACTTGCGATGATTCATGCCGGCAACGAGGGCCGGCACCGTGAGCGCGCCGTGGGTCTGTTCGGAGCGACCGCGGGCGTCGCCACGTCCGTCGCGTTCCTCTTCGCGGGCGCGCTGACGAGCTCGGGCCTCGACTGGCTCGGGTGGCGCGCCGTCTTCTGGGTCAACGCTCCGATCGCGGGCGTCGTGATGCTCGCCGTTGCTCGCTGGGTGCCAGAGGTACGCGGGGCGTCGAGGCCGCGGCTCGATCTGGTGGGTGCGGTTCTGCTCGCTACGGCGATGACGTTGTTGATCGGGCCGATCACAGAGGGCCGTGCCGTCGGCTGGCCGGCCTGGACCTGGCTCGCACTCGCAGCCTTCGTACCTGTCGCGGCCGGCTTCTGGTGGTGGCAGCAGCGCGCCGAGCGACACGGCGGAATGCCCCTCGTACCACCGTCGATGGTGGCGATGCGCACCATGGCTGTCGGTCTCGCGATCGGCGCGCCCTTCTTCACTGCGTTCGGCGGGTTCATGTTCGTGTACGCACTCTGCGCGCAAGCGAGCGGGATGACACCGCTCGAGATCGGGGTGAGTCTGCTGCCGATGTCGCTGGCGTTCCTGGCAGCGTCGATCGTTGCCGGGCGACTTGTGGCGCGGTACGGCGTAGTGGTGTTGACGGTCGGTGCCGTTCTGGCGGCATTCGGGTACGCGGCGGTCGGTTACGCCGTACAGCACGACGACCCATCGCACACGGCGACGGTCCTGCCGGCGCTGCTCGTCTGCGGATTCGGGGTCGGACTGGTCTGGTCGCCGCTGTTCGGCATCGTGCTGAGCGGTGTACCGACCGCTGCCGCCGGCTTGGGCAGCGGCGTACTCATCACGACGCTGCAGATGTGCCTCGGCATGGGCAGCGCGATCGTCGGCTCGCTGTACCTCGGCCTCGTCGACGGCAGGGGTGCGTCCGATGCGTTCGGCCTCACCATGTTGCCGCTCGCGCTGGTCATCCTTGCCCTCGCCGGGCTCACTCGTTCGCTCGCTCCGCGACGGGCGGTGTAGCCGCAGCGTGTGCCGCCCGTACACCGGCCGCCGACCGCATATCGACCACGGGTCTCCCCGGTCGCCCGGTGGCCGGGTACCTTGTGTCACGGACAAGTAACGCTGCGGAAGGGCCTGCCATGATCGACACGCCTTCGGGGGGCTGTGGCTGGGTCGGGGATCGATGAGCGAACGTACGAAGAGCGGGTTCGCGCCGATTCTGCGCTCGGCGATCGCCGACAGCGGGCTGAGCCTGGAGCGGATCCAAGCCCGCCTCGGCGAGCGGGGTGTCGACATCAGCGTCGCGACCCTGAGCTACTGGCAGTCGGGACGCAGCGAGCCGGGTCGCCGGGCCAGCGTCGCCGCTCTTCCGCACATCGAGGAGCTGCTCGGGCTATCCGCGGGCGAGCTGCAGGCACATCTCGGTCGCACGGTTCGTACGCGCACCAATGCTGCGAGCACCCTGCTGCGCGACATCCTCGACAGCGGCGACCCGATGTCCGAGCGGCTGCTACGCGCCGACTCTCGGCTGCGCGAGATGCTCGACATCATGAGCGACCACTGCACGATCCATGTGGACGAGTCGTGCCGGATGCGTTCGCGGTGGGTACGCCGCGTACTGAACTCCGAGGTCGACGGTGCCGACCGTTTCCTGGTGCTCCGGGTCAAACGCGACCCTGATGGGCCCGACCCGACGTTCGAGCCGCTACTGCACTGTGCGGCGGGTGAGACGTACACCGACCATCGGTCGTCGCTGATCGCCCAAGAGGTCCTACTCGACCGGGTTCTGGACCGTGGCGAGTCGATCATCGTCGAGTACGCGCTCGGCGGCCCGCCCTCGGATATGGAGTATGCAACGGCGCGCAGGGCGTCTTTGCGTGAGTTCGTACTCGAGATCCAGTTCGACCCCGACGCGCTTCCGACAGCGTGCGAGCTGGTGCAGAGCACGCTCGACGGGAGCGATGAGGTCCATGCGCCGATTGCCGTCGACAGCACGCATTGCGTACGCGTGATCCGGCACAATCTCCCGCCGGGTCGCTACGCGGTGCGGTGGACGCAAGACCCTGCGTACGCGACGACCTGAACTGTTAAGTAACTTCCGCGCGATTGAACCGCGATCCGACGGGCAGCCTCGTGTTGTCCGCAATCCGCGAGCAATCGAGGGACGTACATGTTCACAAAGGTCATTACCAGGGTAGCGATCGGTTCGGTTTCGGCACTCGCATTGGCAACCCCGATGGTTGCCCACGCCGCTCCGTCGTCACCGAGCTCGGACGCGATGGCTCCGCTGTACGGAGCGAAGAGCGAGTCGGCCATTCCGGGTAAGTACATCGTGGTGCTGAAGGACGACGCCGGGATCGCCGCACGGAACTCCGTGAGTTCGATCGCCGCCGACGCCGGCGCCACGGTGCGCGAGGAGTACAAGAGCGCGCTCACTGGCTTCTCGGCGTCGATGAGCAAGTCCGCAGTAGACGAGATGCGCGCCGATCCGCGCGTCGCGTACGTCCAGGCAAACCAGGAGGTCCACGCCACCGAGACCCAGACGCCGACTCCGAGCTGGGGTCTCGACCGGGTCGACCAGGAGGCACTGCCGGCCGACGATTCGTACACCTACAACGAGACCGGTGCGGGCGTAACCGCCTACATCATCGACACCGGCATCAACGCCACGCACCAGGACTTCGAGGGACGGGTCGGCGAAGGATTCTCCGCGGTCGACGGTGGCACGGATGACGCCAACGGGCACGGCACGCACGTTGCCGGCACGGTCGGCGGCACCGAGCACGGACTCGCGAAGGAGGTCGCAATCGAGCCCGTACGCGTACTCGACGCGAACGGCAGCGGTTCGACCGAGGGTGTCGTCAAGGGCATCGACTGGGTCACCGAGAACGCCAGTGGTCCGTCGGTCGCGAACATGAGCCTCGGCGGTCCGGCAGATCCGGCCCTCGACGACGCGGTTGCGGGCTCGATCGAGGCGGGCGTGACGTACGCGGTCGCGGCCGGCAACGACTACGGCGCGGATGCGTGTGAGTCGTCGCCAGCGGCGGTTCCGGACGCGCTGACGGTTGCGTCGACTGCCGACGACGATTCGGCGTCGGACTTCACGAACGGCGGTTCCTGCGTCGACCTGGCCGCTCCGGGCACCGACATCACGTCGGACTGGATCGGTGGCGACGACGCCACGAACACGATCAGCGGTACGTCGATGGCCTCGCCGCACGTTGCCGGAGTCGCCGCGCTGTACCTCGAGGCGAACCCCGACGCCGACCCGGCCGCGGTCAGCCAGGGCCTCGTCGACGGCGCAGTCCCGGACGCGATCCAGGGTCTGCCCGAGGGTACGGCGAACCTGCTGCTGAACTACCCGCAGGACTTCTAGGAGGCGCATAGCCGCGTACTCGTCGGAGTACTGCTGCAAGACCGCCCGGCGGACCGAGTTCCCTGTGCTCGGCCCGCCGGGCGCATTTCTGCGTCCGAGAGTAGGGCCTGACGGTGCGACAACCCGCCGCTTCGGTTGAGGTGCGCTGTCGGCGTTCCGTAGTTCTACGGCGACATCCGTCCGCTCGAGTTCCGTTCGTTGTCGGCCTTCCCGCTTCGTCCGGTTGGGAAAAGACGCGGCGACGCGGGATCGGCAGTTTCGGGCTGGGGCTCGCTGCCGGCTTGCTCGTTCCGGCTTGAATATGCGGGGTCGGCCGGTGGTGCTTCACCAAGTAGACATGGTGAACCACCACTTCCTCCGCGCTTTGCGCGGCAACACTCCACCCTGCACGGCAAGTACGCCGTGCACAGTGACCGGTTTCCATGCGCGCTGGTACACCAGCGACCACCGGTACGGGAGTGACGCCGAAACCGAACAACGAAGCGATCGTCTTCGCCGGAATGGCCGCCTGACCCACGACCGCACGGGTATCGAACACACCGAACGTTCGGACGGGTTCAGGTAGGCCCGAGTTTTGTCTGCGGCCACGCGGACGATAGCCTGAGCATGTTGTGACAGCAGTCACAGCACCACGCGCCGCACGTACGCAAACACCCATAGCTGAGGCGGAGTGTGGATACTCCCGCCAGCTGCGGAGACCCCGCAGGCCATGACACCAGGAGTGCCTATGAGCAACGACCTGCCCGCACCCGAGGCTGGCGCCGAGAAGCTCGGTGCCGTTTTCGGACCCGCGTCGCCCGATGATCAGCACGACCTCGTGCAGCTGCTGACCCCCGAAGGTGAGCGCGTCGAGCACAACGAGTTCGCCTTCGACGGCGACGACGAGACCATCAAGGGCTTCTTCCGCGATCTGGTGCTGACCCGACGCATCGACGTCGAGGCCACCTCACTGCAGCGCCAAGGCGAGCTCGGCATCTGGGCACAGCTCCTCGGCCAGGAGGCCGCTCAGATCGGCTCCGGTCGCGCGCTCGAGCCTCAGGACATGGCGTTCCCCACCTACCGCGAGCACGGCGTCGCGTGGTGCCGAGGAGTCGATCCGCTCGCACTGCTCGGGCTCTTTCGCGGAGTCGACCACGGCAACTGGAACCCCGCCGACAACAACTTCGCGCTCTACACGATCGTGATCGGTGCACAGGCGTTGCACGCGACCGGCTACGCGATGGGCCAGCTCCGCGACGGCGTTGTCGGCACCGGTGACCACGGCCGCGATGCGGCGACCATCGCGTACTTCGGCGACGGCGCGACCAGCCAGGGCGACGTGAACGAGTCGTTCATCTGGGCAAGCGTCTCGCAGGCGCCGGTCGTGTTCTTCTGCCAGAACAACCAGTGGGCGATCTCCGAGCCGATCGAGCGGCAGACGCGCATCCCGCTGTATCAACGAGCTCTCGGCTTCGGTTTCCCAGGCGTACGCGTTGACGGCAACGACGTGCTGGCGTGCCACGCCGTGACCCAGGCCGCGCTGCAACGCGCGCGAGAGGGCAGCGGGCCCACCTTCGTAGAGGCGTACACCTACCGCATGGGTGCGCACACGACCACCGACGATCCGACCCGCTATCGGTTGTCGACCGACCTCGAGCACTGGAAGCTGAAGGATCCGATCGAGCGAGTACGCGCGTACCTCACCCGCCATGCCGGGGTCGAGGAGAGCTTCTTCGCCGACGTCGAGGCCGAGGCCGACGAGGTCGCCAAGCGCCTGCGTACGGGCTGCCGAGCGCTTCCCGAGCCGCAGATCCTCGACATCTTCGACAACGTGTACGCAGAGCAGACCGAGGAGCTCGCCGCGCAGCGCGACGGCTACGCCGAGTACCTCGCCTCATTCGAGGACGCGGAGAAGCAGGGAGCCGTCTCATGAGCCAGACGACATTGAGCAAGGCGATCACCAACGGCTTGCGGGCCTCGATGGAGGACGACGCGAAGGTCCTCGTGATGGGGGAGGACGTCGGCAAGCTGGGCGGTGTCTTCCGGGTGACCGACGGCCTGCAGAAGGACTTCGGTGAAGACCGAGTCATCGACACTCCGCTTGCGGAGTCGGGAATTCTCGGCACCGCCGTCGGCCTCGCCATGCGCGGATATCGGCCGGTGTGCGAGATCCAGTTCGACGGCTTCGTCTACCCGGCGTACGACCAGATCGTCAGCCAGGTCGCGAAGATCCACTTCCGCAGCAAGGGCAAGGTGCCGATGCCCATCGTCGTGCGCATCCCGTTCGGCGGCGGGTTCGGCGGTGTCGAGCACCACTCGGAGAGTCCGGAGGCGCAGTTCGCGCACACGCCGGGCTTGAAGGTCGTTGCGTGCTCGAATCCCGTCGACGCGTATTTCATGATCCAGCAGGCGATCAAGGCCGACGACCCGGTGATCTTCCTGGAGCCGAAGGCACGCTACTGGGAGAAGGCCGAGATCGACGTCACGGCGACGCCCGCCCCGCTGTTCTCGTCGCGAGTCGTACGTGAGGGCACCGATGCCACGGTGCTCGCGTACGGACCGACGATGAAGACCGCGCTCCAGTCGGCGGCGACGGCCGAGCAGGACGGCACGAGCCTCGAGGTCATCGACCTTCGTACGCTCTCGCCGCTCGACATGGGCCCCGTCTACGAATCGGTACGAAAGACCGGTCGGGCCGTCGTCGTGCACGAGGCGCACGCCAACCTCGGCATCGGCGCCGAGGTCGCAGCCCGGATCACCGAGAACTGCTTCTACTCGCTGGAAGCCCCGGTGTTGCGCGTCGGCGGCTTCGACACGCCGTACCCAGCGAGCCGGATCGAGGAGGAGTATCTCCCCGATCTCGACCGGATCCTCGATGCCGTCGACCGCACGCGGTCGTTCTGACCTGCCGACAAGGAGAAGTTCGTGGCACAAGAGTTCAAGCTGCCCGACGTCGGCGAAGGTCTGACCGAGGCAGAGATCGTGAGTTGGAAGGTCAAGGCCGGCGACACCGTCGCGGTCAACGACATCATCGTCGAGATCGAGACAGCGAAGTCGCTCGTCGAGCTGCCGAGCCCGTACGACGGTACGGTCGCGGATCTGCTCGTGGCAGAGGGGCAGACGGTCGACGTCGGCACCGCGATCATCGCGGTGGCGACCGCCGACGATCCCGACACCGGCGGTGGTGCCCAGCGCGGCGAAGGCGATCCGTACATCCACCTCGCCGACCAGGCGTCGAGCGACGAGATCGACATGTCGAACCCGGCCGCCACCGGCGGCAGCGAGAAGCAGATGCTCGTCGGCACCGGCCCGAAGGAGGCGGCGACCAAGCGTCGTGCACGGCGCTCGGCCACACCGGCGGCAGCGACCGCGAGGGCCGATGTGCAGCAGGCGTTCTCGACGACTCCCGCGCCCGCACCGGAGCTACCGGTCGAGCGTGCTGAGGAGAGCGTTCCGGCAGCTGCGCCGGTGTCCGCCCCGACCGGTCCACGGTTGCGTGCTCTCGCCAAACCGCCCGTACGCAAGCTCGCGAAGGATCTCGGCGTCGACCTGACAGCCGTCACGCCCAGCGGCGACGGCGGGGTCGTGACCCGAGCCGATGTCGAGGCGCATGCGGCGGGTGCGCAGGCGACGCCGACACCGACGGCGCCGAGTGCGGCAGGCGACGTGCGCATCCCGATCAAGGGCGTCCGCAAGATGACGGCGCAAGCGATGGTCCAGTCGGCGTTCACCGCACCGCATGTCACCGAGTGGCTGACCCTCGATGTCACGCCGACGATGGAGTTCGTCGAGTCGCTCAAGCGCCGGCGCGAGTTCGCCGACGTACGCGTATCGCCGCTGCTAGTCGTCATGAAGGCCGTGTGTCTCGCAGCGCGGCGTACGCCGGAGCTCAACGCCGCTTGGGACGACGCCACTCAGGAGATCGTGCTCAAGGGCGCGGTCAACCTCGGCATCGCGGCGGCGACCCCGCGTGGGCTCGTCGTTCCCAACATCAAGAACGCCGACTCCCTGTCGATGCTCGAGCTGGCCACTGCGCTGGGTGAGCTCGTGGACGTTGCGCGTTCCGGGCGTACGCAGCCGGCGGACATGTCGGGCGGCAGTTTCACGATCACCAACGTCGGTGTCTTCGGCGTCGATGCGGGTACGCCCATCCTCAACCCCGGTGAGTCGGGCATCCTCGCGTTCGGCGCCGTCAAACGGCAGCCGTGGGTGGTCGACGACGCCGATGGCGAGCGGATCGAGCCGCGCTGGGTCACCACGCTCGCGCTGTCGTTCGACCACCGCATCGTCGACGGCGAGCAGGGTTCGCGTTTCCTCGCCGATGTCGGCGCGTTGCTCGCAGATCCCGCGACTGCCCTGCTCTACTGAGGCCACGGGAGGGCTCGGTGCGAGGTGCACCGCTCGCAGGTCGGGCGGCTGTGCAGCTCGCACCGAGCTCTCTCGGCACTACTTCGCGTCGAGGAGCTTGGCGAGCGCGGCGCTTGCCCGGCGTACGTGTCGACGCGTGGCGCGCTCGGCGGCCGGCGCATCGCCGTTGCGGATCGCGTCGATGATGACGCGGTGCTCCTCGAGAGACGCCTGCGGTCGACCTGGCGCGTGGACCGAGATGTTGTTGCCTATGCGCAGCTGGCCGATGAGGTTCTCGCTGATCGTCGCGAGCCGGCCGTTGCCTGAGCTGTCCCAGATCGCGCGATGGAAGCGCATGTCGAGCTCGGCGTACTCGTCGACGTCTCCAGCCTCGACGCAGACGCGTTGCTGTTCGAGCAGCTCGGTGAGTTGGGTGACGAGCGTGTCGCGTTCGGTCGCGCGTGCAGCCCGCCTCGAGGCGATGCTGTCGACCGCTTCGCGCAGCTCGTAGATCTCGATCATGTCCTCGCGGCCGAGAGTCGGTACGAAGTAGCCTCGATGCTCCTGGATCTCGAGCATCCCTTGGCGCTCCAGCGTTGCGAGCGCGGTTCGGATCGGGGTCGGCGAGAGGTCGAGCCGATCGACGAGCGGGCGTACCGTCACCCGGGCGCCCGGCTGCAGCTCTCCGGACAGGATCAGCGAGCGAATCTCCTGATAGGCGATCGAGACGTAGCTGAGCTGCTGATGTCTCGGCGCGATCATCATGGCATCAAGATATCAACCTTGACGACCCCGGATCTTCGCCGTAATCTCATTTTCGATCAAAAATCTAAAATGGAGACGACCGTGATGACCGAGTCGAAACCCCGACTACGGATGGTGGGCGGACCAGCGACGGCGGTGGTGCCTGCGCTGGTACTCGTGGCAGTTCTCGTCGTGCTGTCCATCGCAGAGCGAGCGACGATCTCGGGCTTCTGGGTAGGAGGCTGGGCGGCGGTCGTCGTCGGCTTCCTCCTCACGACGACGAAGAGCGAGTACGCCGCGTCGCTGCTCCGCGGTTTGAGCGACAAGACCGGTGCGGTGATCATCACCGCGTTCATCTTTGCCGGCGTTTTCGGTGCCCTGCTGCAAGGCGCAGGCCTCGTCGACGGCCTGCTGTGGTTCGGGCTCGAGACGGGTGTGCAGGGCAGCGCCTTCACGGTGCTGGCGTTCGTCCTCGCTTGTCTGTTCGCCGCCGGCACTGGCACCAGCGTCGGCACCGTGATCGCGATGACCCCGGTGCTCTATCCCACCGGCGTGTTCCTCGGCGCCGACTCCACGATGCTCGCGGTTGCGATCATCGCCGGCGGAGCGTTCGGCGACAACATCGCGCCGGTCTCCGACACCACCATCAGCTCCGCGTACACCGCGGGTGCCCGAATGGGCGACGTGGTCAGATCTCGTCTTCCGTTGTCGTTGTCGGCGGCTGCTGTCGCCGCCGTGGTGTTCGCGGTGTTCGGCGGCGGGGGAGAGATGAGTGAGCGGGTCGTCGGTGCTGATGCAACAGCGCTCGGGCTCATCATGATCGCGCCGTTCCTGCTGGTGATCGTGCTGGCGATGCGCGGCCAGCACATCATCACCGCGCTCACGTGGGGGAGTCTGGCGACGATCGCACTCGGCATCGTCACGGGTCAGATGTCGCCGGGCGACGTCTTCTCTGTGCCGGACGCCGAAGGCGCCTCCACCGGGCTGATCGAGGACGGTATCGCCAAGGTCACCGGTGCGATCGTGCTGGTCCTGTTCATCCTCGCGCTGGCGCAGGTTCTCGCCGACAGCGGTCTCATGGCACGACTGTTGCGGCGACTCGAGACCCACGCGGCTCGGGGCGTACGCAGTGCAGAGCTCGCGATCTCGATGATCACGCTCGTGTTCACGATCCCACTCGGCGCGAACGCGCCGGCGATCCTGCTGGTCGGCCCGACCCTCGGGCGGCCGCTCGGCGAGAAGTACAACCTGGCTCCGGCCCGGACCGCCAACCTGATGGACTGCAGTGCCAACACGGCGTTCTACATGTTGCCTTGGCACAACGCTGTGATTGTGTGGTTCTCCACGGTCGCCGCCACGGCGAAGGAGTACGACTTGCCCGCTCCGTCGATCGGCGCGGCCGCGCTCAACCCGTACTCGTGGGCGCTGCTCATCGTCCTACTCATCTCGATCTTCACCGGATGGAACAGGAAGTTCGCATCCGAGGCCGATCTGTCCCGCACCACGATCTGACCCGAAGAGGAACTGCAATGCATCTCGCACGTATCCCCCGCCGGACGTACACGCCCGGAAAGACCCCACTCGAGCTCCTGCCGCGCCTGAGCGAGGAGCTCGGCGGACCGAGGATCTTCATCAAGCGCGACGATCTGCTCGGCCTGAGCGCCGGCGGCAACAAGACCCGCAAGCTCGAGTTCCTGATGGCCGATGCACTGGCCGAGGGCGCCGACACGATCATCACGACCGGCGCGGTGCAGTCGAACCACTGCCGGCTCACTTTGGCCGCGGCGGTCAAGGAGGGCCTGCGCTGCCGGCTCGTACTCGAGGAGCGCGTCGCCGGCTCGTACAGCCCCGACGCCAGCGGAAACAACCTGTTGTTCCGGCTGCTCGGTGCCGACGACATCACCGTGGTCGAGGGCGGCACCGACCTCGAGGCGGCGATGCAAGACGTCGCGTCCGACGTCGCCGCGAGCGGCGGTAAGCCGTACATCGTCCCGGGTGGTGGCTCCAACGCTCTTGGTGCGCTCGGCTATGTCTCCTGCGCTGAGGAGCTCCTTGTGCAGTCGTTCGAGGAGTCGTTGCCGATCGACCATGTCGTGTGTGCGAGCGGCTCGGGAGGTACGCACGCCGGGCTGGTTGCGGGTCTGTACGGAAACCAGGCGGGCATTCCGGTGACGGGGATCAGTGTCCGGGCCGAGCGGGCGCCACAAGAGGCGAAGCTGCTGGACCTCGCGAACGCGACGTCGAAGCTGGCGGGCGCCGACCGAGCGGTCCCGTCCGAGGCGGTCCGGGTCCGCGACGAGTACGTCGGCCCAGGGTACTCGCTGCCCACCCCGGAGATGACGGCGGCGATCCAGCTGTTCGCGCGTACGGAAGGCATCCTGCTGGATCCGGTCTACACGGGCAAGACTGCGGCCGGTCTCGTCGATCTGGCGCGCAGCGGCGCGTTCGAGCGCGACAGCAATGTCGTCTTCGTTCACACGGGCGGATCTCCCGCGCTGTACGCGTACCAGGACGCCGTACTCGGTACCGGGACCGAGTAGATGCAGCCGTCCCGGATCGTCGGGATCCTCGGCGGTATGGGTCCGGCAGCGACCGTCGACTTCTACGACAAGCTCGTCCGGGCGACTCCGGCTCGTACCGACCAGGACCATCTGCGCGTGGTGATGTGGGCCGACCCGACCGTGCCGGATCGGCTCGCTGCAGTACGCGGCGCCGGCACGGATCCTTCGCCGTGGCTGACCGACGGCGTACGCCGGCTGCAGGAGGCGGGCGCTGAGCTCATCGTCTCGCCCTGCAACACCGTTCATGCGTTCCTGCCCGCGGTCATGGCGGGTGTTGGGGTCGAGTTCGTGAGCATCATCGACACAGCGGTCGAGGCAGTCGATGTGACCGATCAGGAGCGCAAGGTCGGTTTGGTCGCCGCCGACGGCGCGGTTGAGTCCGAGCTCTATCAACGGGCACTGCTCGCGGCCGGACGCGAAGCGGTGCTTCCGTCGCCGTCGGAGCAGGCCGAGCTCATGCGGATCATCCACGCGGTCAAATCGGGTGATCACGGACAGTCCGAACGCGACGCCCTGTTGGCGATCTTCGCCTCTTTGGCCGCGCATGGTGCTGGGAGTGTGATCGTCGGCTGCACCGAGCTGTCCGTCGTCGTCGACGACGTACGTACCGACCTCCGAGTCGTCGACGCAGCCGAGGAGCTGGCCCGCCGTACGGTGATCGCGGCGGGTCGCACAGCCGACCAGACCTGACGCCCCCGCACACCTCCGCCGAGGTACGGATTCCCTCCCACGTGCGCCCCGCCATGGGAGGGGATCCGTACCTCGGCGCTTTCATTCCCTTGTGTATGTACCCCTAGGGGGTATACAGTCGCATCTGTCGGTACGGATACCTGGCAGAGGTATGCTGCCAGATGTGTTACCGAGACAAGGAGCTGACATGGACGAGCACGCGACCCACGGGTACATCGGCAACAAGGACGACTACCTGAAGCGGCTGCGACGCATCGAAGGGCAGGCCCGCGGCCTGCAGCGGATGGTCGAAGAGGAGAAGTACTGCATCGACATCCTCACGCAGGTGTCTGCGATGACGAAGGCGCTGCAGTCGGTCTCGCTCGGTCTGCTCGACGAGCACTTGAACCACTGCGTACGCGATGCGGCCGCCGCGGGTGGGCCCGAGGCCGACGAGAAACTCAAGGAAGCCTCCGACGCCATCGCCCGACTCGTCCGCTCCTGAAGTAGGTCCAACAGAGCAACAACGAAGCTGGAAGGCAAGCACCATGAGCGAAACGATCACCTCGAACTACACCGTCACCGGAATGACCTGCGGCCACTGCGTCTCGTCGGTGACCGAGGAAGTGACCGAGGTCCCGGGCGTCGTCGACGTCGATGTTGACCTCGCCAGCGGCGGCCTGAAGGTGACCAGCAACGAGCCGGTCGCCGAGTCAACCATCCGCGAAGCTGTCGAGGAAGCGGGTTACCAGCTCGCCGCCTCGACTGCATGACGGTCGGCGATCGATGAACGCCCCGACCAAGCTCGCCGCGTTCGCCGTCGGCGCCGCGGCTGTGTTTGCGGGCGCGGTGGGTATCGGCAACGCGGCCGGTCCGATCGACGAGGTCTCAACGTCGAGCGAGCAGATGGCCGACCACGGTACTGATACCGGCGCCGAACACGACTCCGAAGAAGCAAGCCACGAGGCCGATATCGGTGGCGTGGCAGATTTACCAGGAGGACTCATGGTCTCCGACGGCGGCTACACGTTGGCGCTCTCCGAGCGCCAGGTCGCGACCTCGCCCGACACGCCAGTCCGATTCCGGATCCTCGGACCCGACGGTGAACCGGTGACCGAGTACGAGCGCGAGCACGGCAAGGATCTCCACCTGATCGTGGTCCGCCGAGACATGGTCGGCTACCAGCACGTACACCCGACACTCGGCGCCGACGGTACGTGGAGCGCTGCTGTCGACCTGTCGGCTGCCGGCGTCTACCGCGTGTTCGCCGACTTCAAGCCCGCCGGCGGCGACGGGCTCACGCTCGGCGCGGACCTGTCCGCGGGCGGTTCGTACGAACCACGCGCGCTGCCGGACCCCGTACGCACCGTGCAGGTCGACGGGTACGAGGTGAAGCTCGACGGAGCGCTCGTTCCCGGTGAGAGCTCGTTGCTCACGCTCTCGGTGAGCAAGGACGGCAAGCCGGTCACCGATCTGCAGCCGTACCTCGAGGCGTACGGTCACCTCGTCGCACTACGCGACTCCGACCTGGCGTACCTGCACGTTCACCCGGACGGAAGCCCGGGCGACGGCAAGACCGAGCCGGGCCCGCAGATCCGATTCTTCGCCGAGGTGCCGTCCGTAGGCGACTACCGGTTGTTCCTCGACTTCAAGCACGGCAACGAGGTCCGAACGGCGGAGTTCACCGTACGTGCAGACGAGGGTACGCCGGATGCGCCCGTCGCAGATGGCGATGCAGAGCACGGTGAATCCGAGCACGGTCACGGCAACTGACCGACACCCGACTCAACCAGTTTTGGAGGAGCAATGAGCTCCGGCACCGATCGCGTGACACCCGTAGAACCCCGCGAGCACGTCGATCTGACGATCGGCGGGATGACGTGCGCGTCGTGCGCGAACCGGATCGAGCGCAAGCTGAACAAACTCGACGGCGTCACCGCGAGCGTCAACTACGCGACGGAGAAGGCGCGCGTCGACTTCGGTGACAACGTCTCGACCGATGACCTGATCGCCACCGTGGAGAAGGCGGGCTACTCGGCGGCCGTGCCGGTGGAGGAGGCCGACCGTGACGACGGCTCGGCGTCGGAGGAGGACAACGACCCGACCCGTAACCTCCGGCAGCGCCTGCTCATCTCTGCTGCGCTCAGCATCCCGGTCGTAGCGATGGCGATGACCGACAAGCTCCAGTTCGACAACTGGCAGTGGCTGTCACTGACATTGGCAGCGCCGGTTGTGGTGTGGGGAGGATGGCCGTTCCACAAGGCGGCATGGACCAACCTGCGCCACGGAACGGCGACGATGGACACGCTCATCTCGATGGGCACGATTGCCGCTCTCGGCTGGTCGGTGTACGCCCTTTTCTGGGGCACCGCCGGGATGGCGGGTATGCGTCACCCGTTCGAGTTCACGATCGAACGCAGCGATGGCTCGGGCAACATCTATCTCGAAGCTGCGGCGGCCGTCACGACGTTCATCCTGGCCGGACGCTACTTCGAGGCCAGGGCGAAGCGCCGCGCCGGTGCGGCGCTCCGAGCACTGCTCGAACTCGGCGCCAAGGAGGTCTCGATCCTTCGTGCCGGTCGCGAGCAGCGGGTCCCCATCGACCAGCTGCACGTGGGAGATCAGTTCGTCGTCCGCCCGGGCGAGAAGATCGCCACCGACGGCGAGATCGTCGAGGGCACCTCGGCGGTCGACGCGTCCATGGTCACTGGTGAGTCGGTTCCGGTCGAGGTCGGCGTCGGTGATCCGGTCGTCGGCGCGACGGTCAACGCCGGAGGCCGCCTCGTCGTACGTGCGACCCGAGTCGGTGCCGAGACGCAACTGGCGCAGATGGCCAAGCTCGTAGAGGACGCCCAGACCGGTAAGGCGCAGGCCCAGCGGCTGGCTGATCGGATCTCGGGCATCTTCGTTCCCATCGTGATCGCGTTGGCGGTCGGGACGCTCGGCTTCTGGCTCGGTGCCGACGGCGGGAGCGGCGCAGCCTTCACGGCGGCGGTCGCCGTGCTCATCATCGCTTGCCCGTGCGCGTTGGGTCTGGCGACGCCGACGGCGCTGATGGTCGGCACGGGTCGCGGCGCTCAGCTCGGAATTTTGATCAAGGGACCCGAGGTCCTGGAGTCGACGCGCAAGGTCGACACCGTCGTACTCGACAAGACCGGGACGGTCACGACGGGCAGGATGACCCTGCTCGACGTGATCCCCGCCGCGGGCGAGGACGCCGAGGAGGTCGTACGCCTCGCGGGTGCACTAGAGGACTCGTCAGAGCACCCGATCGCCCAGGCGATCGCGGCCGGTGCGACCGAGCGGGTCGGCGAGCTGCCAGCGCCAGAGGACTTCGCGAACGTCGAAGGACTCGGTGTGCAGGGGGTCGTCGACGGCCACGCTGTGCTCGTCGGGCGCGCGAGGTTGCTCGCCGAGTGGTCGCAGCAGCTGCCGGCAGACTTGGAAGGCGCGATGTCTGACGCGGCAGCCGATGGCAAGACGGCGGTCGCCGTTGGCTGGGACGGTGCGGCACGCGGCGTGCTCGTCGTCGCTGATGCGATCAAGGAGACATCGGCCCAAGCGATCGCACAGTTCCGCGACCTCGGCCTGACCCCTGTGCTTCTGACTGGCGACAACGCCGAGGTGGCCAAGTCTGTCGCTGCCGAGGTCGGGATCGCCGAAGATTCCGTGATCGCCGAGGTGATGCCCGAAGACAAGGTAGACGCCGTAAAGAAGCTCCAAGCTGACGGAAAGGTCGTGGCGATGGTCGGTGACGGCGTCAATGATGCTGCGGCACTGGCGCAGGCCGATCTCGGTCTCGCGATGGGCACGGGAACCGATGTCGCCATCGAGGCCAGCGACCTGACCCTCGTACGTGGTGACCTGCGCGTTGCCGCCGATGCGATCCGGCTCTCGCGACGGACACTGGGCACGATCAAGGGCAACCTGTTCTGGGCCTTCGCATACAACGTTGCGGCACTGCCGTTGGCGGCCGCGGGGCTGCTGAATCCGATGATTGCTGGTGCCGCAATGGCCTTCTCCAGCGTCTTCGTGGTCTCCAACAGCCTGCGGTTGAGGCGGTTCAAGGCGCTGAGCACCGCTCGCGACAGCTGACTCGGCTCTATGGAGGAATGATGGATCACTCTCATCACACCAACCTCGCCGGCGAGAGCGAGCATTCGCACGAGGGTCACGAGGTGCACGGTGGCCATTCCCACGGTGGTCATTCCCACGGTGGCCACGGCGATCATGCAGCGCAGTTCCGGGACAAGTTCTGGCTGAGCCTCGTCCTGTCGATACCGGTGGTCTTCTTCAGCCCGATGTTCGCGGATCTGTTGGGGTACGACCGGCCGACATTCACCGGGGTCGACTGGATCGCCCCGGTGCTCGGCACGATCGTGTTCGCCTACGGCGGTGCGCCGTTCCTCACCGGTGGTTGGTCGGAGCTCAAATCGCGCAAGCCCGGCATGATGCTGCTCATCGCCATGGCCATCCTGGTTGCGTTCGTGGCGTCGTGGACGACCAGTCTCGAGATCGGCGGCTTCGACCTCGACTTCTGGTGGGAGCTCGTTCTACTGATCGACATCATGCTGCTCGGGCACTGGCTGGAGATGCGCGCCCTCGGAGCCGCATCGGGCGCACTCGACGCGCTGGCGGCGCTGTTGCCCGACTCGGCAGAGAAGATCGTCGATGGCGAACCAGTCGAAACGACAGTCGCCGACCTGGTGGTCGGAGACGTTGTCCTGGTGCGTTCTGGAGGTCGCGTACCCGCCGACGGCGTCGTCGTCGAAGGTCGCGCCAACCTGGACGAGTCGATGATCACCGGCGAATCCGCACCCGTACGCCGCGACGTCGGCGATCGAGTGGTCGCCGGCACGGTCGCCACCGACACGGCGATCCGAGTCGAGATCGGCGCGGTCGGCGAGGAAACCGCTCTCGCCGGTATCCAACGGCTCGTTGCAGATGCCCAGGCATCGTCGTCACGCGCGCAAGCGCTGGCGGATCGCGCAGCGGGCATGTTGTTCTACTTCGCGACCATCGTCGCCCTGATCACCTTCGTCGTCTGGATGGCCATGGGCGATGCCGACGACGCAGTCACTCGTACCGTCACTGTTCTGGTGATCGCGTGCCCGCACGCACTCGGCCTGGCGATCCCGCTGGTGATTGCCATCTCCACCGAGCGCGCAGCATCGGCAGGCGTGCTCATCAAGGACCGGCTCGCCCTGGAGCGGATGCGTACGGTCGACGTCGTGCTGTTCGACAAGACCGGCACGCTGACCCAGGGCGCACATCAGGTCACCGACGTCGTCGTGGCTTCCGACAGCGGCCTCGATCGTGCGGAGTTCCTCGGGCTCGCCGCCGCCGTCGAGGCCGACAGTGAGCATCCGCTCGCGCGGGCAATAGTCGCCGCGGCGGATACGACGAGCGGGCACTCGGTCGACGGGTTCGAGTCGCACGCCGGACGCGGCGTCTCGGCGGTTGTCGACGGCGCTCGGGTCATGGTCGGCGGACCAGCGTTGCTGCGCGAGTCGGAGGCTGCCGTACCGAGCGACGTTGCTGAGTCAACGCGGTCCTGGATCGATCGAGGCGCCTCTGTATTGCACGTCGTACGTGACGGCGACGTCGTCGGTGCGCTCGCGCTGGAGGACGCCGTACGCGAGGAGTCGCGCCAGGCGATCGCCGCACTGCACGAGCACGGCATCAGGGTCGCGATGATCACCGGCGACGCCCGCCAGGTCGCCGACAACGTCGGGCGTCAACTCGGCATCGACGAGGTGTTCGCCGAGGTCCTGCCGGAGGACAAGGACGCGAAGGTCGCCGAGCTCCAACAGCGTGGGCTCGAGGTCGCGATGGTCGGCGACGGTGTCAACGACGCTCCGGCGCTTGCGCGTGCCGAGGTCGGCATCGCCATCGGCGCCGGTACCGACGTAGCGATCGAGTCGGCCGGTGTCGTCCTGGCCAGCAACGACCCGCGGGCGGTGTTGTCGGTCACCGAGCTGTCGAAGGCGACCTATCGGAAGATGTTGCAGAACCTCGCCTGGGCGACCGGCTACAACTTGTTCTCCGTGCCGCTCGCGGCGGGCGTGCTGGCCGGGGTCGGGTTCGTACTGTCTCCGGCCGCTGGAGCGGTCCTGATGTCGCTGTCCACGATCGTCGTGGCACTCAACGCGCAGCTTCTGCGGCGAGTCGATCTCCGACCCGACGCGCTGATCACCTAACGGGCGGGAGCGACCGAGCAGGGCCCGGGTGCTCCTCGTCCTCGATAGGATCGTGCGGCGGCCGATGAGAACAGGATGCGGCCGATTCGGATCTCGGGTCGAGGAGACAGATGAGCCTGCGTAACCCGCGGCCGCTGACCATGCTCACGTTGGCGGTGTGGCTGTTGGTCGGCCTGGCGGTGGCGTTCGTACTCAGTCTGGCGTTCCCGCAGGAACTCTTCCTTGCCATCGGCGCCGCACTCGTCGCGGTCGCCGGCATCACCGGCGCGGCGTACTGGGGCATCGGCCGCCGCTGGGTCATCTGGCTGGTGTTTCCCACGGCCGGCCTGGCCGGCCTCGGCGCCGTGATGCTGGGGGAGGACCTCGCTCTCACCGAGTCCGGCGAACGAATTGAGGCGGTCGTCGTCGATCACTCGGTTGAGGTACGAGACGTGGTGCGAAAGGGACGGACGAGTAAGGCGTACACGCATCGCTACACGTTGGAACGCACTGACGGGCAGCCGATCGAAGAACCCATGGAGTACCGCGGTGAGGGGGGCTTCGACGGTGTGGAGGAGGGCAGCACCATCGAAGTGTTCGTCGATCCCGATGGCCGGGCGCCGACGAAGCCCACGGACAGTGTCGACCTCGAAGCCGACGTTGCGATCCTGGTTGTCGGGCTGGTGGCTGTCGCTGGTGCGTTCGGCGTGTGCGCGCGAGCCGTAAGTGGGCATGTGGTGACGAGTACGCGCTATTAGCGCAGCGCCGCGACAAGGGTGTCGGTCAACTCGGCCGCGAGTCGGCCGTCGGGGTCGAGATCTGGGTCGAACACAGTCACCTCCAAGCCGACGCACCGATCCGACGCCAGCAACGTGCGCAGCAGGTCGCGTACCTCGTCGTGGCCGAGGCCGTCGGGGGCCGGGCTGTCGACCGCGGGCATCACCCCGGAGTCGAGGACGTCGGCGTCGATGTGCACCCAAAAGCCGTCGAGCCCGTCGGTCTCCAGCCGTCGTCGGGCGTTCGTCGCGCAAGACACCGGGCCATCGGTGCGTACGTCTGCGACCGTTGAGTGCTCGATCGCCAACGTACGCAGCTCCTCGCGGCATTCATCGTCGTCGCGGATGCCGAGCACGGATACGTCGCTGTCGCGGACGTACGGACCACGGCCCTCCAGATCGGTGAGGTCGGACTGGCCGCGGCCGGTGACCAGCGCGAGATCCTCGCCGGCGGCGGAGCCGACCGACGGTGAGTTGCCCGGGTGGCGGAAGTCCGAGTGGCCGTCCAGGAACGCCAGGCCGTATCGGCCGCGCCGTCGCAGAGCCAGTGCGGCGCCGAGCAGGATGCTGCAGTCACCACCGAGCACGATCGGAAAGCGATCCTCATCGAGGAGTGCGCCGACTCGATCGGCGAGTCGCATCGTGTACGTACGCAGGCCGCTCGAGTTGGCGACGCCGTCGCCCGGTGACCAGTCGTGGCGGTCGTATCGGGGTGGCGTGACACAGCCGGCGTCGTCGGCGCCGATTCGGCTCACGATGCCGCAGTCGCGCAACGCGCCGGCCAATTTGTAGCAGCCCGGCACGACTCCCGGCGCGGGTGGACGCAGTCCGAGGTTGGACGGTGCATCCAGGACGGCCGGCTGTCGATTCATGTGCTCTCCTCGCTAGGCCAAGGATCGTATCCGCAAGATCCGGCGATCGAGAATGAGTAGGATTAAATGCCGTATGACCTAGCAAAGTTAGGTTGAATCCGACTATGGCCTAACTTATGCTCAAGACATGCGCCATCTGGATGATGTTGACCGAACGCTGCTGGACCTGCTCGCGCAGGATGGTCGCACGACCGTACGAGCGCTCGCCCGCGAGATCGAGATGTCGGAGCCGGCCGTCCGTGATCGGATTCTGCGGCTCGAGCGAGACGATGTGATCGGCGGATACCATGCAGACCTCGCGCCCGAGGCTGTCGGCGGCGGAACCGCGGCGTACGTGTCGTTGCGTTTCGGCCCCGACGACGCCAAGGCGCAGGTCAATACCGCGCTGGAGAAGGAGCGCTGCGTCCTCGAGGTGCATGAGGTCGCCGGTGACGACTGCTATCTGGTGAAGGTCCGCGTCGCAACGACCGCGGATCTCGCAGATACGCTCGACCGACTTCGCGCGATCCCGTCGGTGCACAGTACGAGTACGACGATCGTGTTGAAGACCATTTTCGAGCGGCCGCTGACAGTGGCGTTCGAGCCTGGTGACTGACCGATGGCCCAGCGTACGGCCACGCCGTCGGCACCACACCGAATCGGTCTCGGTCAGGCGGTCGCGCTCTACACGGGTGCGGTGCTCGGTGCGGGCGTGCTCGTCCTACCCGGTCAGGCCGCATCGCTCGCGGGCCCATCGGCATTGCTCGCCTGGCTCTTCCTCGGACTGCTCGGGCTCCCGCTGGCATTGACGTTCGCCGCGCTCGCGACCGAGTATCCCGACGCGGGTGGCATCGCTACGTACGCGGCGAAGGCGTTCGGCCCGAACGCCGGCGGCGTCGCGGGGTGGTTCTACTACGTCGCGGTTGCTCTCGGGCATGTGATCGTGCCGTTGACGGGCGGCTACTACATCGCCGTGGCGTGCGATCAGGGCGGGGGGTTCGCGTTCGTGGCGGCGGCCGCCATCCTCGCGCTCGCGTGTGCGGCCAACCTCGCGGGCCTGCGTCTCAGTGCTCGCCTGCAGCTCGCGGTCGCGGCGGGGGTTGCCCTGCTGCTGCTTGTTGCGACGCTGGTGGCGATCCCGCAGGCCAACCTCGACAACCTCACTCCGTTCGCTCCGCATGGGCTCCCAGGCATCGGTCAAGCGGCAGTCGTGCTGTTCTTCGCCTTCGCCGGCTGGGAGGCGATCGCGCACCTTGCGGGTGAGTTCGACGACGTACGCCGGGACCTGCGACGCGCGACGTTGATGACGGTCGTCATCGTGTTGGTGCTGTATCTCGGTGTGGCATTCGCAGTCGTCTCCACGTCGAGCTACGGGACGGAGGCACTCGACCGTACCTCCGTCGGGCGAGTGCTCGGCGACGGAATCGGCGTCAGTGCCGCCACTGCTTCGGGCGTGCTCGCATTTGTGATCAGCCTCGGTACGACCAACGCGTTCATGGCATCGATCTCGCGACTCGGGTACGCACTCGGTCGCGACGGGTGGATGCCGAGCGCAATGAGCCGACTCAACGCCCGAGCGGTGCCGGCCGCGAGTGTGCTCGTCGTGACTGCGCTCGGGGCAGCCGGGCTGATTGCCACGTACGTCGCCGGAGGTGGGGCGGAGGACATCGTCGGTGTCCCCGCTGCGCTGGTACTGGTCACGTACCTCATCGGCACCGCGGCCGCGGTACGCCTGCTGTCGGGGCGTGCCCGAGTCGTCGCAGGCGTCGCGTTCCTGCTCACGGCGGCCATCGCGCCGTTCGCCGCGGGCTACATCGTCGTACCGGTACTCGTGGCCGTCGCCGCGCTCGCCTACCGCTGGGCCGCACGTTTCCGCCCCTCTGAACCGTTTCAATAGGGCCGAAACGTGCGGCTCAGCGCGGTTTGGGGGGCGCATGCGGCGAGGCTCACAGAGTTCTAGCGCGACAGCGCCGGCCTCTTGCATCTAACATAGATACATCATGCGTACATCTGCCCCGGATCGCGTGTACGACCACGTGAAGTCTGCAATCCTCGACGGCTCCTACCCCGGTGGCGAGCTGCTCACCGAGGGAGACCTCGCCGACTCCGTCGGCTGCTCCCGTACGCCCGTACGCGAGGGACTGCTCCGGCTGCAGAGCGAAGGGTTCGTCAAGCTCTTCCCGAAGAAGGGCGCGCTGGTCGTACCCGTGACGGCCGAAGAGGCAGCGGATGTCTGGGAAGCACGCGCCTTGGTCGAGGGGTGGGCCGCGACCCGAGCCTTCGAGCACGGATCCGAGATCGCCGACGAGCTCGACACGCTCACCGAGCGCATGCGCGAGGCCTTCGCTGCAGGCGACGTGACTGCCTTCAGCGAGACCGACCGCAGCTTCCACGAGGTGATCGTGTCGGCAGCGGGCAACGCAGTGCTCACCCGGCTCTACCACGGCCTGCGCGAACGACAGGTGTGCATCAACGCCAAGTCCATGCGCGCGTCCGCGGCACGAATGGAGCAGGCGATCGCCGACCACGCTCGCTTCGTCGAGCTACTTCGTGGAGACGACGTCGACGCGTTCGTCGTCGCCACCCAGGAGCACCTCGACCGCGCCCGCCACAACATCAGTGAGCGTTCGAGCGCATGACGTCAACCACGATCGCGCAGCCCGAGACCAAGGGCCGCGCCGTAAACGTGTGGGCCGCCGCAGTCGCGGTGTATCTGCTCGCGGTGTTCCACCGCTCCTCGCTTTCGGTCGCCGGCCTGATTGCCGCCGACCGGTTCGACATCACGGCATCGCAGCTGTCGACCTTCACGATGGTCCAGCTGCTGGTCTATGCGGCGATGCAGATCCCGGTCGGGTTGATGCTCGACCGGTTCGGCCCGCGCCGGATGCTTCTGGTCGGTCTGGGCATCCTCACTATCGCCCAGCTCGCCTTCGCCTTCGCGGGCACGTACGGCGCGGGCATCGCGGCGCGGGTGTTCGTCGGCATCGGCGACGCGATGATCTTCATCAGCGTGCTGAGGCTCGTGAGCACGTGGTTCGCGCCGCTGCGCATTCCCGTCGTCACGCAGCTGACCGGACTGGTCGGCCAGCTCGGCGCCGTCGCCGCGGCGGTGCCGATGACCATGGCCTTTCAGCGGTTCGGCTGGACCGACACCTACCTCGTAGCCGCAGGTATCGGTGTCGTGCTCGGTGCATGGCTGTATCTGATCGTCCGAGACACACCCGAGCAGCGGGTCGTACGCGGACCTGCGATCTCCGTTGAGGCAGTCGTCGACGGGCTGAAGCAGTCATGGCGCCAGCCCGGCACACGGCTGGCGTTCTGGACGCACTTCAGCCTCCAGTACGGCGCGACGACGCTGGCGCTGCTCTGGGGTTTCCCGTTCTTCGTACGTGGGCAAGGCACCTCGGAGACCACAGCCGGGCTGCTGCTGACCCTTCTCACGGTCGCCACCATGATCTCCGGGCCGATCGTGGGCGTACTCGTGGGTCGACGTCCGTTTCACCGCTCGACGCTCGTACTCGGCATCCTCGGCGCGCTGATCGCCGCCTGGACCGCAGTACTCGCCTGGCCTGGCCCGGCGCCCGTCTGGCTGCTCGTGATCCTGGTCTGCGCAGTCGGAGTGGGCGGGCCGGGGTCGATGGTCGCGTTCGACTTCGCTCGTACGTTCAACCCGCCGGAGCGACTCGGCAGCGCCACCGGAATCGTCAACCAGGGTGGCTTCATCGCCAGTCTGATCGCGATCCTGTCGATCGGCCTGGTGCTCGACGTGCTAACCCCGGGCACGAGCAGTGCGTACTCTGCGAGTTCGTTCACCACGGCGATGTGCGTCCAGTACGTCCTCTGGGGCATCGGCGCGACGCAGATCATCCGCTACCGGCGCAAGGCACGTACCGATCTCGCCGCACGCGACCCGCACGCGTACGAACAACTCCGTGCGGGCGGCCGCGTGCTCACCGCACAGCGCTGAGCTATCCGTCGACGACGGGTCCCTTCGGCATCGTCGGCGCCGTCAGCCATTTCTCGACGAACGGACCGATATCGGTGCCGGTCGCTTCGGAGAAGTACGCGATGAAGTCCTGTCTGTCGACGGACTCGTTGCGGTGCTCCTGCGGCCAGCCTCGCAACGCCTCGGCAAACACCTCGTCGCCGACGGCGTCGCGGATTCGGTCGAGCATGATTGCACCGCTGTAGTAGACGATCCCGGACGCGAACTGGTTCTTGCGGTACTCACCGGGCGGGCCTTCGCTCGCCCGGCTCGAGTTCTCGTACGAGGCCCAGTCCTTGATCTGCTCGTCGTACGACGCAGTGCCCATGTGGTCGTTCCAGAGCGCCTCGACGTACATCGTGAGACCTTCGTTCAGCCAGAGGTCCTTCCAGTTGTCGGGCGTGACGGTGTCGCCGAGCCACTGGTGGGCGTACTCGTGGGCGAGCACGCCGACGTACTCGTCGCCGATGTACCTGACCTGCGTGCCCATCGTGACCATTGTCTGGGTCTCCATCGCCGATCGAGAAGGCACGATCACACTCCCGCCGGTGTCGAACGGGTACGGACCGAGCTGCTCTTCGAGCCAGTCGAGGATCTCTGGTGACTTCTTCAGCTGGGAGAGTTGGCGTTCGTCGCCGGGTCGGGTCCAGTACGTCAACGGAAGGCCGTCCGGGCCCTCGTCGGTCGTTGCCGTGTAGTCACCGACTGCGATCGTGATGAGGTACGACGCGGCCGGCTCGTCGAGCGACCATGTGGTCGTCGTCGTGTCGTCGCCCTCTTCGATGTCGGTGAGCTCGCCGTTGAAGACCCCTGACATCCCGCCGTGGGCGGTGATGTCTGCGTTGTAGTAGGCCTTATCGGACGGATGGTCGTTCACCGGGTACCAGGTGTACGCGCCCCACGGTTCCTGCATCGTCCAGGCGCTGCCGTCGGACTCGGTCGTCCAGCCGACCTTGCTCAGGTCGCCGCGCGAGGCCGCAGTGGCCACCGGCTCCGGCTGCCCGGAGTACTCGATCGTCAAGGTGCGCTGCTCATTGGCCTTGATGGCGCCGGTCTTCAGCGTCAGTTGCTCGGCGGATTCGGTCGACTCGATCCGGTCGCCGTCGAGCGCGACCCGCGTTGCCTCGAGCGGTTTGGCGAAGTCGAGCGCAATCTCGTCGCGCGGCTCCGTGAGACGGAACTTTATCTTCGCCTTGCCGGTCAGTGTCGCCTGCGCGGGCTCCCAGTCGAGCGTGAGGTCGTACGCGAGCGCGTCGAAATACGGCTCGCCGTGCTGCGGGTAATACGGGTCATCGATGGGCTGAGACTCCGCAGCAGCCAGGTCTGTCGGGGGCCCGGCGTCGCCGCCGCTCTCGTCTGTCTGGTCTGACGCGGTCGAGCACGCGGTGACCAACAGACCGATGGACAGTGCTGCCGTCGCCCGAGTGCGTAGTGACATGGACCCGACGCTATCTGAGGATCAGTTTGCCCGGGTTCAGGATGCCTGCGGGGTCGACGGCGTCCTTCACCGCACCGATGGCCTCGATGCCGAGGTCACCGATCTCGCGGTGCATCCACGGAGCATGATCGCGGCCGACAGCGTGATGGTGACTGATCGTCGCTCCGAGATCTGCGATCGCATCGCCGACGGCGCGCTTCGCCTGCGCCCATCGCTGGATCGGCTCGTCACCGCGAGCGGTTCCGACGGTGAAGTAGAGCGACGCTCCAGTCGCGTACGTATGCGAGATATGGCACATGACAAGCGGTGTTGTGCCATCCGCGCCGAGGGCGGCGGTGAGCGCGCCGGTCACGGCAGTTCGTAGCGCGTCGAGGGTCGTCCAGGTCGTCGCAGTTTCGAGGGTCTCGACGAGTACGCCCGCACCGAGCAGCGAATCACGCAGGTATGGCGCATCAAACCGCCCGCGTTCCCATGCCTTGGCGACGTCGGCGCCGAGCCATTGCCCGCCCGCCGACTCGACGATGTTGCGAGCGTACGTGAGCTCGGCCTCAGCGCGTTCGGTCTCACCCTCGAAGGTTGCGATCGCGAGGCAACCGGACGGCGCATCGGCGTTGCCGGCGACGGCTGCGTTGATCGCCGTCTCCGCCTCGTCGGAGAGGCGTAGAACCGTCGGCCGGCAACCGCGCTGCGCGAGCGTACGCACGGCATTCGCGCCGACGGTGAAGTCGGGAAGCGTCCACGCAGCGTACGCGGTGTGCTCTGCGCGCGGGTGCACGCGTAGGGTCACGTCGGTGATCACGCCGAGGACTCCCTCGGACCCGAGGAACAGCTGGCGTAGGTCGGGTCCGGCGGCCGATGCCGGCGCGCGGCCGAGCCGCAACGTGCCACGTGGTGTCGCCACCGTGACTGCATGCACCATGTCGTCGAACCGGCCGTAGCCGCTCGATGCCTGGCCGGAGGAGCGGGTTGCGGCGAAACCGCCGATGCTGGCGTGCTCAAAGCTCTGCGGAAAGTGTCCGAGCGAGAGGCCGTGGTCGCCGAGCAGCGCTTCAGCTCGTGGCCCGGTCATGCCGGCGCCGAGGGTGGCGAGCAGGCTGGTCTCGTCGAGGGCCGTGAGCTGATCGAGTCGGCGGAGGTCGAGCGAGACCGTGGCAGAGAATCCGTCGCGCACGGGGTCGAGTCCACCGACGACGCTCGTACCTCCGCCGTACGCGACGACCGCGATCTTCACGTCGGTGCAGTGCTTGAGTACGCGTACGACCGACTCGTGGGTGGTCGGTTCGACGACGGCGTCGGGAGCGTCCTGCTCCGCCTCCTGCCGACGCAGGAGATCGGTGGTGCTCTTACCGCCGGCGTGGTCGAGCCTCGTCTGGTGATCGGCCGACACGGACGCGACGCCGTCTATCGCCGCAAGTGCCTCGAGGTCGGCCGGGTCCAACCGGCTCGGGGCGAGACGTACGTCGCCGGCATCGATCCTCGGGACGGAGTCGTCGCCGAGCGCGAATGCGGCGGCGACAAGTGCGCGAACCCGCTCGGGCAGGGGCTGTGCGCGGTCGGGCACTCCCCAGGCATCCCAGGCGAGTGGCAGGCGGCCAATGGGCTGTTCGCTCATGCGATACAGTGTTACATACAGCGTCAATGTGTAACGAAGGAGAGGGTCATGCCTCGCACCGACCCGGCCGACGTCGAAGCCGCAATCCTCGATGCCGCGCGGTCCTGCGTACTCGACTTCGGCGTACGAAAGACCACGTTGGCCGAGGTCGCTCGGCGTGCGCGGGTGAGCCGACCGACTGTCTATCGCCGCTGGGCCGACACCGACAGTCTGGTCGGTGAGCTGATCGCGCGCCAGTTCCGCGAGGCCGTCGCCGGGGCGTTGCCCGACGGTCCCGATGCGCGTACGCGAATCGTCACGGGTGTCATCGAGGGCGCCCGGCGGATCCGCAGCCATCCGGTCTTCGTAAAGATCTTCCACGCCGACACCGATCTCCTTCTCACCTACATCGTCGAGCGGCTCGGTCGGTCGCAGCACGAGGTAATCGAGCTGTGCGCAGCCGCGATCCGTGCAGGTCAGGCCGACGGTTCGGTACGTGAGGGCGACGCCGATCAATTGGCGACGATGGTGCTGCTGATCGTGCAGTCGACGGTGCAGTCCGCGCGGATGGTCGAAGACACGCTGCCACCTGAGGATCTCGACCGAGAGCTCGCGCTGGCGATCGGCGGCTATCTCGCTGGGGGTTCGCAATGAGAGGATCATCCGCGCTCAACGCTGCGCGTCGCAGTCGCGAACTCGAGGAGGTTGCGGCCGGCGACCCGATCGATCTGCTCGTCATCGGCGGCGGCATCACCGGTGTCGGGGTCGCACTCGATGCGGTATCGAGAGGCCTTCGTACGGTGCTCGTAGAGCGGCACGACCTGGCGTTCGGCACCAGCCGATGGAGCTCGAAGCTCGTACACGGTGGTCTCCGGTACCTCGCGTCCGGTGATGTCGGCATCGCGTACGAGAGTGCCGTCGAACGCCGCATCCTGATGACCCGCACCGCACCGCATCTCGTACGCCCCATGCCACAGCTGATCCCGCTCACCTCGGACTTGAGGCAAGGTCAGCGGGCGCTCATCCGCGTTGGCCAGCACGCCGGCGACCTCCTGCGTCAGGTGTCGGGCACGAGCCGGCACGTACTACCCCGCTCGCGTCGGATCACCCGGTCCGAGACGCTCCGCCTCGCACCGTCCTTGGTCGAAGACGGCTTGTCGGGAGGGCTCCTCGGCTGGGACGGCCAGCTGGTCGACGACGCGCGGCTCGTCGTCACCGTTGCTCGTACGGCGGCTGCGCATGGTGCGCGAGTCCTCACGCGAGTCTCCGCGAGTGACGTCACGGACACCTCGGCGACGCTCCACGACGAGCTCGGCGGGCAGAGCTTCGACGTACGCGCCCGGGCTGTCGTCAACGCGACGGGTGTCTGGGCGGGCGCCGTCGATCCCCAGATCCGGCTGCGACCCAGCAGGGGCACGCATCTGGTGTTCGACGCATCGACGTTCAGGGGACTGAACGCGATCCTGACCGTCAGTTTGCCGGGCGAGCGCAACCGCTTCCTGATGGCGCTGCCTGCCCAGCATCGCCGTGTGTACGTGGGTTTGACCGACGAGCCTGCGCCCGGGCCGGTGCCGGAGGTTCCCGAGCCCAGCGACGCCGAGATCGACATGCTGCTTGCGACGATCGGGCGGGTGCTGCGCGAGCCGGTGACCCGGGCAGATGTGCGTGGTGCGTTCGCCGGGTTGCGCCCATTGCTGGATACCGAGGACGGCGGGTCGACATCGGACCTGTCGCGACGACATGTCGTGCATCCGTCTCCCGGAGGCCCGTTGACAGTCGTCGGTGGCAAGCTGACGACCTACCGACGCATGGCCCAGGACGCAGTCGACGCCGCGGTCGCACGCGCCGGCATCGACGCCGTGCCGTCGCGTACCGCTCGTCTCCCGTTGGTCGGTGCCGGCCCGTCGTCGCCGAGGCTCCCGGTGACCCTGGTGATGCGCTACGGCAATGAGGCGGCGGCCGTTGCGTCCGAGCGTGCAGGTGTGGCGCCGGTAGCCGACGGGCTCGACGTGTGCGCGGCCGAGCTCGCATTCGCCGTCAGCCACGAAGGCGCCCTGACCGTCGACGACATTCTCGACCGGCGTACGCGCCTCGGCCTGGTCGCCGACGACCGCGAGCGCGCGTACCCCGCCGCCCTCGCTGCGCTCGACGTGGCTGCGGTCTGAGCGAGCTTGTGGAATACCACGGGCCCATGGCAATCCACGCCGCTACCCAGCAAGTTTGGTGGTGAGTGGCGCGGTTTGCTATGGGCCCGTGGTATTTCGCGGACCCGCGCGTACGGAGCAGGTATTAAGTTGAGTGGATTACTCATGTATGGTGGCGTGCATGAGTCAGTACACGACGAGTCGTCGAACGGTCCTGCGGTTGGGCGCGACGGGAGTGGCGGCGGTCGCCGCAGGAGCCACGGGTTCCGTTGCGCCTTACGCAGGTGCAACTCCGCGCCGCCCGGCTGCGGGGCCGATCGTCAAACCCCTGCCGGAGCGGTGGTTCTACGACTACGGCACGAATGCCGAGATGCGCTGGGGCTCCGTGCATCCGGGCTACCTGACTCCGTTGTCGAGGCTGTTCGTACGTGACCACACGTCGACGCCACGTATCGCTGCCGCGGACTACTCGCTACGCATCTACGGCGACGGGCTGGCCAACCCGCTGACGGCCGACCACGCCGTCACGCTGTCGTACGAACAGCTGCGGGCGATGCGTTCACGTACCACCGTGTCGGTGCTCGAGTGCACGGACAACGGGCGCAGCTACTTCGACACCCAGCAGGGCACTCCGGTCAGCGGCACACCGTGGAAGCTCGGAGGCGTCGGCGTCGTTCAATGGCGTGGGGTGCCGCTGGCCGACGTACTGAAGAAGATCGGATTGTCCCCAGCAGCCCTCGACGTGATGGCCACTGGGCTCGATGCGCGGTACGTGAGCGACGGCGTCGACTACGGCAACGTACGGCGGCCGTTCCCGATCTCGAAGGCGCTCGACGATGCGCTGCTCGCCTACGAGGCCAATGGCCGACCGTTGCCTCCCGACCACGGCTTCCCAGTACGCCTGGTGCTGCCCGGCTGGGTCGGGATTGCGAACATCAAGTGGCTGGGCTCGCTGGAGGTTTCGAGCCGAGCGCTCGAGTCACCGTGGAACACCAAGTGGTACCGGATGACCGGCGGAGCGTACCCGGATGACTCACCCGCACTCACCACATTGCCCGTGAAGAGCGCGTTCGAGCTGCCCTTGGACGCACGCCTACGCCGAGGCCGCACCCGATTGACCGGACGTTCCTGGAGCGGCACCGCTGATATCGCGCGAGTCGAGGTCAGCACCGATGGCGGTGCCAGTTGGGACGGCGTTCGGTTCGAGCGCCGACATCCGAACGCGCGCTGGGTCAGGTGGTCGTACGACTGGCGACCTCGCCGCAGCGGTCGGTACGAGCTGATGGCGCGGGCAACCGACACTGCCGGTCGTACGCAACCCATGGAGGTTCCGTACAACGACGGTGGTTATCTGTTCTGGGCGGTCGTACGTCACCCGGTCACGGTGGTGTGACCAGGGACCGTTCGCGGGCAAGATTGCGACATGGGTAAGACAGACGCGGACTTCAAGGCCGACCGGGTCGGCAGCGCGATCGCTGGGACGAACCCGACGGTGATGCGCCGGATGAAAGCCGGGTTCGCAGCGATCGGTGACGTCCAGCGGCTCCCTGGCTACTGCGTGCTGATCACGGATACACCCGGCACCGACCAGCTCATCGACCTACCTGCGGATCGCCAACTCGCCTTCTTGGAGGACATGGCGATCCTCGGACGAACGGTTGCTGTCGTGTGCGGTCGCCGCGATCCCGAGTTCCGTCGGATCAACCTCGAGATCCAGGGCAACACCGACGCGTTCCTGCACGCTCATGTCACGCCGCGGTACGCGTGGGAGCCGCCCGACATCGTCGGATGGCCGGCGGCGGTGCCCTTCTGGGCCGGTCGCGTGGACAGCGGCGCGCACGAGCTCGGCCCAGCGCACGACGAACTGCGCGCGGAGCTGACCGCCGAGCTCGAACGCCAGGTCGCAGCGACCCAAGGCTGACCCGGCGCCACTCACCGTCCGCTCGGGAACTCGATCACCTGCTGGAACGTCGAGCGGTTCTGCCAGTGGATCGGATCCTGGGTGATCCCGCCGAGTGACTGGTGGAACGTCTGCGCCGCGCAGTACTGGTCGCCCGCCTTGCACGTCCCGTCGGCCGGGTAGACCTGCTTCTTCGGTACGGCGAGCGCCGACTTCAATGAGTCGAGCAGCACTCTGCGGCAGCTCGACACGGTGCCCTTGCCGCAGAACCATCGCGGCAGACGGTTCTCGACGTCACGTCCGAGGATGCGGCGCAGGTCCTTGCTCATCCAGCTGCTCCACGAGTCGGCACTGGCGTTGCCGCGATGGGAGTATCCGCCCATGATCGGGGCCGTCTGACGCATCGTCGCGTAGAGGTTCTTGCGCATGGCAGGCCGGAACTCCGCCTTCACCGCGCGCGGCCACCAAGCGTCGAGGAGGCGAAGAGCCCCACTGCGCTTGAACTTCGTCTTCCCCGCTGCACCCGCGGTACGAAGGCCGCCGGAGTCTCGCCACGCGCGGAGCTTCTGCACTGCCGCAGCGACGTCGGGGTTCTTGATCGGGCGGTCGCCGATGACCTCGAGCATCAAGCCGAGTGGACGGTCGGCCCGAGGGTCTTCGAGCCCCGCTTCCTCGACGAGGCCGACCAATGACGCGCGAGTGAACTTCTCACCCGCATCGATCCGCTCGCGTACGCGGTCGTCGAGCAGCTGCGCTCGGTGCACGGCGCCGAACATGAAGTTGCCGTCGGCCGCGTCGTACCCGGGCGCCTGCTTGTTGTTCCAGTTGACGATGTAGTCCTTGTCGATGACCTGCGGGTGCTTGTCGAACGACGTGTAACGCGCAGAGTTGTCGCCGGGCTTCCAGCCCTTCCACTCGTAACGCTGACGCGCTTCTGTCGGCAGGTTGGCGTCCGTGCCCGGACGACGTACGGGGTTAGCGCCCGAGTTGAAGTACGCGATGTCCTCGTCGTCGGCATAGAACCAGTTGAACGTGTAGTTGACGCCCGACGCCGCGTGCTGGAAGTCCTCGGCGGACTTGACCTGCTCCGGGTCGTTCATGGCGAGGAACGCGGCCGCCGCATCTCCTTCGTGCATGAAAGTACTACGCAGTGAGGTGAACGCAGTCGCTTTGCCGTACACGGTCGCGCGGTGGGTGATGATGCCGAGCTTCGTACGATCTGCGACGAGCGTGTACGACCCCTTCGGCGTCTGGTCACCAAGCGACGGCTTCCATGCGCTGTGGCGCTTCACCCGGCGAATCGGCAGGCACTTGCCCCGGAAGCGATAGCCGCGCGACTTGAGAGTTCCGCGCTCGCCGGTGGAGGGCTTGCACAGACGTACGGCGTACGAGTCGGTGATGTCTTGCATCGCCGACGTCGGACTCCATGCGTAGTCCTGGCCTCGGCCGACGAGCACGGCGAAGTTCAGGCCGGCGAACGATGCCCCCGATGCGCTGACGCCGGGCCCTTGTAGCTCCTGGACCATCCACAGCTGGGGCGCGAAGAAGCTGGTCTGCGGGCCGAAGACAGCAATGGGATTGCCGCTCTCGGTGTGTTCGCCACTGACCATCGTCGCGTTCGACATCATCGTGGTGGGCTCGTCGAGGAACCCGTCGGGGAGTACGCCGCCGTTCGCGAACCCCCGCAGGGAGCCCGCCGACCTGGCGGCAGGGGTGCTCCGGTTGCTCTTCGCGCTGCCCTTGCGGTTCGTCACCCAGGTGGCCGGTTTGACGCTGCCGCGGTCGGGGAGCACCGTACCGTCGGTCAGTGCGTCGGTGCCGTACTCGAACGTCTCGTCGACCGTCGTGACGGTCTCGGGATCGTCGGCGGCGCGGAAGGTCTTCCACATCTTGGTTCCCCGGGTCTTGCCGAAACGTGCGCGGGCTTCGATCAGGGCGATGGCCGACTGCACCTCGGATCCTCCGCCGCTTCCGAACATGCCGCCCGCGACGGCCGCGGTCGCGAGGATGTCGGTGACCTTCCACTTCGTCGGACCCTTCGGGTGGCCGAGTGCTGCGTACTCGCCGGGCAGCTTGGCGGCCACCCGAGCCTCCTTGATGTAGGCGTTCACGCCCTTCACCCAGGATTTGGCGTCCTTCTGCATGCGTACGCCGACCTCGCCGAGATCGGAAAGGTCGTCGAACTGACGTTGCAGCTCCTCATCGGTGTACGGCGCGATGCGCCAGATCGACTGCTCGAACTCGCGGTTGCCGACTGCGCCACCGGCGAGAGAGGTGAGATTGCCGCGCCCGAGGTGCCGGAACACGTCCATCACGAACAACCGGTCGGCGGCACCTGCATAGCCGGCGCCGTACATCGTGCCTGCGCGGGTCTCCCCGGTGATGTGCGGTACGCCGTCGCGTTTGTCTCGGACGATCGTGACATCGTCGCGCGGTGAGATCGTGCTCTCGATCTGATCATCCGGTACGCCGAAGGACTCCTCGTTGAAGTAGCGGTCGAGCTGGTCGTCGGTCAGCCCGCTGTAGCCGTAGACGAGATCCTCGTACTTGCCGAGCTGATCGGAGAAGTGCGGCGGGCGCTTGCCCGTCTGCAGGAAGGCCAGGAGCTGGGGGAGTGTCGCGTTTCCGGCCTCGCCGGGCGGCAGGATGTAGTCACACTGACCCTCGCAATAGTCCTCGGCTGCGGGCGCCGGTGCGGGCTCGGCGGTCGCGACGACCGACGGTGCGAGGGTGACGACGAGGCCGCTGACGGCAGCAGCGGTGACCATGCGGACGAAGTGTGGACGCACAACGGGCCTTTCGCAGATGTGACCTGGGTCTCCCCAGCCGAAGTCACCTTAGCCGCAGAACACCCGGATGTCTGCGCAACGCGGGCCTGCGCGTACGCAGGTCTCAGCTCAGGCTGAAGCGCTCCCCGATGGCCTTCTCCGTCGCCGCCCACAGCTGCTCGCCGCGCTCGCGGCTGTGTGCTGCGCTCGACATTCCGACCAACCGCGGCGCACCTCTGGACTGGCGCATCGAGCCCGGCCCGACGTACGAACCGCCCGCGAGCATGGGAGTCGTCGCCGCCATCAGGAGCGGCCAAGCGCCGGCATGTGCTGGTTGGGCGAAGATGCGGGTCACGATGCCGAGGCCGACCGAGCCGACGGTGCGACCCTCGAGAGTTGGCCCGGTCTTCTGTAGGCCGGTCGCCGCGAACCCGGGGTGAGCGGCGACGCTCACGACTCCGCTGCCGCTCTCTGTGCAGCGGTGATGGAGCTCCTGGCTGAACATCAGGTTGGCGAGCTTGGACTCACCGTACGAACGCCAGCGCCGGTAGCGGCGATTGTCGCTGGAGAGGTCCAGTGAGCTCAGATCGATGCCGCGAACGATCGTGTGCATCAGCGACGAGACCGTGACGACCCGCGATTTGCTCTCTTCGAGAAGCGGCCACAGGCGAGCAGTCAGCGCGAAGTGGCCGATGTGGTTGGTGCCGATCTGCAGCTCGTACCCGTCGGCCGTGCGGCGGTCGGGCGGCGCCATCACCCCTGCGTTGTTGATGAGTACGTTGATGTGCTTGTGATCGCGCCGGATAAGGTCCGTGGCGCTGCGAACCGAGGTGAGTTCGCCGAGGTCCAGTGGTACGACGCTGACGGCGACGCCCGGTGCGGTCGCGTGGATCTGGCTCGCCAGCTCGCGGGCGCGCTCGAGATTGCGCGCGGCCAGGATGATGTTGCTGCCGCGCCGTGCGAGCTCGAGCGAGACGTGGGTGCCGAGTCCGCCGGTGGGGCCGGTGATCATCGTCCAGGTGCCATGCAGGTCTGGGATGTTGTTGACCGACCACTTCATCCGATCACCGGCATTGCCTCGAGCACACGCCGGGCGAGGTCGGCGTCGCCGCGAGTCGTGATGTCGAGTTCGTCCGGGGTGCGCCGACCGGCCGAAAGCCGGGTGAACGCGTGTTGCGAGAGGTCGAGCTGTGCCGTCGGGTCAGCATCGTCGGCCGCTCTGGCGCGCCCGTCGTCGCCGACTCGGACCGTGCTGTCGAACCCACCGTGCCCGGAGACGATCCAGCGCACGGACGTACCGGGTTCGGGCGCGACGCGCTTGCCGAGTACGAACGGCAGTGAGCCGCCGAATACTGCGACGGTGTGTGCGGCGGCCGCGCTGTCCTCGCCGCCCGGGCGTTCGACTGCTGTGCGGATGTCCTGCTCATGCACCCAGAGATCCACCACTCGGTTGGACAGCAGCCGCTGCCAGGTCCAGCCGACGCCGCCCGGGGTGCGCTGCGGTGTCGAGTCGGGGTCGATGTCGAGGTCGCGCAGCTGTGCGAGTCGAGCTTCGACGGACGACTCGAGCTCATCGACGATCGCTGCCGCCGGACGATCGGCGCGCGCGTCGACGCCCTGCTGCGTGTAGTCGTCGGTGACGTCGGTGATCGCGCGGTCGGGGTCGTACCCCTCGCCGCCGACGAGTTCGGTCTCGATCGCCGCGAGATGTGCAGCGACGTCGTGGACCGTCCATCGCGAGCAGTCGGTCGGTCGCGCCCATTCGTCGTCGGGGAGGGAACGCAGGAGTTCGACCACGCGTCTAGCGCAGTCGTACCAAGCGTCGACTGAGTCCTGGATCGTCATGCGCAAAAGACTATCCAGACCGATTACGGTGCGTCACCGTTGGTCTCGGCTATCGGTCAACTCCCCTCGCGCTATCGACGAGTCAGAGCCGTACGAGTAAAGTACAGTAAACAACGCGACTTAATGGAGGATCGATGGATCGCATGAGGAGTAGAGCCTCGCTGACGCGCCGGCGCTTCACCGGACTTGCGGGCGCGGTCACGGCCGGCGCGGCCGTTGGCGTGGGTACGTCCGGCGCCAATGCCACGATCGAGCAGCCGTTTGCACCGATGGACTCGGGGCGCCGGCTTCGGCAGCCGAACATCTTGGTGATCCTCGCCGACGACCTCGGCTGGGCCGATCTGGGCTGCTTCGGCTCGCCACAGATCCGTACGCCGTACCTCGATCGCCTTGCGCGATCCGGTGTCCGGTACACCCACGGGTATGCCGCCTCGGCGGTGTGCTCGCCGAACCGGGTCGCGCTGTACACCGGACGGCATCCCGGCCGAATCCCCGGCGGTCTTCCCGAGCCGATCGGCGAGCCCAACCAGCGAGACGGGATCCCTCCGGAGCACCCCACGCTCGCGTCGCTGGTCAAAACACAGGGGTACGACACGGCCATGTTCGGAAAATGGCATGGCGGGTACCTGCCGTGGTTCGGGCCGCTGAAATCCGGCTGGGACGAGTTCTACGGGAACTATTCCGGCGGGCTGGACTACTTCTCGAAGTACAACCACAACGGCGACTACGACCTCTTCGACGGCGAGGACGAGACCGAGGACCCTCGCTACTACACCGACATCATCACGGAGAAGGCCGTCGGTTTCCTCGGGCGGCGGCACCACAAGCCGTGGTTGCTGAACCTCAACTTCACCACGCCGCACTGGCCGTGGGAAGGTCCGCGCGACAAGCGGACCAGCGATGAGCTCACCGAGCGTATGCAGGCAGGTGAGGAGGGCGTCCTCTTCCACGGCGACGGCGGGTCGCTCGACACGTACCGCGAGATGGTCGAGTCGCTTGATCGCTCGATCGGCAGACTCGTCTCCACGCTGCGGCGCACCGGCCAACTGCGTGACACGATCATCTTGTTCGCCGGCGACAACGGCGGCGAACGGTTCTCGTACCAATGGCCGCTGAGCGGAAACAAGGGCAGCGTCAACGAGGGCGGAATCCGGGTGCCGATGATCCTCAGCTGGCCGGGCGAGATCGCGCCACGCCAGGTTGACGACACCCCGGTGTACACGACCGACTGGACGGCGACCTTCCTCGAGCTAGCCGGTGCCGAACCTGATCCGGAGTACCCACTGGACGGCGTCAGCCTGGTCGAGCACGTGTTCCGGCGTCGCGGCATCGCAGAGCGCGATATGTTCTGGCGAATGGCCGACGGGCGTGCGCTGCGCCGTGGCGACCTGAAGTACGTACGATCCGGCGACACCGACCATTTGTACGACCTCGCGTCGGACGTACGGGAGCAAGCCGATCTGGCAGCGAAACGACCCGACGACCTGGCAGCGCTGCGTACCGCATGGGAGGCCGTCGACGCGACCTTGCTGCCGTACCCGGCAGCGTGATGCGAGCGAGCGTCCGCCTCCTCGCTCAACGGCGCGCCTCCGTGCCCCCTGAGGCTCGGGGGCTTACCTTTCGAGTGCTCCTCTTCCCCACATTGGAGTCGACATGAGCCATGTCTTGACGACGGCGCCCGATGCGCTCGTCCCATTTGGTACCAACGCTGCGATCGAGCAGCGGTTCACCGCGATGGCAGATCCACACCGCCCTCGCACGCCGCGGCTGCTCGTCGTCGCGGCCGACCTCAGCGCCGCGCAGATCGGTGCGTACGCCGGCGAAGCGGTGGACACGCCGCATCTCGATCGACTCGCCAAATCGGGCGCGCGCTTCACGCAGCTCGCGACGAGTCCGGCGCCGCCGCCGATGTCGCTGCTCCTGGCGCCGCTCGCCGAGGGCGGCTATGACACGGGTCGGTTCGCCGACGTCGATCGCGCGGTCTCGTTCGTCGGGTTGCGTAGGAAGGTGCCGTGGGCTGCGTACGTCGAGCTCGGTGCCGCCGATTGCGACGCCGGGGTCGGCGCACTGATGGCCGCACTCCGACGCGGCGACCATTACCGCATGACCGTCGTGCTCGTGCTCGGTGCACACACGCCGAATGCGCCCGCTCTGCTGGCTTGGCCGGGGCAGATCCCGCCGAGACAACGTTTCGATACACCGATCGCCCGCGCTGACTGGCTGCCGACGCTGTTGGAGGTCTGTCGGCCAGGCTCTAGTCGGCACCTCGATCACGAAGGCGTCGACCTCTCAGGGCACCTGCTCGATGGGGACGAAGTTCCCGCACGCGCTCGCCGCACGGTCGGTGCCCGCGCAGCCTGACGCAGAGTCGTCAGTACGGTGGCGGCGCGTTCGGGAACCGCGGGCCGGTCGGCCCGTTGATGCGTGATCGCTTCACCGCGACGACGATGACGATGACAAGCGCGGCGAGCGCAGCCGACCCTGCTACGCCGACCGCGATCAGCAGACCGAGCGCCGTGCCGAGGACGGACGGGTTGTCGGCGTACGCGAGCTGCGGCTGGGATTCTCCGGCTCCCGGCGACACCAGGTTGCACGTGATCTCGTACGTGCCGTCTGTCCAGTCGTCAGGAGTGACTGCTACCCGGTGCCACACGTCGGAGTTCCGGGTGTACGTGAAATCCCACACCGGGTGCTCGAGCGACCCGGGTTGTGCCGTCGCGTCTGACGGATCATCGGACACGGCTGCTCCCGAACAGCGGACCGATCCGACACCTTCGTACGTGCTGTAGATCGCGACCGGGTCGCCATCGACCTGCAACTCCGTCGACGACGAGTCGTCGAACTCGTGCACGTCGTAGTCGAGCAACCCGGATACGGCATTCGTGCCCAGGACGACCAGCGGCACGAACCCGAGTACGAAAATCGCCGCCGCGACGGCGTACCACCATCGCGACGGCGCTTTCAGTTCAGTCACCGACTCAGGCTATCGACAGCCCGGTACAGCGAGCCGGCGCCTTGGTCAGAACGCCGCCTCGTCGAGATCCATCAGTGACAGGTCGGTCGACTCCGCGGTCGCCCGCTCGGCCGTGATCTTGGGAAGGACGGTGCGGGCGAAGAACTGCGCAGCGGCGACCTTGCCCTCGTAGAAGGCCTTATCGGCCGCCGAGACCTCACCGCTCAGCGCTTCGAGAGCGACCTCGGCCTGGCGCATCAGCAGCCACGAGCACACGACATCGCCGAGGACCATCAGCAGGCGAGTGGTGTTCAGGCCGACCTTGTAGAGGTTGCGCACGTCGCCGTTCTCGGCATTCGCGTCGGCCGCCATCAGGGAGCCGAACATCGCGCCCATCAGGCCCTGGGCGTCTTCGAGCCCCTTGGCGAGCAGTTCGCGCTCGACCTTGAGTCGGCCGTTGCCCGCCTCGGACTCCACGAACTTCTGCACCTCGCCCGCCAGGAAGGTGAGCGCCTTGCCCTGGTCCTTGACGATCTTGCGGAAGAAGAGATCCTGACCCTGGATCGCGGTCGTGCCTTCGTACAGCGTGTCGATCTTCGCGTCACGTACGTACTGCTCGATCGGGTAGTCCTGCAGGAAGCCGGACCCGCCGAACGTCTGGAGCGACTCGGTGCCGAGGAGCACCCAGGAGCGCTCGGAGCCGTAGCCCTTCACGATCGGCAGCAGTAGGTCGTTGACCTTCTCTGCGAGCTCGTCGGTCTCGCCCTTCGATGCCGCGATCGCGACGCGGTCCTGGAACGTCGCCGTGTAGATGACGAGCGCTCGCAGCGCCTCGGCGAACGACTTCTGCGTCATCAGCGAGCGGCGTACGTCTGGGTGGTGGGTGATCGTGACGCGCGGGGCGGTCTTCGCCGGGTTGACCATATCGGCGCCCTGGACGCGCTCCTTGGCGTACTCGAGCGCGTTGAGGTAACCGGTCGACAGCGTGGCGATGGCCTTCGTGCCTACCATCATCCGGGCGTTCTCGATGACCTGGAACATCTGCGCGATACCGTCGTGCACCTCGCCGAGCAACCAACCGCGGGCCGGCTCGTGCTCGCCGAAGGTCACCTCGCAGGTGGTGGAGACCTTGATGCCCATCTTGTGCTCGACATTGGTCACGTACGCGCCGTTGCGCTCGCCGGTCAGCTCACCCGAGTCGACGTCGAAGTGGTACTTCGGCACGATGAAGAGACTCAAGCCCTTCGTACCCGGCCCGCCGGCACCCTCCACGCCGGCGGGTCGGGCGAGTACGAGGTGCACGATGTTCTCGGACATGTCGTGCTCGCCTGAGGTGATGAAACGCTTGACGCCCTCGATGTGCCAGCTGCCGTCGTCCTGCTGGGTGGCCTTCGTACGACCGGCGCCGACGTCGGAGCCGGCATCCGGCTCGGTGAGCACCATGGTGGCGCCCCAGCCGCGGTCGACCATGTGCTGGGCGATCTTCTTGTCACGGTCGGTGCCGTTCTGGTGCACGATGCTCGCGAACGCGGGGCCGCATGCGTACATCCAGATCGGGGGGTTCGAGCCGAGCACGAACTCCGAGCTCGCCCAGACCAGCGAGTTGGGTGCGGGCTGCCCGCCGAGCTCGGCGGGGATCTGTAGTCGGAACCACTCGGCGTCCATCCAGGCGCGGTAACTCTTCTTGAACGCCTCGGGCATGGTCACCGAATGCGCCTTCGGGTCGTAGACCGGCGGATTGCGATCGGACTCGGCGAACGACGGCGCCAGGTCTTCACGGGCGGTCCGGTCGATCTCGTGCAGGATGCTCCGGGCCGTGTCGATATCGAGATCCTCGTACGGGCCCGTGCCGAGCACGTCGCCGATGCCGAACACCTCGAACAGGTTGAACTCGATGTCGCGCAGATTGCTCTTGTAGTGGCTCACGGGACCCACCCCTGGTCATCCGGCTGCGTTACCCGCAGCGTACGTACTGGTCAGTAACTCAAGTCTGCTACCCGAGAGTAACAAAGACAAGTCCAAACCGGGTGATGTGCCTCGTACTTGCCATCTCGCCCGAGTGATGTATTCTGCCTAAGTCACGTAGTTCACTAGTCTTAAGTAATTAGGATGACTCCATGCGAAATCTGATCGTGCTCGGCATCGTCGGCCTGGTGGCACAGCTGATCGACGGCTCACTCGGCATGGCGTACGGCGTCACTTCGTCGACCCTGATGCTCGCGGTCGGGATCTCGCCCGCAGCCGCTTCGGCCGCGGTTCACCTCTCCGAGGTCGGTACGACGCTCGTATCGGGTGCGGCGCACTGGAAGTTCGGCAACGTCGACTGGCGCATCGTCGGCATCATGGCGGTGCCGGGCGGCATCGGCGCGTTCGCGGGCGCCACTTTGCTGTCGAACATCAACGGCGACACGGCCAAGCCGTTCGTCGCGATTCTGCTGCTCTCCCTCGGTGGCTACGTGCTCTGGCGCTTCCTGCGCCTCGGCGGCGAGCGGCCGCAGTTCAAGGGCAAACTGAAAGCCGGTTTCCTCGCACCGCTCGGCGTTGTCGCGGGTATCTGCGACGCGATCGGCGGCGGTGGCTGGGGTCCGGTCGGTACGACGTCGCTGCTGTCCTCGGGCAAACTCGAACCCCGCAAGGTCGTCGGCTCCATCGACACCTCGGAGTTCGTGGTCGCGATCGGAGCATCGCTCGGCTTCCTCTTCGCGCTCGGCAGTCAGGGCATCAACTTCGGCTGGGTCGTCGCCCTGCTGATCGGCGGTGTGATCGCCGCGCCGATCGCCGCTTGGCTCGTCCGACACCTGCCCGCGCGCATCCTGGGCGTCGCGGCCGGTGGTGTCATCGTGCTCACCAACCTGAAGACCGTGCTCGAGTCCGTCGGTGTCGAGGGGGTCTACGTCGCGGTTGCGGCCGTCGTGTGGGTGCTCGTGTGGGCGCAGATGCTCCTGGTTTCGGTACGCGCCGAGCGTCGTGCTCGCGCGGTCGAGTCGGTCGCCGTCTGATCGGTTGGATCGACAGACCCGCCGAGGTACGCCGTCCGGCCAATAGGACCCACCGCTATTGGCCGGACGGCGTACCTCGGCGCGCAAGCGATGGCCGAACACCGAGTCTGTCTACATTTCTGAGAGACTTGGTGCCATGCGGGTATCGGCCAAGTCGGATTATGCACTGCGTGCACTCATCGAGATCGCCGGGCGCTCCGATGGCGGTCCGGTCTCTGCAGAGGAGCTCGGGCGCCTCCAGGACATCCCACATGGGTTCCTGCAGGCGATCCTGGCCGATCTGCGCCGAGCCGGCATCGTCGTGAGCCAACGCGGCCAATCGGGTGGTTGGCGGCTGGCGGGCAAGGCGGCCGACGTACACATCGCCGACGTCATCCGCGCGGTCGACGGCCCGTTGGTGAGCGTGTACGGGCTGCGGCCGGAGTCGGTGAGCTACAACGACTCGGCGGTTGTGCTCCAACATGTGTGGATCGCCGCCCGCAGCAGCCTGCGCGACGTATTCGAGAACGTCAGCATCCAGGATCTCGCCGATGGCAAGCTGCGTGACGACATAGCGGCGCGTACGACCGACGAAGAGGCGTGGAAGCCGCACTGAGCGTTCGCAAATGCTGGACATCGGCGCCCCAATGGCGCAGGCTCGGTCGCGATAACGCTGCGTGTTGTCGAATCCGAGCGAGGTACGCATGGCGATCCTGAAACGACCAGAGCGCATCAAGGAGCTTCCGAGGTTCCGTGGTGTCTCCGATGCCGATATGAATCAGATCGCCGCGGCCGGAACGGTCGTCACAGTGCCGGCACGCTGGTCGATGATCCTCGAGGGCAGCCCGCCCGACGAGGCGTACCTGATCATGTCGGGCGAGGTCGTTGTGCGACGGCAGGGCGAGGAGATCGCCCGGCTCGCTCCTGGCGACATCGTCGGTGAGATCTCTCTGCACGAGCGTCGCTTGCGTACCGCGACGGTGACCGCGGATACACCGCTCGAACTTCTCCACCTGACCCGTGATGCGTTCGGTCGGCTCTACGAGCAGGTCCCGGACTTCAAGGCGGCCGTCGACGCCACGGTCTCGGAGAGACTCACGTCGTAGAGGTTCGAGGGTTCCAACCCGGCGGCGGAGCCTGATCGTTGGGCGCCTGGCGGTCACCGCACGCTTGTCGAGGCGGCAGTAACGGCTGCGCCACGCGGTGGTTGGCTGCGCTTGCAGTGCACGCGTTCGTGCCCACGCGGTAGGTTGGGAGATACCAAGGAGGGCCGAATACGGTGTCGTGGATTGCTTGGCTGGTTGCCGCCGCGGCGCTCGGCGTCGCGGAGTTCTTCACGCTCACCTTGGCGTTCGGCATTCTCGGCACCGCTGCACTCGTTGCCGCCGTTGTCGCGGGCGTCGGAGCGGTTTGGGTTGTCCAACTGCTCGCATTCGCGGTCACCGCCGGCGCCGGTCTGCTCCTCGTACGGCCCATCGCGCGGCGTCAGCTGAAACAGACGCCGGCGATCCGCGACGGAAGCGATGCCCTGATCGGCAAGCGGGCAACGGTGATCGAGGAGGTGACTGTCGACCGCGGCCTCATCAAGCTCGCAGGTGAGCACTGGACGGCACGGTCCTTCGACGAAGCGCAGACGATCCCTGCTGGTGCGGCCGTCGACGTGATGGAGATCGAAGGCGCAACGGCGATCGTCTATCCGCACGATCTGCTGCCATGATCGGCTGTTCGGCACTGCCGTTGTGAACAGCTGATCTGAACTGAAAGGCGAATGCTGAATGGAACTGCTCGTACCGATCATCGTCGCGGCCGTCTTGATGGTCTTCCTCGTTGTCTCGTCCGTTCGCGTCGTGCCACAAGCACGCCGCTACAACATCGAACGTTTCGGTCGGTATCGCGCGACATTGCAGCCTGGCTTGAACTTCATCGTCCCGGTCGCCGATCGGGTCAACACCAAGCTCGACGTACGTGAGCAGGTCTTCTCCTCGGAGCCGCAGCCGGTCATCACCGAGGACAACCTCGTCGTGCACATCGACACGGTGCTCTATTACCAGATCACCGATCCGCGATCCGCCGCGTACGAGGTGGCGAACTATCTGCAGGCGATCGACCAGCTCACCGTCACCACGCTTCGCAACGTCATCGGCAGCATGGACCTCGAGCGCACCTTGACCTCACGCGAGGAGATCAACGCGCAGCTGCGGGGCGTACTCGACGAGGCCACGGGCAAATGGGGCATCCGGGTCAACCGCGTGGAGATCAAGGCGATCGATCCGCCGCCGACCATCAAGGAGGCGATGGAGAAGCAGATGCGCGCCGAGCGGGACAAGCGGGCCGTCGTCCTCCACGCCGAGGGCGAGCGGCAGTCGAAGATCCTGACGGCCGAGGGCACGCGCCAACAGAACATCCTCGAAGCGCAGGGCGAGCAGCAGGCCCGAATCCTTCGCGCCGACGGTGAGGCGAAGGCCGTCGAACGCGTCTTCCAGGCAGTCCACCAGAACCAAGCAGACCCACAACTCCTTGCGTACAAGTACCTCGAGACCCTGCCGGAGCTTGCGGGCGGGCCCAACAACACCTTCTGGGTCATCCCGGGGGAGTTGACCGAGGCCGTACGTACGATCACGGGGGCATTCTCCGATCACTCGCAAACGGCGAGCCCTCAGGCGCAGTCGGCGCCCGAAGCCGCCGGGGGCGAGGGCAGCCAGGACGCTGTGACAGCGGCGGACGAAGCCGCGAAGCTCGCCGAGAAGGCAGTCAGCGAAGCGAAGGCCGAGGTCGAAGCCGCTGCAGAGGGCGGGCCCGAAACTCCGCTGAGCGACGCTAGTGGTGACACGCCCGAGTAGGAAGCGTCAGACTACGCGCTCGACAAGCAGTAGAGCGCCGACGACGACCATCGATGCGCCGGATACGCGCGACACAGCGCGGGAGATCGATGGGCGCGCGCGGAGCAACATTGATGCCGCGCCTCCGACGCAGAGGTAGGTGACAGCACAGGTGAGGGTGAAAGTCGCGCCGAGCAGAGCGAACTGAATCGGCAACGGCCAAGCCGAGTCGGGGTCGCTGAACTGGGGGAGCATCGCGACGAAGATCAACATTCCTTTCGGATTGAGGCCGCTGACCAGCATGCCCTGCAGCATGATCGAGGCGTGCCCGCCGCGATCGAGGTCACTGGTGACGACCGCGGGTCTGGCAACGGTGCCGATGCCGAGCCAGATCAGGTACGCGCCGCCGGCCAGGGTGAGCAGGGTCAGTGCCGTCGGTGTCGAGGCGATCACCAGCCCGAGGCCCGTCGCGACGACGGCGGTCATGACTGCGTAGCCGGCGACGATGCCGGCCGCGGCGGAGACCGCCTTTCCCTTCAGCCCGGCGCTGATCGCGTACGCCCAGTCGGGGCCGGGCACAGCGATGAGAACGGCGGCGAGGAGCCAGAACGAGACGACGGAACTCACCGGCATCAGCAGCTCCTTTCGTACCCCGACGCTTCGATGCGGGCAACGCTAGGGCCGTATCGCCCAAAAGTGCTTCCGAGTTCTACTCAGATTTGGAAACTGAGTGGAAGAATCTCTACATGGATCACACTGATCGCGAGATTCTTTCCGTACTCCAGGAGGAAGGGCGGATCACCCTCACCGAGCTGGCCGACCGCGTCCGGTTGAGTGTGTCGCCGTGTCACCGACGGCTGCGCACGCTCGAACGGGAGGGGACGATCAAGGGCTACCGTGCCGTGGTCGATCCTGTCGCGCTCGGGCTGACCTTCGAGGCGCTGGTGTTCGTGACGATGCGGCAGGAGGACCGCGAAACGCTACTCGGGTTCGAGGAAGCCGTCGCCGAAGTGCCCAATGTCGTCCAAGCACAGCGGTTGTTCGGAGATCCCGACTACCTGCTGCGGATCGTCACTCGGGACCTCGCCGCTTACCAACAGCTCGAGGACGACGTACTCGCCGCGATGCCCGGCGTACAAAGACTCAACTCCACCCTGGTGATGAAGCGGATCGTGGACGACCGGGCGCTGCCCACGAGCGTCTGACCCCGTCGCGACCTCACAAAACGTCGCGGTGTTTCGTCGGACGTGGTGAGGTGACAGGAGGAGGCCGACGTGAACGCTCACGATTCTGACCAGTACGCGGAGCCTGGTCTGGACGCCCTGATGCGTGAGCGCCGACAGCTGATCAACCTGGGCTATCGGATGCTGGGCTCGCTGGGAGACGCCGAAGACGTCGTACAGGAGACGTACGCCCGCTGGTATGCGATGCCGTCGGAGCAGCGGTCGGCGATCGATGCTCCGGGCGCGTGGTTGACGAAGGTCGCGAGCCGCATCTGTCTCGATCTCCTAGGCTCCGCCCGCGCGCGTCGGGAGAGATATGTCGGCGAATGGCTCCCCGAACCCGTTCCCGACGGCGACGAATGGCTCGACGGGCCGTCCGGTGGAGCATCGGTCGATCCGGCAGACCGGGTGACTCTCGACGAGTCGATCAACATGGCGTTCCTCGTCGTGCTCGACTCGATGACGCCGGCCGAACGGGTCGCGTTCATCTTGCACGACGTGTTCCGCTACCCGTTCGCGGACATCGCCGAGATCGTCGGGCGTACCCCTGCTGCATGTCGGCAGCTCGCGACCTCGGCACGACGGCGGATCCGAGCGGCACACCCCTCCGATACCAGTCCTGCCCCGCGATCCGAGGTTGTCCGAAAGTTCAAGCGGGCATGGGAATCCAACGACATCAACGCGTTGATCGCGTTGCTCGACCCCGATGCGGTCGCAACTGCGGATGGCGGCGGCCTGGTGTCCGCAGCGGCCGAGCCGATCGTCGGCGGTGACCAGATCGCCGCGTACTTCATCGGGTTGCTCGATCTCGGAATCCAGTTCGAGCTCGCAGAGCGCATGGTCAACGGTCAACCCGGCCTGATCGTCCAGGTCGACAAAGCGACGTCGGCGGTGCTCGCGTTCGACGTTGCGGGCGAGCGCGTCAGCCGCATCTGGGCAGTACGTAACCCGGAGAAGCTGCGGCCGTGGACCGGGGACGAGCGTCCCGATTGACTCGGTTAATCCCTCTCGAAGCGCGAATCAGAAGCGACCCGCGCGTGCAGGTGAGCGTCGCGGAACCGCGTGAAGTCGCCGGACTGGAACATCCGATCGCGCAGTACGCCTTCGAGCGCGAACCCGCATCGCTGGGCGGTACGGCACGATGCCTCGTTGCCGACCGCGTGGTAGAGCTCGAGCCGGTGTAACCCGAGGGTGTCGAACGCCCATTGCCCTGCCATCGCGAGCGCTCTGGCCGCTACCTGGCGGCCGCGCGCCGTCGACAGTAGCCAGAATCCCACGTGTGCGCGCTTCATCTCCCAAGCGATCGAGTTGATGCCGACATGGCCGAGAACGCTGTCGGTACGTCGATCGACGATGCAGTACGGAGCACTGATGCCTTTGCTCCGTTCATCGACGCGACGCAACAGCGACTCCCGGGCCTCGCGATTCGACCTGATCGTCCGGGTTGGCGTGTTCCACCGGGTGAACTCGGCATCGGTCACTCCGGCGAGCCAGGCAGCAACGTCGGCCTCGGAGTCCGGGTTCCAGGTACGAAGGACCAACAGGTCGTCACCGAGCCGGGTGTCTGGGATTCGGTAGTCCACCATGGTCTCATTCAAGCCGGACGTAGAAATGCCGATGCCCCCGGCATGTGCCGGGGGCATCGATCAGTTACGAAGTGTGCTGCGGGTGTCAGCCCCTGCGGATGGCGCGCACCGCGGCCTTCTTCGCCGATGCCTTCTTCACGCGGAGCTTGAAGGTGTCCTTGCCGCGTGTGTTGGGCCGGTTCTTCTCGATCTCGATCTCACGGTCCGAGCCCGCACGGTGGGCCTTGTTGTGGAACACCTTGCCGTTGTGGCGCAACACGATGCGGTACTTGGCCTTGGGCTGCTTGACGTTGTCGAGCTCCACATCGATCTCGTAGCGGCCATCGTCTCTGTCCACATCGAACTCGACCTTGGCGCCGGCGTAGTTGAACTCGCGGTCCGCGGCGCTCGCCGGGCTGCTGCTGAGCAGAGCCATGGGGGTTGCGAGCAGCGCTGCGGCTCCGACGGTTGCAGTTGTACGACGGAAGTTCATCGCGTTCTTTCCCTCTCTCGACATGCGGTCCCGGGTCCGGGAGTGCCTCCACTCTCGGCAACCCCGGTGAGACGGCCGTGAGAAGAAGATGAAGAAGCTCTCATGGACGAGGTGGCGCGGTATGTCACACTTGCGCTTCGTCGTGCGAACCGTGGGGGTGTGTCCAGTGGACTGGACTTTCGAGGTCGTCATTTTGCCCGTCAGCGACATCGAGCGCTCGGTGGCGTTCTACCGGGATCAGGTGGGTTTCGAACTCGACCACCACACGGTCAACGAGCACATCAACGTGGCCCAGCTGACGCCGCGCGGTTCAGGTTGCTCGATCGTTGTCGGGAGTCTCCCGACGCAGCGCGAGATGGAGCCCGGGTCGATGCGCAATCTCCAGCTGTGCGTCGCCGACGCGGCCGCGGCCCGGGCCGAACTCGTCTCGCGTGGAGTCGACGCGAGCGAGATCACGTCGTTCGGTGATCAGGACGGGATGACCTTCTTCGGCTTCTCGGACCCGGACGGCAATACCTGGGCGGTCCAGGAGCTGGCGGTACGAGCAGCGAAGCCGCTGATCCCCGTTGAAGCGCGTGGTCGGTTCGGTGATGACCTAGATCTCACGGACGACGACTTCGCCTCGACCGACGACGGTCAGATCCGGTAGCGACCAGGACACGACCTGCAGGGCCGCTCTGGTCCTTGCGTTGGAGCGGATGACGGGAATCGAACCCGCACTATCAGCTTGGGAATCGTCCTGTTATCGCCGGGAATGCCTATATATAAGGGCTCTCGGCTACATGGCGACCATCCTTGACCGTCGCTCCCCGGTGGTTCCTGCGCGAAGTGGCACGTACGTGGCACGCGACGTACGTCCAGCTTGGAAGGTGTCCCCGCGCGCCCATGACGCCTGTAGCTCCTGGGATCGATGACAACCGGGCTGACCGTGACTGACCCCAGTTTGCTCCGGCTAATGGCCCGTTAGTGGCCCGAGCTGTCAATCCTCTTGCAGGGGTAGGCGTCCGGTTGATCGGTCCGGTGCGTCCAGGTACACGCGCGGCTTACGGGGCGAGAACGACGCAAGAATCTTGTTGAGCTCCGTGACCTCGTGCAGCGACAACGGCGGCGAGTAGATGTCTCCGATGTCGGCGCACAACGAGTAGATCGCTCCCACAAGCCCTTCGAGCTCATCTGCGATCTCGTGCGCCCGATCTGCAGACAGCTCCACCACAGACTCACGTCGCTTAATCTCGCGCTTCTCCGGAGACCGGCGCCGCTTGACTCCCATGTACCAACCGGGTCCGTTGAGGTCGTGTCGTTCCCAGTGGGTATGCACTACTACGTTGCGTTGCTCTCTCAGATGGCCTGCGATGGTGAGAATCTGCCGCATGCGCTCTGATCTCTCGTCGTCGAGGACGTATGAGTCGAGGCGGAGGCACGTCCGGATGAGAACGGACATGTCTTCGCCTGCGTACAGGACGTGGCCCATGTCCGACTCCATCAGGGCGCAGATCAGGTATCGGAGGCTCTCCTCAACCGAGGCCGACGCATTCGTGACCTTGCCAATTGCGTTCATCAAACTTCGGGCCATGGGTTGCACCGTAGACGGACAAGCCGCGGCCCGTACTGCTTTTGCGCAACGGGCACACCTGCCCCATCCCCTGATAGGTGCCGCTCGTAGGTCGGAGTGGAGCGGGTCAAGGGTCGAGCTTGCTCGATCACGAAGTGACGCGACGTAGGAGCGCTCTTGACGCGTGGAGCGGAGGCCGAAGAATGGACCGATCAGGGGACGGGGCTCTACGGTCAGCCGGCTAACTCGCGGCGGTGCTGTTGTCGACGGGTTCGCTCGGTTGGGTGCTTCTGCTTGTGCGGCGGCGGGCCGCCCAGGACGGGACGCGGGCCGGGACGGGCGCCAGCCCTCAATGCCGTGCCCGCGGCCCGGACGGGCGGCCCTGCCGCGCGCCGCGAACGCGGCGCGCCTTGACCTGAGAGAGCCGGATTCGGCAGATGCGCTAACGGATCGCGGTGGCTAGGTCGCTCATGTCGTGAATGATGACGTCCGCCTGAGCGTTGGCGAGCTCCTGGCCGCGCTCGCGTGTCTTGGCATAGCCGATCGAGTGCACTCCGGTGGCGTGGCTGACCTCGATGTCGGTTACCGAGTCACCGACGAATGCGCACGATTCCGGTTCGGAGCGGAGGGCCTCGAGGGCGAGCTGTACGGGTCGGGCGTGTGGCTTCATCAATTCAGGGTGCCCCGGCTCGCGTCCGACGATGCCCACGATGAGGTTCGTTAGGCCGCGCCGGTGTAGATAGGTGTCTACGGCTTCGTCGGCGTTGTTCGTCACGATGACGATCGGTCGGCGTGCGAACTGCGCGGCGTAGAGCACATCGTCCGAGCCGGGTGTCGGTTCGGCGGCAGCTGCGGCCATGACTTCGGCGGCTCGGCATGCCTCCTCGAGTTGGCCGAGCACGCGGGCCGCCTGGGTGTCGGCCGCGAACCGCAGGACGGCTAAGTGATCCGTCGTCGCTTCGATGTGGTCGGGCACGGTGATGCTGGCGCGGTGAAGCACGTCGACGGCGATCCGCGCGAGGTCCCGGCCAGCGGTGCCAGGCAGTAGCGGCGTGATGGGGCCGTCGAAGTCGAGCAGCAGCGCGCTCGTCTGCTCGACGACCTGGCGGAGCTGCTCGTTACCCGTCATAGACGTACGGGCGAGCGATGGACTCCCACACGCTGTCGAACCACCGTGCGGTCTCGGCCACGTACAGCGATTCTGTCGACTCAGGGTCAGTGTCGGCGGTGTGGTGGAACAGCACGGCGTCCTTGCCCATGGGGTCGTAGATCGGTACGCGCTTCTTGCCGACCGTGACCGTGTGCTCGACGACGGGGTAGTAGCCGAAGAACAGGTCTTGTCTGTTGATCAGGTAGACCTTGAACAACGGAGCTGAGCCGTGCACGCGTGCCTCAACGGTCGCGTTCTCGACCAGGCCGAGCTCCTGCAGCTCGGTTACCGCGTCGATGATCGCTACGGTGTTGCGCTCGGCGATCTTGGCCATGCGGTCGCGTACGCCGGGATCATCGCCGGGCTTGTCGCCTGCACGGCTGGGGAGCGCGAGCGGCTGTGTCATGTCGGAGAGCAACAGGCGGATGCGGATCGAGTCCGGCGTGAGGCGCCCGTGCCGGATCTTGTCGAGCGGCTCCTGTAGGACTCCGTGCAGGGTCTCGGACGTGTAGCCAGAGAAGTCGATCTGTACCTCGGCGGTGTCGAAAGCCTGCTCCACGTGGGGCCGCAGACCGACCGGACGCTCGGTGCGCTCGCGAACGAACACGCCGCTGCCCTGACGCGAGACTGTCAGGCCTTCGTCTCGCAGCACTCGCAGCGCCACCTGGACGGTCATTCGAGCGACGCCGTATCGCTTGGCGAGCTCTGATTGTGACGGCAGCTTTTCACCCGGCTGGAACTTCTTCGTGAGGATCGCAGCGCGAAGCGCGTTCGCCACCTGCTGGTACGGCGGGCGCGGGTCGTCCGGGTCGAGTTCTGTCGTTGCTGCCATTCCTCCAGAGTAGGACATTCTGCCTAGCCCTGTTAGTCAGGTCAGCCCTGTTGCTTGACATGGCTAGGCAGGTTGTGCATGATGGTCAGATCGAGTACATGGCTAGGCAAGCTAGCCCAACTAGTGAGGAGAGCATCATGGACGTAGGTACTTCGCTTCCGGTAGAGACCACTGCTGACCGTTGGGTGGTTGTGGTTGGTGGGATGGGTGCTCCGGTGAAGCCGCGTGAGAAGGCGGCTCCGACGGGGGAGCAGACCCACAGTTCGGGCTGCATTCTGATGGTGCAGCGTAAGGACGGCAGCGTGCAGCCGGACAAGACCGCGAGCGTGCATGTGCTCAAACCCGCGACGGTCTACGAGTTCGGCACGTTCTATGAGGCACGCGGCAAGGTCTGGGTCCAGCCGTACGAGTCCAACGAGCGCATGGCGCTGTCGATCACCGTCGAGCAGCTCGTACCGGTCGGCACCGATGCCGCCTCGCCCTCGTCCTCGACGCCGGCGGGCAAGTCGGCGCGTAGCGCGAGCAAGGAAGAGGCCGCGTAATGCCCGCGCTGGCCGTCGCGCCCGTGGTCTCGACCGGTGCCGAACTCGGGTATCCGTGCGCGGTGTGCAACGACCTGGCCGCGCAGGCTCCCTGCGATCTGTGCGGCGCGTGCTCGCTGACCGCCGTGGTGGTGTGTACGCGGTGCGGTGGGGTGCAGGAGCAGTACGGGCCGTGCATTCACTGCGCGAACGCGGGTCGGTGAGTTCCGATGTTTTCGCTGTTTCGCCGTGGTCGGGGTGGGTCGCTCGGGCGGCCTGCCCTGGCCGGTGAGGTCTGCACCTGCGGCGCACCAGCCCTCGTGGTGTTCGACGATCCCCGGTTGGGTGCGGCGTTCGGGTCCTGTCTGGCCGCTGAGGCGGCTTCGCATTCTCGGGTGGGCGCTTGTCCGTTCTGTGGTGTCTCGGGGCCGCATCGAACGGCAGGCGTCTGCCCGTCCTACACCTTGCGTCCGGCCTGGGCCACTGAGCCCGCCAGACGTGCTCTCGCCGCAAGTGGAGGCGACTTCCGATGAGTTCTGAGATTGTGCGGGTCCGTCCTGCGAAACTCCGTATCCCGCTGCTGCTGGTCGCGTCCGGCTGGGCACTGGTCCGTCTTGCACGGCTGGGGTTCTGGCTGGTGTCGCGACCCCGCCGCCTCGCCGCGCTCGGGTTGGGCGGCCTCTTGGGCTGGATGCTGTCGGCCTACGGGCTTCCGCTGCTGGCCGGCCTGGTGCTGTTCGGCCTTGCGGGGTTGGGCTTGTGGGCGTGGCGTCGACCCGACGTATTCCGTCAGCGGGTGGTCTGGCGGTTGCGGGGCCGGCTAAACCGGTTCCGGCTCCGTCGGCGCTGGGACGGCGTCATCGCCGGCTGCGGGCTGACCGGTCGTGACCCGGACGGCACGGTGATCTTCCCTGCCGTGGGGCCGGTGGTCTCGTCGCCGTCGATGGATCGCTTCCTGACCAGGATTCCTGCGGGTCAGACGATCGGCGACTGGACCGCGAAAGCCGACGCGCTCGCGGTCGGGCTTAATGCCGAGTCCTGCCGTATTCGCACACCCGGCAAACGCGCCGGGGTCATGCCGTGGACCCGCAAGCGTGGGTTTGAACGACGGGTGGTGCGTGTCGAGCTGATCCGCCACGACGTACTCGGTGAGCCGGTGCAGCCGTTCCCGGTGGGCGAGTCGCCAGCGTTGAAACGTCTCCCGGTCGCTCTGACGGAGGACGGAACCGCGTACCGGCTGCGGCTCCTCGGCACGCATCTGTTGATCGTGGGGCAGACCGGCGCGGGCAAAGGGTCCGTGTTGTGGTCGATCGTCAACCAAGTCTCGTCCGGCATCAGCACCGGGCTGGTGCGCCTGGTGGGGTTCGATCCGAAGTTCAACGAGCTCACGATGGGCGCACCTCTGTTCCACGCCCTCTATGACGGGGACGGGTCGGTGATGGCCGACGGGCTCGAGCAGCTCGTCGAGGTCAACGATCAACGCAAGCGCGCCATGCGGGGAATCAAGCGACTGCACATTCCCACGGTCGACGAGCCGTTCTACCTCGTCCTCGTCGACGAGCTGGCCGCACTCACCGCCTACATGACCGACAGGGCCGCGAAGAAGCGGATCGAGGCCGCGTTGTCGACGCTCCTCACCCAAGGCCGCGCACAGGCAATCACCGTGGTTGGCGCCGTGCAGGACCCGCGTAAGGAGAACTTGGGCTTGCGGGACCTGTTCCCGTCCCGTGTCGCCCTGTCGCTGCGCACGTCCGAGCAGGTCGACATGGTCCTTGGTGACGGGGCGCGCGAGCGGGGCGCACTGTGTGACCAGATTCCGCTTTCGCTGCCGGGTACCGGCTATGCGGTGGTCGACGGTGTTCCCGACCCGGTACGCCTGCGGTTCCCGTTCACGACCGACGAGCAGATTCGCCAATTGGCGGCCGCGCATCCGGCACCGCGTGACGCGGAGGTGATCGAGCTGGACGCACGGCGCGACAGCTCGTCGAGCGACACCGACACCGACGTTGACGCCGAGCAGGCCGAGGGCGAGCAGGGGGAGGCGTCATGACTGCCAAGCTCGACGGTCAGCTCGCCTTGCCGCTACCCGAACCGACCCACGACGCCCAGCTCGCGCGCCGGATCACGCCGGGGTGGCAGGCACAAGCCGCCTGCGTCGACACCCACGGGGACGTGTTCTATCCCGAACCCGACGAACGCGGCGCATCGGTGGAAGCTGCCGCGCTCGCGGTGTGCAACGGCTGCCGGGTCCGGTCCTCGTGCCGCGCCGCTGCGCTCCTCAACGCCGAACAAGGTGTGTGGGGCGGAACGACCGAAGCCGACCGCGACCGCATGCTGTCCGCACTCGATCGCGGTGTGTCGGTCGATGTCGTGTTGGTCGAGACCATCCGGCCACGCCTCGACGGCCAGGGGGCGGCGGCATGAACGGCCTTCCGGAGCTGGATAACGCGACCGTGCGGGAGCTGGCCGAGTACGCGGGCGTGTGTGTGCGTCCGATCGTGCGGAAACTGATCGACCTGTCCACGGGTGAGGAACGGGTGATCCCGATCCCGTGCGGGTCGACCAAGTCGCGGGTCTGTCCACCGTGTGCGGAGAAGGCACGCCAGCTGCGCATTTCGCAGTGCCTCGAGGGCTGGCACCGTGTCGACGAACCCGAACACGACGACAGCAACGACCTCGAGGAACCCGACGACACCGACGACCAGGACGACCCCGGCGACGACGCGAGAGCCGTGGATGCTGAGCGGGCGTTGGCGCGGCGGGTGCGGTCGACGAAGCGTCGTGATGATGTGGGCGAGCTCCCGAAGCGCCCGACGGCGGATACGACGCTGGGGCGCACGTTCACGGCCCCGGACGGCACGGTCTATAGGCCGTCGATGTTCTTGACGTTCACGCTCCCGTCGTATGGGCGGGTCCGCCGCGATGGCACACCGTGCAACCCGTCGACGTATGACTACCGCAAGGCCGCGTTGGACGCCCTGCATTTCCCGGCGCTGGTGGATCGGCTGTGGCAGGCACTGCGCCGGGGTGCGGGCTACAAGGTCCAGTATTTCGCGACCGTCGAACCCCAGAAACGCCTCGCGCTGCATCTACACGCCGCGGTACGGGGAACGATCCCGCGACAGACGGTGCGCCAGGTCGTCGACGGCGTCTATCACCAAGTGTGGTGGCCCCAGCTCGACGAACCGGTCTACGTCGACCGGCTGCCGGTGTGGGACGAACGACAGGACGGCTACGTCGACCCCGACACGGGTGTGCTGCTCCCGTCCTGGGATGAAGCGCTCGACGCGATCGACCCCGCCACCGATGAGCCGGCGCACATGATCCGGCCCGGGAAACAGTTCGACTATCAGGGGATCATCGCGTCCAACGAACGCCAGATCGCGAAGTCGGTCGGGTATCTGACGAAGTACCTCACCAAGTCGATCGCGGAGGCGTACGACCCGGACACGATCACCAAACGCCAGCGTGCCCATCGCGACCGGCTGCATGCCGAGCTGGTGTATCTGCCGTGTACCCCGCAGTGTGCGAACTGGCTGCGGTTCGGGGTCCAGCCCAAGGGCGCGAAGTCGGGGATGCGTCCCGGGGAGTGTGGGAAGAAGGCGCACGAGTTGGACAACCTCGGCCACGGCGGCAGAAGGTGTCTCGCCTCCCGGCAGTGGTCGGGCAAGAAGTTGTCCGAGCACAAGGCCGACCGTGCCGCTGTGGTCCGCGAAACCCTCGCCGAAGCAGGGATCGACGCACCCGACACGGATCGGTTCGCCGCCGACGCGACAGACGATGACGGGCAGGCTCGCTACGTGTGGGAATCCCTCGACCCGACCGCCGGCGAAACGTGCCCGGACTACCAACGCGTGATCAAAGCCGCTGTCACGGAGCGGAACCGGTGGCGCGCGGAATACGACCGCGCTCAAGCAATCATCGCCGCCCGTGATGGACCTCCCGACAACTGTTCGGCAACTCCACAACCCGCCGCACCCGACGCGGCATAACCCGAAGGAGAAACGATGAGTGACAAGCTGCTGACGATTGCTCAAGCCGCCGAGGTGCTTGGTACGACCGATCGGTTTCCCCGCCGCCTGGTCGAGGAACGACGTATCCGCTTCGTGAAGCTCGGGCGGCACGTACGTATCCCGACTGCTGCGCTTGTCGAGTACATCGAGCGTGGGACGGTCGAGCCGCGCCGTGTACGCCGTCTTGACCGGAAGGCGGCCGCGTGATGGCGCGACGACACTTCGGAGCCGTTCGCAAGCTGCCGTCTGGGCGTTATCAGGTCCGATACCGGGGTCTCGACGGCATCATGCGGCCAGCTCCGTTCACGTTCGGCAACAAGACCGACGCCAACACGTGGCTCAGTGACAAGGAGGTGGAAGTGCGGCGAGGCGACTGGTACGACCCGGACGCGGGCGCAATCCCGCTCAACGAGTACGCGCCCCAGTGGATCGACGAGCGACCGGGACTGAGGCCTCGGACAGTGGCGCTCTACAAGCTGCTGTACCGCCGTCACCTCCAACCCGACCTTGGACCCCTCGGGTTGGCAGACATCACTTATGCGCGTGTGCGGACCTGGCGCAGGGATCGACTGGACGACGGAGCCGGTCCTGTGACCGTCGCCAAGGCGTACCGCCTCCTGAAAGCGATCATGAACACGGCGGTTGACGATCGGCTGATCCGTGCGAATCCGTGCCGGATCGAAGGTGGCGGTATCGAGCGGAGCGCCGAGAGGAAGCCGCCGACGCTGGTTGAGGTGTTCGCCATTGCTGATGCTATTCAGCCTCGGTATCGCGCGCTCGTGCTGCTCGCCACGTTCGGCAGTCTGCGGTGGGGTGAGCTGATGGGCCTTCAGCGTCCCGACCTCGACGTGACAGTGCCCCGCGTGAGGATCGAGCGGGCGGTGCAGGAGCTCGGAGCCGAACGCATCATCGGGCCGACCAAATCCGGCGCGGGCAGGCGGTCAATCGTGCTGCCCGAGATGATCGGCCCTGATCTTGCGTGGCACCTGCGGGTGTTCGCAGAGAAGGGGCGCGATGGCCGGGTGTTCGTCGGTCCGAAGGGAGCTACGCCTCTGCGCTCGAACTTCCAACGCATCTGGGTAGCCGCGCTGGATGAGGCGGGAGTCTCAGGGGTGCACCTTCACGACCTGCGCCATGCCGGTGCGACGTACGCCGCGCGCACCGGGGCGACGATCCGCGAGCTGATGGAGCGACTCGGACACAGCAGTGAACGGGCCGCGTTGATCTACCAACACGCCAGCGACGAGCGGGACCATGCCATCGCGGCAGGCCTGAACGACCTCATCGAGGAAGCAAAGAAGGCGAGCAAGAAGAAGCCCGGCGAGGGAGACGATCCACCGATGGCGGGCGCGCGGAGTGGCACGTAGGTGGCACGCCGAGCCCGCACCGAACTAGATGCATTGCGCCCAGGTCAACCGGAAACCGGCTCTGACCTGGGCCTTTGCATGTGGAGCGGATGACGGGAATCGAACCCGCACTATCAGCTTGGGAAGCTGAGGTTCTGCCATTGAACTACATCCGCGCGTTGCGAGAAGAATACTAGTCGCCCGTCCGGCCGCGTGGGCACCCCGGCGTACGGGCGCCCGTATTCGGTACATTCACAGAGTGCTGCTCTCTGACCACGACATCCTCGACGAGATCGACCGGAACCGGATCGAGATCGATCCGTGGGATACCGAGATGATCCAGCCGTCGAGCGTCGACATGCGACTCGACAAGTACTTCCGGGTGTTCCAGAACCACAAGTACCCGCACATCGATCCCGCCGAGGACCAGTCGGATCTCACTCAGGCCGTGACGGCCGAGAAGGGCGCGCCGTTCATCCTCCACCCGGGAGAGTTCGTGCTCGGGTCGACGTACGAGCAGGTCGGGTTGCCCGACGACATCGCGGCCCGCGTCGAGGGCAAGTCATCGCTTGGCCGGCTCGGTCTGCTCACCCATGCAACTGCCGGCTTCATCGACCCTGGCTTCTCCGGTCACGTCACGCTCGAGTTGGCCAATGTCGCGACGTTGCCGATCAAGCTGTATCCAGGCATGAAGATCGGGCAGCTGTGCTTCTTCCGGCTGAGCTCGGCGGCCGACCATCCATATGGCTCCGCGAAGTACGGGTCGCGGTACCAAGGCCAGCGCGGCCCGACGCCGTCGCGCTCGTACGCGAACTTCCATCGCACCAAGATCTGAGCGCAGCTACAACTCGTTGGGGTCGGCGGCACCGGCCACTCGCTGGGTGCGCTTGGTTCTACGTCGCCGTGCCGTCGTCTCGAAGTCGTTCTCGTACGCGCGGCTTCGGCGGGTCTGCTCGCGTACGTAGGTCTCGTACTGCGCGGCGACCATCTCGATTGTGTGGTTCATCGGCCTGATCACGGTCCTCTCCCCTTCGTTTCGTGTCTATACGCGGGCGACGCTGATGTCGCCGCTCGCGGTCTTGACTCGTAGCTCGAGTTGGTTGTCGGTGTCGTCCGGGCCGGCGATCGTGTCGAGCTCATTGCGCACGTCGCCGCTGATGGTGTTCAGGTCGAGCCATACGGCCGTTCCGGCGGTCACCGCGACGTCGACGTCGCCGGACGCGGTCGTCGCGCGAACCTCGCCGGATCGGGCCTGCTGCACTCGCACGTCGCCCGAACCGGTCTTCGCCGTGACCCCCGAAACGCTTTCGCCAACCGAAACGTCACCCGATCCCGAGCCCACCATGACTGCGCCGAGCGCATGCCAGATGGTGACGTCACCGCTGCCCGTCCGGGCCTGTGCTTTGCCTTGAACTGTTCCGACGGTGACGTTTCCGGAACCCATCGTCGTCACGAGACTGCCGTCGCACCGCTCGACCTGTACGTCGCCCGATCCGCTGGCGAACCGAGCCGATCCCATGATCGTGTCGACGACGACATCACCTGAGCCGAGTTCGACTTTGGCGTCGCCGAGCGACCCCGTCGTGCGCAGATCGCTTGACTGCAGGGACGCGCTCAGCGTTGACCCGGTGGGCACCCGGATGTCGACCGCGACCTTCGCGCCGCGGCCACGGAACAGGCCGGATCTGCCACGGGGGAGGAGGACGACCAGGTTGTCGCCGCGTTGCTCGACAACCGCTTCGGCGATCGCCTGCTCGGCCTCGGGGCTCAATGCGGTGAGTTCGACGGTCGACTCGGTGACGTCGGCCGCGTCGATCGTCACTCGTCCGGCGCGGTTCTCGACGCGTAAGCGGACGGGGCCGTCGGTCTTGAAGGTTTGCATGTGCTGCCTCTTTCAGGGTGTGCGGGACCGCCGCAGGGCGTACGCGCACCTGCGTTGGCTCGGGTCAGGTTGTCTAGGGCACCGCTATCGGGCCCAGCCTTGGACGCGGCGGGAGCGGGGGCCGTGTGGATGGCCCACGTTGATCCGGCCCGAGCCGAGATCGAGGTCGATGCTGACGGCTCGTTCTGCTGATGCCGACTTGATCGCATTGACGATCCACGCGTTGAGCGACTGGGCCTGATCGGAGGCGAGCTCCTCGGCGCGGGTCTTGAGCCATTCGGGGATGCGGACGGTCACTCGCGCGACGGCATCGCTGTCGGCATCCTCCTGGCCGGGCGGCGGCGGTGGAGTCGGCGGAGCAGGGGGCGCCGGAGGTACGGGCGGCTCGGAGTAGACGTCGCTCACCACGAACTCGGGCTCGCGTCCGTTCAACCGCACCTCGACCGTCGACTGCTCGAGCTCGCTGGTGATCTCGGCAGTTGCATCCGAGAGAGCTTCGAGCAGCACCATCCGGGTCGACGGGCTCAGCGACTGGGCGAGCCGCTCACCCGCGGCGCGGACATCGTCGTCGCCCACTGCGGCCGCATCGGCCAAGTCGGAGCGGAGTCGCTCGACGTACTGCGTGAGGTTCATGACGCCATCATGACATCACTATGACGTCATCGCAAGCGTCACAATGACATTGCTGTGGCGCATTGTGATGTCGGTGAGTCTGACAACAGTCGGTTGCCGTGTTTGACTCGACCTGACGGCAGGAAGGTGGTGCAGATGATCGGGTGTAGGACTGTCGTCATTGCGAGCGTCACCGCCTGTGCGGTCACGACCCTCGGGGGTGCCGGCGTCGAGGCCGCGCCGAGCCGGCCGGCCGCTTCGGCTTCGCATGCGGGGTCCGAACGCATCGAACCCGTCCAGCTTCCGAAGAAGGCGCCTCGGCCACGGATACGCCTTCCACAGCAACCGAGACCCACCGCGCACGGTATGCACCCGCGGGTCATGCGGATCCCCGGCAAGGTGTGGCGGTCGATGACCGGCCGCAGCTGGCACCGTGGCTGCCCGGTGGGGCGCAAGCAGTTGCGGCTCGTCCGGATGAACTACTGGGGGTACGACGGCTACCGCCACCGCGGCGAGCTCGTCGTGCATCGCTCCATCGCGCGTAACACCGTGCGCGCCTTCCGGGCCATCTACCGTGGCAAGTTTCCGATCCGGCACATGTTCCGCGTCGACCGGTTCGGGTGGAGCCGCAAGCTGCACGGAGCAAACGACTTCAAGTCGATGCGGGCGGGCAACACCTCCGCGTTCAATTGCCGCGGCATCGTCGGACGTCCGAACGACCTGAGCCCACACAGTCTCGGGCGTTCGATCGACATCAACACCTGGGAGAACCCTTACCGATCCGCACGCGGATTCAAACCCAACCGGTGGTGGAACTTCCGCTCCCGTCCGCACCGCATCACGTACCGGTCCGCGAAGCAGGGCGTCGTACGGGCCATGCGCGGGGCCGGTTTCGGCTGGCTCGGCAGTGCCGACTGGCAGCACTTCCAGATCGACCCGTCGGGTCGCGCACACCGTCACGACGGCGGCATCTTCGGCGACTGAGAACGCCCGCGGCACCAGTTGCCCTCAGGGGGTCATCGGGGTCGGATCGCGGGTCGTCCCCGATGCGGGGAAGCGTCGTTCGGCGCGAACGTATGGGGCATGAACACACCACTCCTCCGGGCGGTCGAGTCATGATCGTCGCGAACGCACTCACCAAGACTTACGGGTCGACCCGGGCGGTCGACTCTGTCGACTTCACCGTCGAGCCCGGTCGCGTGACCGGCTTCCTGGGTCCAAACGGAGCCGGCAAGTCGACGACCATGCGGATGATCCTCGGCCTCGACCGACCGACCAGCGGAACCGTCTCGGTCGCGGGTCGTCGCTATGGCGATCTACCGGCGCCCTTGCGCGAGGTCGGCGCACTGCTGGATGCCCATGCGATCCACCCGGGGCGTACGGCGCGCGACCACTTGCGCTGGATGGCTGCCAGCAACGGCATACCGGCCAAGCGCATCGACGAGGTGCTCGGGCTGGTCGGGTTGGAGTCCGTTGCCGACAACCGGGCCGGCCGGTACTCGCTCGGCATGGGCCAGCGGCTCGGTATCGCCGCGGCCATGCTGGGTGATCCGCCGGTCGTCGTACTCGACGAGCCGGTCAACGGGCTCGACCCTGAGGGCATCCGCTGGGTACGCGGCCTGATGCGGCGATTGGCCGACGAGGGCAGAACGGTGTTCGTCTCGAGCCACCTGATGTCCGAGATGGCGCTGACCGCCGAGCATCTGCTGGTCATCGGCCGAGGACAGATCCTGGCCGACTGCAGCATGAACGACTTCATCTCTGAGCATGCGGCTTCGTACGTACGCGTGCGGTCGCCGCACCGTGGACGGCTCGCAGATCTGCTGCGGGCAGAGAACTGCGAGATCTCCGCGGACGGTGATGAGCTGCATGTACAGGGCATCTCGGCACCACAGATCGGTGACCTGGCCGGCGCTGCCGGCGTCCATCTGCACGAGCTGACCCTGGTGCGGTCCTCCCTCGAGGACGCCTTCATGACCTTGACCGCAGACAGCGTCGAGTACCACGCGAGCGTAGGAGCACCATCATGACCGCGATCGAAGCCACCGAGACGCCCGTACGTACCCGAGCACCTGAGCTGAGTATCTCGCACGCACTGCGGGCCGAGTGGATCAAGCTGTGGAGCGTACGGTCCAGCGTCTGGACCATGGTCGCGCTGTTCGCCTTCGGCGCCGGGCTCACCGTGCTGATCTGCGCCACAACGGCCGACGGGATCGCCAGCGGTGAGGCCGGTGAGGACCCCGGGTCATTCGTCACCTGGGGCATGATGATCGCGCAGGTCACCGCTGTGGTGCTCGGAGCACTCGCCGTTTCGAGCGAGTACTCGAGCGGAATGATTCGTACGACGTTGGCTGCGACGCCCAGGCGGACTCGGGTGATGTTCGCGAAGTACGCGGTACTGGCCGGGGTGCTGTTCGTCGGCGGCACCGTGACGGCGTTCGCCGGGTACTTCGCCGGCAACCCGTTCTTGGACGCCAAGGACGTCGGCGTGCCGCTCGGCGACGAGGGCGTCATCCGCGCGATGTTCGGCTGCGGCCTCTACCTCGCCGGCCTGGCACTCTTTGCGGCTGCGCTCGCGTTCCTCGTTCGGCACACCGCGGCGGCGATCTCCATCGCGCTGGCCATGATCTTCGTTGTCGGCAACCTGGTGATGCTCATCCCGGGTGAGACCGGCGAGTGGATCACGAAGCTGATGCCGGGCAACGCGGGCAGCAGCATCACGTTCGTCGTCAACTTCGACCCCAATGCGCTCGCGCCGTGGACCGGCTTCGGAGTGTTCTGCCTCGAGCTCGCGGCAGTTGTCGCGCTGGCAGCGATTCGGTTCACCCGCCGCGACGCCTGAGTGCGGATTCGCCAGGACGCCTCGTACGAAGGCCGCTCACCACAGGGGAGTGAGCGGCCTTCGTACGTGCACGCGCGGCCGGTCACACGGGCGCATCGAATTCGTAGACGAACACGTGGCTGTTGCCGGCCAGTACAGACCGGAACACCTCGATCGGACGCTCCGCGGTGAACGCGACTCGCCACATCTCGGCGACCGGGATGCCGGGCCCGAGCCGCAGGCGGCGGGTCTCGTCCGGCGTGGGCATCCGGATGCCTATCTCTTCGCGAAACTTCGCGAGGACGAGCCCGCGCTCCTCGAGCTGAGCGTAGCTACCGCCGGGTCCGGTGTCCTCGGACATGATCCGGGTGCCCTCGACGTCGGCGAGCTGGTAGTAGCTGTCGGCCAGCTGGGTCGGTACGTTCTCGATCCAGGTTCGGCGGCGGCGTACGAAGACCTCTTGGCCGCGCTCGATCTCGAACCGGTCCGCGACCCAGTCGGGAGCGGGGACGGTTTCCAGTGCGAGCACCTCCTGGTACCAGGACAACCCGTTGGCTTCCGCCTCGGCCTGCATCGGCGACTGGCCGGTGCGCTTGCGCCATTGGGCGCGGTGATCGGAGCCGACCCGGACGATCGGCAGCCGCTCGCGGATGAAGATGCCGCGGCCCGGCTTGCCCACGACGAGACCCTCGGACTTGAGGATCGCGATCGCCTGGCGGGTCGTCTGCGGGGCGGTGCCGTACAGCTCGACGAGGGTCCTCTCCGACGGGAGCGGGTCGCCGGCGGCGAACTGACCGTCATTGATCTGCTCGCGAAGGTCGTCGGCGATCTGTTGCGAGGGGGAGCGCGGATCGGTGTGATCGATCGTCATGGGCTGAGCCTAACTGCTTCACTAGTGAAGTGGCGAGGATGGTGCTAGCCTAGTTACCTGCCTCACTAGTGAGGCAGCAGGGTAGCGAAGCTGTTCCGTGTCGGCGGATTTCGGCGACACGGCGACGGCGTTCGTACCCCGGATGGCTGGGAAGGGAGTGACCGCCATGTTCGGGAAGAAGCGACAGCTTGGACGACGTCCGGCAGAGCCGGGTGAGGTTTGCACCTGTGGATCGCCCGCCAAGGTGGTGTTCAACTACAAGGTGCGTGGTGAGCAGATCGGCTCCTGCATGAGCCTCGACCCGCACATCCGCTCGGGAGCCTGCCCGTTCTGCGGGATCGAGGGCCACCACGAGAACGGCACGATCTGCCCGAAGTACCGGCTACGACCCGACTGGGACACCAGGGTCGCGCTCGCGCTGTAGCCAACCAAAAACTCGCGCGTACGACCGCGACCCCCGGCGGTCGTACGCGCGACGGCCCCGATCGGAGTTCGATCGGGGCCGCTTCACGTCTTCGGGGTCTACTCGGCGGTACTCGGCTCCGGCTCCTCGCCACGCTTGACCGATGCCAGCAGCATCTGCGCCACGTCGAGGACCTCGACCTCCTCGCGAGCCTCACCCTCGGACTGCTTCAGCGTCAGGCCATCGGAGAGCATCACCCGGCAGAACGGGCAGCCGACGGCGATCTGGTCGGCGCCGGTCGCGATCGCCTCCTCCGTGCGGTTGACGTTGATCCGCTGACCGATGTTCTCTTCCATCCACATCCGCGCGCCGCCGGCACCACAGCAGAACGACCGCTCGGAGTTGCGGGGCATCTCGTTGAACGTGGTGTTCGGGATGACGTCCAGCAACTCGCGCGGCGGCTCGTACACCTGGTTGTGGCGACCGAGGTAGCACGGATCGTGGTACGTGATCGTCTTCGCGCCGACTGAGCCGCTGCCCGAAGGCGCGACCGGCGTGAGCTTGCCCTCGCGTACGAGCCGGTTGAGCAACTGCGTGTGGTGCACGACCTCGAGCTCGACACCGAACTCGGCGTACTCGTTCTTCAAGGTGTTGAAGCAGTGCGCGCAGGTGGCGACGACCTTCTTCGCCTTGGTCTCCTTGAACACCTCGGCGTTCTGCATCGCGAGCATCGAGTACACGAACTCGTTGCCGGAACGACGCGCCGGATCGCCGGTGCAGGTCTCGCCGTCGCCGAGGACCGCGAAGTCGACGTCGGCGAGGTGCAGCAGCTCGGCTACCGCCTGGGTCGTCTTCTTGGCGCGGTCTTCGTAGGCACCGGCGCAGCCGACCCAGAACAGCCACTCGACCTCGGACAGGTCTTCGACATCAGAGCCGACCTGCTTGACCTCGAAGTCGAGATCCTTGGCCCAGTCCATCCGCGCATTTGGCGACATGTTCCAGGGGTTGCCCTTGTTCTCAAGGCCTTTGAACAGCTGGTTCAGCTCGGTCGGGAAGTTCGACTCGACCAGCACCTGGTAGCGGCGCATGTCGACGATGTGGTCGACATGCTCGATGTCGACCGGGCACTGCTGCACGCACGCGCCGCAGCTCGTACAACTCCACAGCACGTCCTCGTCGATGACGAAGTCACCGCCGTCGGGGTTGTAGAACCAGCTGTCCTCGTCGCCCTTGCCGATCAGGCTGCGCTCGGCGGCGGACTCGTCGCCGCCTGCCTTCGCGTACGCCTGTTCGCGCAGTCCCATCATCAGGAGCTTGGGAGACAGCGGCTTCTCGGTGTTCCATGCGGGGCACTGATCCTGGCAGCGACCACACTCCGTACAGGTCGTGAAGTCGAGGATGCCCTTCCAGGTGAAGTCGTCGACCTTGCCGACGCCGAGTGCGGCGTCTTCGTCGAGTTCCTCGATGTTCTCGAAGTCCAGCGGCTTGCCGTCGACCATGATCGGGCGGAGGCCGCCGAGTGCCGTGCCGCCGTCGGACTCGCGCTTGAACCAGATGTTGAACCACGCGGTGAAACGGTGCCAGGCGACGCCCATCGTCAGGTTGCGTGCGATCACCAGCAGCCAGACCATCGCGAGGATGACCTTGATGGCGGCGATCGCGTAGACGAGGTTCTCGTTGGCGGTCACCGACGACGGGTAGAGGTCGCCGATGTACGACGAAAGCGGGAAATGTGCGCGGGTGGCGTTGTCGTGGCCTGCGGCGACACCGAGGTTGTACTCGGCTCCGCGGATGAACAGGATCGCGCTGCTCTCGACCAACACGAAGATCTCGACGAAGTACGCCTGCCAGAACGTCGAGCCGTAGAAGCGGCTGCCTCGCTCGAGCCTGCGCGGGTGCTTCACCTGGCGGTAGACGATCAAGACGATGATGCCGATCGCACCGAGCAGGCCGATGAACTCGCTGAACCACTCGAACGGGTACCAGTGACCGACGATCGGCCACTGGAAGTCGACGTCGAAGAGTTGGAAGTACGCAGCACCGACGGCGGTGCTCAAGAAGATGAACGCGGCGAACGCGAACCAATGCATCACGCCGACCCAGGTCCACTGCAGCATGCGCGTGTGGAGGACGGTCTCCTTGAGCATCGTCAACGTACGCGCGCCCGGGTTGTCGCTGCGGCCGATGGCCGGTTGGCCCATACGGATGACACCGAGCATCCGCATGATCGCCATGACGATCACCGGGATCGTGACCACGGTGATCGCCAATGACAAGACGATGGCGACAATCTGCATGTCGGCACTCCTCAGGGCCGGGGATCCACCGACAGCACGCTACTGTGTTCGGTCCGTGGACTTCGGGCAGGTCTGCGTACTCAGCCTACCCGCCGGTAACTTGCGGTGCTGATTCGGGATCTATCACGCACAGGTACAAACCTATTGGAGCTATGTGCGATAGATACAAAACGACGGGTTCGCGAATGCAAACGACATACGCGAAATCAGTGCTGCCCGAGCGTACGTGCGGAGGCGCCGCGCAGCCTGGCAGAGATCGCTTGGGCAGCAGCTCGTACGGCTGCGGCGAGTTCGTCGGTCGCAGGGGAGTCGCGGCGGCTGTCGTAGGTAACGGCGACGCTGGCAAGAGTGGCTGCTCCCGGCGGGCTGTCGATCGCCACCGCGACCGAGACGAATCCGGGCGTCACCTCGCCGTCCTCGGTTGCGAAGCCGCGCGTACGCGTGTCGCTGAGCAGGTGCCGCAGTGCGGTCGGGCTGGCTGGGCCACGTCCGTGCCGGTCGACAAACGACTGGCGGTCGGGGAAGAGCGCGCGTACCTGTGCCGCCGACTGGGTCGAGAGGATCGCCCGTCCCGATGCGGTCAGTGCCGCAGGTAGCCGTACACCGACGTCGGTGACCAGCGGCGGCTTGCCGGGCGCTCGCTCCTCGAGTACGTACACGACTTCGCGGCCGTGCAGGATCGCCAGATGCGCCGACTGTCCTACGGTATCGACGAGTTGGGCGATCGGCATTCGAGACAGCCGGGCAAGCGGCTCCTGTCGGGAGTAGCCGACGCCGACCTCGTACGCCGCGAGGCCGATGCCCCAGAGCCGGTCGTCGGCGTAGTGCGTCACGAAGCCTTCCCGCTCCATCGCAGTGAGCAGGTGGTACGCGGACGACCGCGGAAGTCCTGCCTCGTCGGCCAGCCGGGCGGCAGGTACCGGCGCCGCCTGCGCCGACAGAAACCGCAGCACCCGCAGCGCGGCCGTCGCCGCGGGGACAGGTCTACTCATGGATCACCTCCGGCAGCGGCCGGCCCAACCACCGTGAGCCGCACGTTTCTGCCCCATTCTGATCGATTCTGGGGCAGAAACGGGCGGCTCACCGGGGGTGTTGGGCTACTCGGCCGGCGTACCGAAGACCTCCAGCTCGGTCATGTCCATGTACGCACAGCCGCCGTACGCACCGTCGGGGCAGTTCGTGCCGATATCGGGCACCTGCGGGCTGAGCATCGTGAATCGCACGTACTCGACACCCGCCGCGTCGATCGACGACGGAACGTTCGTGTACACGAACCGGTTCTCCTCGCCGAACGCGTTGTCGCCGGTGCCGTCGACGGCGGTCTCCCAGCTGTCACCGTCGGTAGAGACCTCGATCTTGTACTCGCCCGTCGAACTGCTGCCGGAGTCGCCGCAGGTCGCCGTCGGGTCGACCGCGAACGCCGTCGTCTCCTCGTCGGCGGTGATGTCGATCGGCTCGGCCAGCTTGACGGTGATCGCCTTCGGCTCGGGTGTATCGGTCGGCGTGCCCTCATCGTCGCCGGTCGTGCTGCCCCAGCCGGTGCCTTGGCTCAGGTCGATCGCGCCGTCGGGACCGCAGGCGTACGGGGTGTAGTCGGGTCCGTCGAACGAGGTCACGCTGCCGCCGGCGCTGCTCGCGGCGAAGTCCTTGCGGATGGACCAGGCCTTCGCCGTGCCCGGCGACTTCACGCGCACGGCCTTGGAGATGACCTCGTAGCCGGGTGTCGACACGACGACCTTCGCGTACTTGCCGACCGGGACGTTCGGGATCGTGTACGTACCGGATGCGTCGGTCGTGTCGGCGAAGCTGCCGATGTAGCCCGAGTCGTGGCCGGTGATGTGCACCATCGCACCCTTGACCGGGTCGCCGCTGATGGCGTCGGTCACCTTGCCCTGCAGGGTGCCCATCGGCTTCTGCGGCGCCGGCGGCGTCTTGAAGTTCTCGGCCGGCCGCGTGTCGCCGCCGTCGACCGAACCGGCGAACCAGCCCATGCCGCGTTCGGCGAAGATCTTCCACAGCTGCTTCTTGTGTGCGCCGTCGTAGGCGACCTTATCGGCCTGCAGGATCGCGTTGCGCATGTCGAGCATGCTCGGATCGTCGGGTGACAGCTCCATTGCGCGAGTGGCGAGCATGCCGGCCGTACGGTGGCCGAGCGCGGTACGTACGTCCCACAGCGTCTGCGACCACACCTCTCCGGAGGAATGGACCTCTGGGGAGCCGCCGATCGTCGGCACGTCGCCGTAGGTGTATCCGCCCTTGGAACCGTCGATGCCGCGGCACTTCTTGGAAGTGGCGTCCACCGGGCAGTCGATCGCCTGCGTACGGAAGACCTGCCCGGCGGCGACGTACTTGCCCTCGAGTACCTGGCCGTCCTTGTTCGGGGTGTCCTTCTCGAACCCCTTGGTGACCAGGTAGTCCATGGCGTAGTAGTCGCTCCATGCCTCACCCATCGAACCCGCCTGCAGGCTGTTCAGGGTCGAGTTGCCGGCCGCGTCGGTGACCAGGCGGTTGGACAGACCGTGGGTGTATTCGTGCAGCAGCACGGAGGTGTCGAATGCGCCGCTCGTCGGAAGGAACGGGTCTTCCTCGTTGCTCGTACCCGGCTGGTGCCACAGGTACATCTGCATCGTCGGCGGTGTGCCATCGGGTGGGGTTGCCATGTTGGCGTTGTCGATGTGGTTGCCGTCGGGCAGACCGTCGGCGGTGTCGGCACCGTCGAGTGCGTTCAGCAGCACGGGGTCGCGGTCGTTCGCCTCGAAGTTGCCTGCGGCACCAGTGAATCCGAAGGGCGCCTTCGCCAGATAGTCGTGGAACTTGCTCGCGGTCACGAACGCATTCGTGACATCTGCCTTGCGGTTCTTCTTCCACGAGTTGGGAGTCTCGGGGTCCCAGGTGCAGACGAAGCTCTTGCACAGCTTGTTGCCGGCCTTGATCGGCTTCAGCTTGAACTGTGGGTGCTTCTTGGTGCCGGGTACGGGTGTCTTCTCGGCCTTGGTGACCTGGTTGTTGTCATCGACATCGCTCCACGCAATGGCGAACTTGCCGTTCAGCCACTTCGCGCCGCGCTTGAGCCAGCTCTTCTTGAAGACGTTGACCTTCGTCGCATCGCCGCCGCGCTTGGCACCCGGGTAGTTCGGGTACGTCCACGCGTCGCCCTTCTCGAAATCGACGAGGTCGCGGCGGTACAGCACGTCGCCGTCAGTGGCGTCGAGAACATGCGAGTACGCGAGCGTGTCGCCGGCTTGGGTGTACGTACTCCAGCCGAGGCGTACGTCGTCGCCGTCGGCGAACCAGACGAGGCCGGCGCGGTCGCCGTTGTTCCAGACGGTGCTCGTCGAGCGAGTCGAGCGCTTCGCGGCCGAGGCGTCGGCCTCGCCACCGACGTCGTCGGCGGCATCGCTGCGGGCATCGCCGGCGGAGATCGCTGGTGTCGAAGACTCATCGGCGGAGAGGTCCGCGATGCCGGAGACGGGTGAACCCTGCAGCGAGATGAGCTCGCCTGAGCTCGTCACATGCGCCTCGAGTCCGTTGCCGAACACCGGGATGCCGTCGACGAGCTGCTGCCAGGCGAGGTGAGTGGTGCCGACGGAGTCGGTGTACGACTTGCGCAGATGGAAGGAGGAGAGATCGTCGCGGGTCAGGCCAAGGGCGTTGATGTGCTGGCGCACGTACGACATCGCCACCCTGCGCGCGGGTGCGGAGCTCGGCGACGTGAGGTACCCGTCGCGGCTCGCGAGGTTTCGAGGAGTGCCGGTGACCGGGTCGATCGAGACCTCGGCGTCGGTGCCGACCGAGCGGCGGAGGGCACGTACGTTCGCGCTCTGTTTTGCGGTCGCGGTCTCGTGCGCGGTGGCGACCTGGTGCGCCGGCGTGCCCTCGCGCGAGTCGTAGAAACTCATCCGTTCGCGGGCAGTTGACGAAGCGGCGGGCGAGTCACCGCCGGGGGCGGCGTCGGAGGCCGATGTCGCCGACGCCGGGTTCAGGACCGCAAGTCCGGTCATGGTCGCGATCGACACGACCAGCATTCCACTCTTCTTGCCCACGACAGCTCCTCGTCGAGTCGGCCTTCGGTGTTGTGTGCCGCGCCGACGATAGACCGTCCGCGCGGCAGGGATAGTCCCGGCCCGCAATCATTCCCGTTAGGTCACTGGTGAAACATCGGCCGAGCGGTGGTGTCACACGGTGCCGGCGACTCGCTCGGACTTCGTGCGCAGTAGTTCCTGCTCGCGGGCATTGCGCGCCAGCGAGGCCGCCCGGTCTAGTTCGGCTCGTGCCTCGACGCCCCTGCCGAGGCGCGCGAGCAGGTCTCCACGGACGCTGGGCAGCAGGTGATACGACGCGAGCGTTGGGTCGCTTGCGAGGGAGTCGACGATCTGCAGGGCCGCCTCCGGTCCGTCGACTTCGGCGACCGCGACCGCACGGTTGAGCTCGACGATCGGCGACGGCATCAGGGCGCCGAGGCGGGCGTAGAGCCTGGCAATCGTCGGCCAGTCGGTGTCGGCGTACGTCGGAGCGTTCGCGTGGCAACCGGCGATCGCAGCCTGGAGAGCGTACGGACCGTCGCCTGCCTGCTGGACGGCGTCGAAGCCGCGCAGGATGAGTACGCGGCTCCAGCGGGTGCGGTCCTGATCGGCGAGTAGAACCGGCGCGCCGTCGGGGCCGGCGCGGGCAGGTATCCGCGCCGCCTGGAACTCCAGCAGGGCAGCGAGCCCGTGCACCTCGGGCTCGTCCGGCATCAGGCTCTGCAGTACGCGAGCAAGCCGGAGGGCGTCTTCGCACAGAGCGGGGCGTACGAGGTCGTCGCCGGAGGTCGCGGCGTAGCCCTCGTTGAAGATCAGGTAGATGACCTCGAGCACCGACGACAGCCGTGCCACCCGGTCGGCGCCGTGCGGCACCTCGAACTCGGCGCGCGACTCCGCGAGCTTGCGCTTCGCCCGGACGATCCGCTGGGCGACTGTCGGTTCCGAGCTGAGGTACGCGCGGGCGATCTCATCGGTGGTCAGGCCGCCGAGTAGTCGCAGGGTGAGCGCGATCCGCGACTGGCTCGGCAGCACCGGATGGCAGGCGGTGAAGACCAGCCGAAGCAGGTCGTCGTCGATGTCGTCGGGTTCGGTGACGTCTGGTGGCGGGATGTCCTCCAGCGATCTGCCGACCTCGGCGAGCTTCCGGGCGTACGTCTCCTTGCGGCGGACGAGGTCGATCGCGCGGCGTTTGGCGGTGGTCACGAGCCAGGCGCCCGGATTGTCCGGTACGCCCGACTCGGGCCACTGCTCGAGCGCCGCGACGAGTGCATCCTGCGCGAGCTCTTCGGCGATGCCGATGTCGCGCACGATGCGCGTTGCCGCGGCGATCACTCTGCTCGACTCGATGCGGAAAACCGCTTCGACGGTTCGGGTCGTCATCGCATCCGGCACGGCTTCATCTCAGCAGCCATGCGCTGCCGCGGCAAACGGCGATCAGTTCTCGTTGATCTCGCGTACCTCCGCCGTGCAGGGGCTGACCTGAGACTGGATCTCGATGAAGCGCCGCGCCCATTCGAGTGCCTCGGCCTTGTCCTTGGTTTGTACGACGGTGTAGCCGCCGACGACCTCTTTGCTCTCGGAGAACGGTCCGTCGGTGTAGGTGAGCTTGCCGTCGTCGCCGGCGATTCGGGTGCTCTCGGACGTCATCGTCAGCTCGGCCATGTCGAGCAGTACGCCGGCCTTGCTGATCTCCTCGAACAGCTCGCCCATCTGCTGCTGCAGCTCGGGGCTCGGTTCGCCGGTCGCGAGGTTCTGCTCGTCGTGGTGAACGATGGTGAGGAAGCGGGGCATGATGTCTCCTTCGGTCACGGCGCCGGGCGTTTCCCAGCGTCTCACCCGTGCGTCGATCGGGTTGAGGCGGAATCGACACCTCCCGCGAAGAAAGTTCGCGGACTTTTTGTCGTCGTGCGCCGCCGGCGACAACGAAAGGTCCGCAAACTCTCTCCGACCCGTCTCGGATCCGAGAACCGACCTGGCCGCAACGGCTGGCAGCTCTGCTTCGCGCGCGGTGCAATGGAGGCATGAGCGAAACCGTCCAGGTCGGTACCGGCCCGCTGAACCGCGCCGATGTCGTAGCAGTCTCCAGAGGTGGAGCCGCCGTTGCGTTGGACGATGCGGCCGTCGCAGCAATCGAGTCCGCCCGGAGCGTGATCGACAAGCTGGCCGCGTCGGCCACGCCCGCGTACGGGGTGTCGACCGGGTTCGGCGCGCTCGCCACGCGCCATATCGAACCCGCCAAGAGGACCGCGCTGCAGAAGAGCCTGATCCGCTCGCACGCGGCGGGCGCCGGACCCGCGGTGGAACGCGAGGTCGTACGCGCGCTGATGCTGTTGCGCCTGTCGACGCTGGCGACCGGGCACACCGGCGTACGACTGGAGACGGTGCGTGCGCTCGTCGCGCTGCTGAACGCCGACCTCACCCCGGTCGTGCACGAGTACGGAAGCCTCGGCTGCTCCGGCGACCTCGCGCCGCTCGCGCACTGTGCGCTGGCCCTGATGGGCGAAGGTGAGGTCACCGACTCGAGCGGCGCAGTACGCCCGGCCGCCGAGGCCATGCGTGAGCACGCCATCGAGCCGGTCGTGCTCGCTGAGAAGGAGGGTCTCGCGCTGATCAACGGCACCGACGGCATGCTCGGCATGTTGACGCTCGCCCTGAGCGATCTCGAGGTGCTGCTTCGTACCGCAGATATCGCCGCGGCGATGAGCATCGAAGGCCTACTCGGTACTGACCGCGTACTCGCCGCCGATCTGCAGGCGTTGCGTCCGCATCCTGGCCAGGCGCTCGCCGCGGCGAACATGCGGGCGGTGCTCGCCGGATCGCCGATCGTTGCGAGCCATCGCGGACCGGAGGACCCGCGCGTACAAGACGCGTATTCGTTGCGGTGCGCGCCGCAGGTACACGGTGCCGCCCGTGACACCGCCGCCCATGCGGTCACCGTCGCAGAACGCGAGCTGGCCGCCGCCATCGACAACCCGGTCGTACTCGCCGACGGCCGGGTCGAGTCGAACGGCAACTTCCACGGCGCGCCCGTGGGGTACGTGCTCGACTTCCTCGCGATACCGGTCGCAGACGTCGCCAGCATGTCCGAGCGGCGCACCGACCGGTTCTTGGATGCCTCTCGCAGCCACGAGCTGCCGCCGTTCCTCGCCGACGACCCGGGAGTCGACTCCGGTCACATGATCGCGCAGTACACGCAGGCCGCGATCGTTTCCGAGCTGAAGCGCATCGCCGTGCCCGCGAGCGTCGACTCCATCCCGAGCAGTGCGATGCAGGAGGACCACGTGTCGATGGGCTGGTCGGCCGCGCGCAAGCTGCGCAGAGCGGTCGATCTCCTGGGCCGGGTGTTGGCGATCGAGATCGTCACGGCCGCACGGGGCATCGACCTACGTTCGCCGCTCGAGCCCGCGGCCGCCACCGGGGCTGTCCTTCGCGTACTACGCGAGCAGGTCGAGGGCCCCGGCCCCGACCGTTTCCTCGCCCCCGACCTCGAAGCCACCACCGAACTCGTACGCAGCGGCGCCATCGTCGCAGCGGCGCAATCCGAAACGGGAGCCCTGTCATGACCAATCCGCCGACCGTCCGCGCGCCGAGAGGCACCACTCTGTCTGCCCAGAACTGGCAGACCGAGGCCCCGATGCGGATGCTGATGAACAACCTCGACCCCGAGGTCGCCGAGCATCCTGACGAGCTCGTCGTCTACGGCGGCTCGGGCAAGGCGGCGCGTGATTGGCCTTCGTACCACGCGATCGTACGAACGCTGCAGGGCATGAAGGCCGACGAGACGCTGCTCGTGCAGTCCGGTCGGCCGGTCGGCGTGATGCAGACCCACGAGTGGGCGCCTCGGGTGCTGATCGCGAACTCGAACCTGGTTGGCGACTGGGCGACCTGGCCGGAGTTCCGCAGACTCGAAGCCGCCGGCCTCACCATGTACGGGCAGATGACGGCCGGCTCCTGGATCTACATCGGTACGCAAGGCATCCTGCAGGGCACGTATGAGACGTTCGGCGCAGTTGCCGCCAAGCGCGGTGGCTCGCTGGCCGGCACGGTGACGCTCAC